>NZ_CP029002.1:622985-934478 GCF_003073375.1 Lysinibacillus sp. 2017
AAAGCAGCGACAATTAAGAAGACGCTATTAAAAAAAGGGCATTGAATGTATTTTTCCATTCAATGCCCTTTACATAATTTATGAAAGATTATTTGTTACGTTTAGCAAGATACATAAAGTAGCCGATTACACCACCGATTAAAGCGGGGACAACCCAAGCAATTCCTTGGTCATAAAACGGGAAGATTGATAGGAAATTGTCGTAAGCTTCAATTTTATAGCCAGCTTGTTTAATGCCGTCATATAGAGCAATAAAACCTGTAAAGATTAACGCCATGCCATACACGCTAGGTGCATGGTTGAATAGGTTACCGAATAAAGCGAAAATCATCAATACGATCGCAATTGGATAAATCGCTACTAATACAGGTAATGAAATGTTAATCAAATCAGCTAATCCAAAGTTTGAAACACCGAAACTAAATAGCGCGAAAATGACTAAGTACGCTTGATAAGAAATTTTCGGGAAGATTTTATGGAAGAACGTTGCGTTCGCAGATAATAATCCAACCGAAGTTGTTAAACAAGCTAAAATAATAACCGCAGATAAAATAATGTTACCTGCTTGACCAAAAAGTTGCTGTGCTGCAAGGGAAATGATTGTCCCTCCATCATCATGGAAACCAATGGCAGTCGTACTTGTTACACCGATATAACCTAGAGAAATATAAACAAAGGCTAAACCTAATGCCGCAACAATACCAGCGAAAATTGTAATTTTAATTTGAGCTGCTTTTTCTGTTACACCACGTGCGACTAATGATTGTATGATAACGATCCCAAATACTAATGAAGCCAGCACATCCATCGTTAAGTAACCTTGGATAAACGATTCACCGAATGCATTGTCGATATAAGTTCCTTGCGCTTCACCAACTTCACCCAGTGGCGTAATAATGGCTTTAATTGTAAGCAAGCAAATAACGATAAGTAGGGCAGGCGTTAAAATCTTACCTACACGGTCAACGATTTTCGTTGGATTATAAGCCAAGTAGAATGTGAAACTAAAGAAAATAAGTGTTGTGATGAGTAATGGAATCCAACTTTCTTGTGTTGCTTCTGATAAGAATGGGGCAACACCAATTGAATAAGAAACGGCACCTGTACGAGGTATCGCAAAGAATGGTCCAATTGATAAATAAATAATAGAAGTAAAAATAATCCCGAAATATGGATTAATACGTCCCGCCAAAACTTCTAAATCTCCACCATTTTTCGCTACGGCGATTATCCCTAAAAGAGGTAAGCCTACCCCTGTAATTAAAAATCCTAGCATCGACCAGACAATATTTTCACCCGCCATCTGACCTAACTGTGGTGGAAATATGATATTTCCTGCACCTAAAAATAACGCAAATAACATGAAACCTACTGCGATATTCTCGCGGAAAAAACCTTTACTGCTCTTCATATTGAACTAAACTCCTTTATATTTGAAAATACTAAAATTTCTAAAAACTTAAACTGTTCACAAGGGATTATTCTATCATAAAAATATTAAACTTCAAACAGTAGTTGTTGTAAAAAAGAAAGTAATCGTCAGAATTTAAGTACTTTCGCCAGAATTCTTTCAAATACTACTTAAAAACGGTTATTACTGCATTTTCACAAAAGAATCGACCAAATGGCATGTTGATAAGCAGGTAGATTGTTAAGTAAAATGGGTATAGAGTATAAGTTTCACAGATAAGGAAGGAGTTTTCAAAATGAAAAATGTATGGAAAACTATAATTGCAGGTGCCGTAATTTCATCGATATTAGTAACTTCTGCAAATGTCGAAGCCGCATCGTATACCGTGCAAAAAGGAGATACATTGACTAAAATTGCGAAAGCTCACAACACGACAGCACAGCAGCTGAAACAATTGAATAAACTAACAGGCGACTTGATCTACACAAACCAAAAGCTGGTTGTCGCATCAATGAATCATACGACGAGCCCCAATAAGGTTGAAGAAAAGAAAACCGAAGATAACAAAGTCGAAGTGAGCAAATCCATTACCCATACTGTCGTAAAAGGGGACAACCTCACAAACATCGCGAAAAAGTATAATACAACCATTGTTCTTCTAAAACAATGGAACAAACTGAAAACGGATGCGCTATTTGTTGGCCAAAAGCTAACAATTGAACAACCAACAAGTGCGGTAGCTCCAGCCATTCCAACTAAAGAAACGACAAAACCGAATACAGTGGTGAAAGAAGAAATAATCGAATCTACAGTAGCAGATAAGGTAGAGGCGGTTATCGAATTTAATGAAACTGCCGATGAAAAGATTGCTAAAGTGCTAGCAAGTGAAAAAGAGATTACAGCAACGATTAGTAATGAGACCGCTTCAAAATATGGACAACTCCTTCAAATCGCACAGCAATCGCTTGGCATTCCATATAAATATGGAGGAACGACAATCGAAGGCTTTGACTGCAGCGGCTTCGTCAACTTTGTATATAACGCAGTCGGCATCGAGCAAACAAGAAAAAGTAGTTTAATGTATTTTGAGCAAGACACAACAAAAGTAAAAGACCCTGTCCCTGGTGACCTAGTATTCTTCAAAAATACATTCATACCAAACATTTCACATATGGGTATTTATATAGGAAACAACCAATTCATTCACGCGGGTTCAACAGGCATCGCAATCGGCGACGTTACGACAAAATACTGGTCAGAACGCTTCGTCGCATTTAAACGATTGAACTCTATTAAATAAATCATAGAAAGCCATTTGATGAGTAATGAAGATTACTTATCAAATGGCTTTTAATATGGAGATAACGGGATCATCACCATAAGTTGGGGAGAATATCATTTTAGTATTCAAAGGGATTCCTTTTCAATTAAGTCCGTTCTGCTACGCTACGGGGGACGCTTTCCTGGGGGCGTGGCTCCATCTAACTTATAGCTTGCCTTTACGGCGGCAAGCTACAAGTGGATATTCCGCGCACGCTTAATCCCCAAGGAGTCGCCCCCTGCGCTCCGCGTCACTCTATTTGGAATGGAAAATTTTTTCGAATAAGGTGTTTTGGATAAGGTTTATTCGATAAAGTATCTTTTATAAAAGCGAAACTAGTTTAATAGAAAGTATGTTAATCATAAATAAAACAATGGCATTCACTTTCATTTCAATTATAAGATATTATTCCGGTCAATCCCCGCCGCCTCGCGAAAGCGCAAGCGGTATGATTAAACGCTTTTTAACTTTGTAAAAAGTACAACACATTGTATTGGCGGGCCTTGCATACGGCATTAAAGACAGTAGTATGGACACGTACCACGTGACCATAATGCGGTCATGCCATAGCACGCCAATAGCTAGATATCCTCTTTTAACGGACCTTGTTAGTGAATTCCCCTTTGATTGTGCCTCTTTATTCGTAACATTACCTCTATAAATATTACAAATGTTACAAAATTAACTTTAAATAGGATTAATATTACAATAAATTACACTTTAGTAAGGTTATTATAGGTTTGAAAACCCTTATTTACGGGGATTATATATATTTGTATGTAAATTACAATAAAGTATTTATGTAACTTTATTGTTACGCAACTGTAATGTTATAAAGTGGAATATCGTGTTAATCTAATAACAGTTAAGTTTTCAGAAAATTAATTGAGATGTTTGGAGGAACACGATGAACTACTTTAAATTAATACGTAATACAGTACTAACTTTGGCAGCAGCGTTCGTCATTTTCTTCATGCCCGTACATGAAAATGAAGCTTCTGCATCATCAAATAATTACTCAGTCGAAAAGTTAAATCAAATTACTTCAAAATATATCGGCGTTCGCTATTCATACGGTGGAACTTCTGCAAGTGGCTTTGACTGCTCAGGTTATGTTCGCCAAGTATATAAAGAATTAGGCATTACTTCATTAGATCGTACTTCTTCAGGTATGTATGGACAAGGTACAGCCATTAAGAAAAGTGAATTACAAGCAGGCGACTTAGTATTCTTCAATACATCAGGTAGCCGCGTATCACACGTTGGGATTTACATCGGATCAGGGAAGTTTATCCATGCTTCTACAAGTAAAGGTGTAATTAAAACAGACATTAACGACAAATATTACTGGGGTAATAAATTCGTAGGCGCTAAACGTGTCGCAAGTTTCTCATCATCAGCTGTAGCAGTTGACGATCAAAGCGATGTAGACAACACTCCAGAAGGTGAATAATACATAGCATAATACACACTACTATTCAAATCCTCTACCTTTATAAAAGGGTGGAGGATTTTTTATGTGTTGAACGGAAAGGGAAGTCGATTATCGCTTAAAAAATGTTTATATAAGCGCGTAGGTACACACTCAATTTCCTCTCTACGACAAAAAAAGCGCATTACCTTGAGTTATCTACTCCAAGTAATGCGCTAAATTTATGTGATTTTTCCCGTATAGCCGGATTTATTAAACTATTGTGGTACGCGAGCAGTCCAGCGAGATAGATCAATACCTTCTGCTGTCACTAACTCAGCAGGGAAGATGAATGTCCAAGGTTTTGTTGTGTTCGGTTGAACGGTTAACACGGGGTTCAATTTAAATGAACCCTTCGCAACGATTTCACCACGAGCATCTACAATTTCAAGTGGTAATTGTGCTAAGTTGATCGCTTTATCATGACCGTTACGGATGAAGATCGACGCGTGCATGCTGCCATCTTCATTTAGTTTTGCTTGTAAACCAGTAAAGTTTACTTCTGTTTTACCTAACTTCGGTAAAGTTTTCACGATTTCAGCTAGTTTTTCTTGCTCTGATTTTGGTAATTGTTTTTTCCAAGTATCATCAAGGTCTAATTGGTGACCACGTAATGATAATAAGTTAAATGAAATTTTCCAGCCTTCTTCAGGTACATCTTCCACATTAATAGATGATTTAGGGAATGTGAAGATCCAAGGACGTGCACTTTCAGCTGGAATCACTCCTAATTCTTTAAAGTCGAAGTAGTGTGAAGCTACACGGTTATCGTCTTTATCTAAAATTAATAATTCGATGTCACCAAGTTCGATGGCTTCTGCTAGTGAAGAACGGAAAAAGGCTTTTACGTTCCAAGAACCGTTCATTGTTGGTTCGATATTAATCGCAGATAATGATAATTGATTTGGCTTTAATGGCGCTAAATCATTTGCTAAGAAGTTAAATACATATTTTTGTTCTTGTGGCACATTCCATTCTGGGTGGAATGATAATTTTGTGTCAACATCACGATTTGCATCTTTTTTAGAAGTTTTGGCAGATGATTTTACAACCGAAGCTGAATCAACGGCACTATCTTTCCCGACTTTATCGCCTTTTTTAAATAAATCAAATAATCCCATTTTCTATTCCTCCGTATTTAACTTAAGATTTCTCATGAATGTAACAAGCTCTTCTACGATTTTGCGACGAAGCTCTTGATAGTTTTTGCCGAACATTTCTAAGCCTTCACGTTGGTAAATACGCATTGGATCTTCTTGTTGGTAGTGACGTAAGCCAATACCTTCTTTTAAGTGCGCCATTTGTTCTAAGTGACGTACCCACGTTTGATCGATGAAGCCAAGCATTACTTTTGGAATAACGGCCATCATTTGTTCGTTTTCTTCGAAGCTTTCGATCACTTCCGCAAGTTCTTTAATTGCTGGATCCATTGCCTCTAACATTTTTTTCACTTTTGTTTCTTCACGGTTAACTGTGACTGGTGTTAAAAATAGGGAATTCACTGTGCGTTCCATTTTGTCGAAATCCCATTCAAGAACGTTTATGTCTTCAGATGCATTATCACGTACTGCGAAGTCGATTGTTTCGTTCATCATGGTGATGAGTAAAGCAAGTAACTCTTCGTTACGTAATACGCGGTCACGTAAGTTGTAAATAACGCGACGTTGGTCGTTAATAACATCATCTAATTTTAAGTTGTATTCACGCATTGAGAAGTGTGCACCTTCTACGATGCGTTGCGTACGTTCGATTAGCTCATTGACTTCTTTATTTTCAATACGACCGATTTCGGTAGCCGTCATTTTTTTACGGAATTTTTCTACATCATCTTTGGCGAAACGTTTGAACATATCGTCTTCGATTGACAGGATGAATTGCGTTTCACCTGGGTCACCTTGACGTCCAGAACGACCGCGTAATTGGTTGTCGATACGACGAGATTCGTGTTTTTCCGTACCGATTACGAAAAGACCGCCAAGTGCATCTACACCATCGCCTAATACGATATCCGTACCACGGCCTGCCATGTTTGTCGCAACGGTAATACGATTTTTTTGACCTGCTCCAGAAATTAATTCCACTTCTTGTTCTACCGTTTTGGCATTTAAAAGTTGGAAATCTAAGCCGTATTTTTTTAAGTAACTTGCGACTTTTTCTGACTGTAAAATAGAAGTTGTACCGATTAATACGGGCTGACCATTTTCGTGACGACGCAGCGCTTCTTGTGCTACGTATTCATATTTTTGCTCAATCTTTTCAAATACCATATCCGTTTGGTCGATACGACGACGCGGACGGTTTGTTGGAATTTGAAGTACGCGCATGCCGTAAACTTCTAAAATTTCATTTTCTTGTGTCTTCGCAGTACCTGTCATCCCTGATAATTTCGGGTACATACGGAAATAGTTTTGAATGGTAACTTGTGCTTGTGCTTTGTTTTCTTCAGTGATCGTCACTTCTTCTTTTGCTTCGATCGCTTGGTGTAAACCGTCTGAAAGTGAACGTCCTTCCATAATACGGCCCGTGAACATATCGACTAATTCGATTTTGTCCTCACGTACGATGTAATCTACGTCACGCTCGAACATTACGTGTGCACGAACGGCTTGAATGACATAGTGATAAAGTGTTTGGTGCTCTAAATCATAAAGATTGTCGACACCAAAGGCAGCTTCTACTTTTTCAATCCCTTGATCTGTTAGTGAAGTTGCTTTTGTTTCATCATCAAAATCGTAATCTTCATCAATTTTGAAGCGTTTTGCTAGCATGGCTGCAATACGGTGCAATTCTTCATTAGCCCCCATTTTACCTGCAATAATTAACGGCGTTTTTGCCTCGTCAATTAACACAGAGTCGACTTCATCGATAATCGCGAAGTGGTAAGGACGCTGAACTTTATCACCGATTGTGTGTGCCATATTATCACGTAAGTAGTCGAATCCGAATTCAGTTCCGACACCATATGTAATATCTGCATTGTAGGCTTCTTTTTTCGCGTCTGGCTCCATCATTGGTACGTTCAGACCAACTGTTAATCCTAAGAAACGGTGGATTTGACCGATTAATTCAAAGTCACGTTTTGCTAAGTAATCATTAACAGTAATAACGTGAACACCTTTACCTTCTAATGCACGTACATAAGACGGTAGGGAAGCGACTAATGTTTTCCCTTCGCCAGTAGGCATTTCGGCGATGTTTCCTTCTGTTAATACTAGACCACCAATTAACTGAACGTCGAAATGGCGCATGTTTAATACACGTTTAGAAGCCTCACGAACAACTGCAAATGCGTCAGGGATAATTGCAATTAATTCTTCGCCGTTCTCTAAACGTTCTTTAAATTTAAAAGTCATACTTTGAAGCTCTTCATCCGACATTGGGCTGTAAGTCGCTTCAAGTCTATTAATCTGCTCTACCGTTTTATAATATCTTTTTAGCTCTCGAGCACTCGTTTGTTCTTTGTTACGATTAAAAATTGAGAACATAATTTTACTCTCCTTTAAATTGGTCGACTTTAATATAGTAGACACTCAATTATTTTATCAAATTTTGAGCGTTATGACTACCTGACAATAGGGAAAACATAGGAATTTTAGAAATAAATTGGATGAAAACATAACAAAAAGTTGATATTTATTTGATACAAAATTTAATTTTGGAAAAATACTATTAAAAAATCGATAGAAAATGATGTTGAACAACCTGGAAATTTACTTGAAGGATTTATATCTATATTTTATGAAGTGTTCATGCTATACTTACCTTGAATAAAAATGTATACGTATTTGCTTTCTATAGAAGTGAATGAAGCAAATAGATTACGCAATTAAGGAGGACAGACATGATTTATGTGTCTTTAATTGTGGCATTTATTGCCGCTATTGTACTTACTCCGCTAGTGAAACGATTAGCGTTTCGTATTGGCGCTGTAGATGCCCCAAACTATCGAAAAGTCCATGCTCGCATTATGCCGCGACTGGGTGGATTAGCAATTTATCTTGCGTTCATGATTGGTATTATATTTTTGAAAGTTGTCACAAATTTCCAAAGTGATTATTTATATGCGATTTTAGCTGCGGCTACAATCATTGTTATAACAGGTATCGTTGATGATATGCGCGAAATCTCTGCAAAGGCAAAAATGTTAGGTCAGCTCGTTGCTGCCTGTATCGTAGTTTTTGTCGGAGGTATTCAAATTGACGTCATTAACTTACCATTCGGTGCAGGCGAGCTTGTATTCGGTTGGGTAGGTATCCCATTAACAATTATTTGGATTGTAGGGATCACAAACGCGATTAATTTAATTGACGGTTTAGATGGCTTAGCTGCCGGTGTATCTACAATTGCTTTAATAACATTAGCTGTCATGGCAATGCTTATGGGGAACGGGATTGTTATTGCGATGGCTGCAATTTTAGCTGCTGGAACAATTGGGTTCTTATTCTACAACTTCCACCCAGCAAAAATTTTCATGGGGGATACGGGCGCTTTATTTTTAGGATTTATGATTTCAGTGCTTGCACTATTAGGATTCAAAAACCTTGCAGTGATTTCATTCGTCATTCCAGTAATCATTTTAGGTGTTCCAATTTCAGATACATTCTTCGCGATTGTTCGTCGTTTACGTATGAAGAAAAAATGGTCTGATCCAGACAAATCACATTTACATCACCGTTTATTAGATATTGGATTCTCGCATCGTCAAACGGTTTTAATTATTTATGCAATGGCATCTGTGTTTGGGATTGTTTCGATTCTATTCTCAATGTCAACAGTATGGGGCGCAATCCTCATTATCACTGTATTACTTGTAGCAATTGAGTTACTTGTAGAAGTTATCGGCCTCGCTGGTAAAAACTATAAGCCACTACTCAACTTATTAACAAGAAATCATAACGATTAACATTCACCGCCCACCGCGAATATGGTGGGCGGTTTTATTTTTTGGTTTTTGGATTAATCATGGTGGATTAAAGAAATATATATTATTTTGAATTTCTCTATAATAAAGTCCGTTGATTTCCATTACGAGGGGGACGCTTTCCACGGGCGGGGCCAATCCTCCTCGTCGCTATGCTCCTGCGGTGTATCGGCTGTCCCGCTTTTCCCGTAGGAGTCGCCACCTCTTCATTCCAATCAACTCAATCTAAATCAATGGATATCTCAGTGAAAAATAAACATTCTCAATATATTATTGAGACGACTTTGAGTTTTAAATTAGTTTCTCTATGAATGAAGTGAAGATTCAGTAGAACATTTATTTAAGAATTCATACAAGACGATAAATGTCTTTTGATATTAGTCTTTATCAACAAATAAAATCTATACGCGAATAATATGCTTTGTGAATTGATTGTAGTGTAGGCGGCGACTTCTGCGGGAACAGCGCGGGCGGAAAATCCACTTATTTCAGGACACGTCCTGAAATAAGTTAGTTGGAGCCGTGCCCGCGAAACGCGTCCGCCGAAACGGAAATCAATTCCATTGTACAACAAAAAACCACAAATTTGACTGAGGTCAAATTTATGGTTTTTAAAACGCGATAGCCATCAATCACTAAAATCTATTGCACGCTATCCTCATCATCACTAGCATTTGATGCTGAGCTTGATGAAGAGTCTGTGCTTGAAAGATCTGTTGAATCTGGAATTAAGCCTAAGTGACTTTGTAATACTTGTTTCATTTCTTCTAAATCTCCGTTATCTAATTTGTAATAATATGTGCCTGTTGACATATCGTTATAGCCTTTTAATGAAAGCGTATCGATACGAGGCATACCGTTTGTTAAATAACTGAAGAATGATTTCATTTCTTTGAAAGACATATCTGTTTTCATGTTATTACCGACTGCTTCAAGAATATCATCGTATTTGGTAATCGATGTGAATGAAGAAGCTTTGCTGGCAATGGCTTTAATAACTTCTTGCTGACGTTTACCACGTTCAATGTCACTATCTTGCTTACGTGTACGTGCGAATGCAAGTGCTTCACGTCCATTTAATTCTTGGAAGCCTGGGTCTAATTTAACCGTACGTTTATCGTTTTCATCTAATTCATTTAACTTGTAAGGGACATCTACTTCAACACCGCCAAGAGCATCAACAATATCGATAAATGCTTCAAAGTTTAAACGGAAATAATAGTCTACTGGAATTTCAAATAATTCTTCAACGGTTTCGATTGTTGCTAATGTACCACCGAAAGCATGAGCATGCGTGATTTTGTCTTCGTCCCTAATGTAAGGAATGTAAACATATGAATCACGAGGAATACTTACTAGTTTTACTGTTTTTGTTTTATTGTTTAATGTTGCAAGTAATAATGCATCAGAACGCGAATTGTCGGCACCTTGACCACGTTTTTCGCTATCGTCAACACCGACAAATAGAATGGAAACATTGTCAGTAGCTGCCTCGGCTTTTACATCACGTTGTTCGGAGATTTCTCGTTCTTCGATTTCTTCATAAGCGACACCCGCAGCGTGTTCGGCTTTTTTCGTTAAATAAACGCCATAAGCAGTTGCGCATATCATTACGGAAGCAGCGAGTAATAATACTACCTTTAAAAACAGCTTAAACTTCGAAGATCCCTTCTTCTTTGCTTTTTTATTTTCCATTAAAATTCTCCTCTAAGTTAGGAATTGTCTATCTGTTTATCATGAATTTTAAGATAAGTTTGCAATCTTATTTATTATACTACTATCTACTTATGTCGTAAATTGAAAAATGCTATTTGCGTAGAAATTCGATAAATAGCGCTTCTTCGTTCGTAGTAATCGCTTGACCATTCGTTAATTCTGTTATCCATGAGACGAATTCTGTTTCTTTTTCCTTTAAAACGGAAACAAAAATTTCAACATTTTCTGCGTATTCAATGCTGCGTAATGTAAATTCAGAAGCGCGAATTTCATTTTCTAATTTTCCGAGCCAAATATAATCAATCTTCACTTTCATTACATAATGTAATTTGCGTTCGACAACTTGTGCAGCGGCAATGCCTTCTGTTGTGGCTTTTCCGTAAGCACGGACTAATCCGCCTCCACCAAGTTTGATGCCCCCGAAATAACGGGTAACAACAACTACTGTGTCTTTTAACCCTTGTTTCTTTAAAACTTCTAACATAGGGACGCCAGCAGTGCCACTAGGTTCCCCATCATCATTGGCTTTTTGAATATGATCATGTTCACCAATCATATAGCATGAGCAATTATGCGTAGCGTTTGCATGTAACTTTTTAATTTTACTAATAAATAGTAATGCTTCTTCTTCTGTTTCGGCACGTTCTACATAGGTAAGAAAACGAGATTTAGATAGGATAATTTCTGATTCACCGTATCCTTTGACGGTGAAATAGTTATTTCTCATTAAATTTTCTCCTTATATTTACAATAATAGACTTATTTTGTAGTTACAATATATCTTAAAAAATGATTTAATAATGTTATAATAGGTATGTACTATATTAGTAGGAAAATGAAAAAAAAGATAGAATTAGATTAACATTCAATTGACGAGGAGTGAGGACCATGTTTCCAAATGATCGCATTGATATCGCCTCGCTAGACGTAATTTTTAATCGAATGTTAGAAACGATAACGAATTCTAAAGATGATATTTTTATTATAAGCGAACAAAGTCGTAGAAGCTTTGAAGATATGCAACAGGAGCTAGAAGTTATACGTCAAGAAATTTCGATTACGATTGATGAAAGCGATAATTTAGAAAAGCTTTTACAACTGTCTAGACATCGACTTGTCATCGTAAGTAAAAATTTCACGGAGCATTCGGAGGAACAAATTCGAGCTGCTTATGAAAATACGAACAATTTGCAATTAAAAGTATCACTTTGTCGTGAACGTGAAAAACAATTACGGGATAAGCGTGATGATTTAGAAAGACGATTACGTGCTCTTTATGATACGATTGAAAGAGCAGATCATATCGTCAATCAAGTAAATGTTGTCATTAGTTTTTTGACAACGGACTTAAAACAAGTAGGCGCTGCATTAGAGCAAGCGAAAATCAAACAGGATTTTGGTATTCGTATTATTGCTTCTCAAGAAGAAGAGAGAAAACGTTTATCAAGAGAAATTCATGATGGTCCTGCTCAAATGATGGCAAATGTCCTCATGCGATCGAATTTAATCGATCGCACGTTTAGAGAGAAAGGTGCAGAAGCGGCACTTCAAGAAATTAGTGATTTAAAAGTAAGTGTGCGTAATGCATTGTCTGAAGTGCGTCGAATTATTTATGATTTGCGACCTATGGCACTCGACGACTTAGGCATTGGACCTACATTGAAAAAGTATTTATCTACTATTATGGAATACAACCCAGGCGTCGATATTCAGTTTATGACGTACAATAACGAACGCCGAATATCCTCGGATTATGAGGTAGCAATCTTCCGTTTAGTGCAAGAAAGTGTTAATAATGCATTAAAACATGGAAAGGCGCATCAAATAATTGTAAAACTTGAGTGGTTACGTGACGAAATAAATGTTGTCGTAAAAGATGACGGTAAAGGTTTCGATACGGGAAATATTCGAGAAGGAGCATTTGGCCTCGTTGGTATGAAAGAAAGAATTGACTTGCTAAAAGGTTTTATAGACATTACTAGTACGATCGGTAAAGGAACCGTCATAATGATGAAAGTACCTTTACAAACAGAAGATGAAGAATTATTGTAATAGACCATTAGGGGGTATTTAAATGACGAAAATTATTATTGTAGATGACCATCAATTATTCCGTGAAGGAGTAAAACGTATTTTAGATTTTGAAGATTCATTTGAAGTTGTGGCAGAGGGCGATGACGGTACGGATGTAGTCAACTTATACGAAAAAAACATTCCAGATGTTGTTTTAATGGATATTAATATGCCAGGTAGAAACGGCGTTGAAGCAACAGCAGATCTAATTGCTGAATATCCAGACGCAAAAGTGATGATGTTATCAATTCACGATGACGAATCTTACGTAACACATGCATTAAAATCAGGTGCACTTGGTTACATGTTAAAAGAAATGGATGCAGACGAAATCGTTGAAGCTATCAAAGTAGTTTCAAATGGTGGTTCATACTTACATCCAAAAGTAACGAAAAACTTAGTTGCGGAATTCCGTCGTTTATCAGAACATGAAAACAAAGGAAACTTCCACCAAACAGAAATCCGTCGTCCATTCCACTTATTAACGAAGCGTGAATGTGAAGTATTACAATTACTTACAGATGGTCAATCGAACCGTACAATTGGTGAAACATTATTCATCTCAGAAAAAACGGTTAAAAATCATGTATCAAGTATTTTACAAAAAATGAACGTAAACGACCGTACACAAGCGGTAGTAACAGCTATCAAAAATGGCTGGGTTGAAGTTCGTTAATCTATTAAAATCCGAGCAGGGGCATTGTATTCGTACAATGTCTCTGCTTTTTTTATTGTCTTGGGGGATTGTCAGAGCTAGTCATCTTCTGATAGAGATGTTATTAAAGTGTATTGGGTTTTGGCAGGCTGGGCGCCCAGAGTCGCAAAGATATGTTGCACATATCTGTACGACTCTTCTTTGCGCCTTGGGCTAGGCCTGCCAAATCATAGGCTAATCCATTATGCCTTTGCATGTATTCAGGGGCGGCGCTGTTGGCGAGCAAAGGCGCCGTTTTTCTTTGAAGCGAGTCCGTTGAATTTTGTGAGTTGAAGGGATTGTCAGAGCTAGTCATCTTCTGATAGAGATGTTATAAAAGTGTATTGGGTTTTGGCAGGCTGGGCGCCCAGAGTCGCAAAGATATGTTGCACATATCTGTACGACTCTTCTGTGCGCCTTGTGCTAGGCCTGCCAAATTAAAGTGTAATCCATTATGCCTTTGCATGTATTCAGGGGCGGCGCTGTTGGCGAGCAAAGGCGCCGTTTTTCTTTGAACGAGTCCTTTGAATTTGGTAGGTTGAAGGGATTGACAGAGCTAGTTATTTTCTAATAGAGATGTTATGAAAGTGTATCGTGTATTGGCAGGCTGGGCGCCCAGAGTCGCAAAGATATGTTGCACATATCTGTACGACTCTTCTGTGCGCCTTGGGCTAGGCCTGCCAAATCAAAGTGTAATCCATTATGCCTTTGCATGTATTCGGGTGCGGCGCTGTTGACGAGCAAAGGCGCCGTTTTCTTTGAAGCGAGTCCGTTGAATTTGGTAGGTTGAAGGGATTGTCAGAGCTAGTCATTTTCTAATAGAGATGTTATGAAAATGTATCGAGTTTTGGCAGGCTGGGCGCCCAGAGTCGCAAAGATATGTTGCACATATCTGTACGACTCTTCTGTGCGCCTTGTGCTAGGCCTGCCAAATCAAAGTGTAATCCATTATGCCTTTGCATGTATTCACGGGCGGCGCTGTTGACGAGCAAAGGCGCCGTTTACTTTTAAAGTGAGTCCGTTGAATTAAGTGTGAAAGGGACTGTCACAGATTCTCTTTTTGTAAAGGGATGAATATATGGATAGATAGGGTTCAATAGTTGTCAACGCCTTCATATTCTATAATGGCAGGATTGCCTTTTCTACTAAAACTCTAGATAAATGAGTTCACAGTATTTAGATGTTAAATAAATAGACTGTGATAAACCCTCTAACCAACTGCATAGGAATGATTATCTATATAAAAAGACTGGCGCCTTGCCCGCACAGCGCCAGCACGTGAATACAAGCAAAGGGAAATGGATACACCTTGAATGGGCGGGCCTTACATACAGCACAAAGAACATTCGCAGAGACTCTTGCAAAGAGGCTTTGTAAATGTGTGCTGCGCCCGCCCAAACGAAATACCCGAATCACCACTATAACAAAGGATGAATTCACTATGATAATACCTACTTATAAGCTTGCGTGCGAAGAACCTGCCAAATGACTACACCCGAATAACCACTTTAATAAAAGGCAGATTCACTGAACTGTATCTTTCTCAACTTTATAAGGGAGATTCGATAAATTTAGAAGACTGGCGCCTACCACTGTAAGCGCCAGCACGTGAATATAAGTAAAAGGAAAATGGATACACCTTATATTGGCAGGTCTTTCACGAAGCACAAAGGCGAGTCGTACAGACATGTGCAACATGGCTGTGCGGCTTGCGTGCGAAGAGCCTGCCAAATGACTATGCCCGAATAACCACTTTAATAAAAGGCGGATCCACTTGAACTTATCTTTCTCTACTTTATAAAAAGATTCGTCTAATAAAAAGACTGGCGCCTACCACTGTAAGCGCCAGCACGTGAATACAAGCAAAAGGAAAATGGATACACCAAGTATTGGCAGGTCTTTCACGAAGCACAAAGGCGAGTCGTACAGACATGTGCAACATGGCTGTGCGGCTTGCGTGCGAAGAACCTGCCAAATGACTATGCCCGAATCACCACTTTAGTAAAAGGCAGATTCACTGAACTGTATCTTTCTCAACTTTATAAAAGGTTCTCCTAATAAACCCACTGGCGCCTTGCCCTGCACAGCGCCAGCACGTGAATACAAGCAAAAGGAAAATGGATACACCAAGTATTGGCAGGTCTTTCACGAAGCACAAAGGCGAGTCGCACAGACATGTGCAACATGACTGTGCGGCTTGCGTGCGAAGAACCTGCCAAAAAGACTACGCCTGAATAACCTTTTCATTAGAAGACTGAAAGAGGCTTTGTGAATGTGTGCTGCGCCCGCCCAAACGAAACACCCGAATCATCTCTTAATTTAACCCCCTATTCCAGTAGCTTTAACAACTACACCCGAAACGTATTTTTTAGAACAATGCAACATCTCCCTGGATTGTGCGTCTTATAGGAAGTGAATGTGAACGGACAAGGAAGTGTCATCGAATTTTAATTCGTTGTGTGCTAAAATGTTTTGCAGGAGGGTTTGTAAAATTATGAAAAAATGGTTAGTAGCTGTAATGGCAGTTTTTGTATTAGCGGCTTGTGGAAACGAGGAAAAAGAAGCATCACCCAAAGAATTACAAAGCACAATTGATGATGGAACAGTTGGATTTGAAATTTTAGGTGACTCGATTCAAGAAGTGGCAAATGTTCCAGAGAACGAAAAAAACGAAATTTTATCTGCATTTAATGACTATATTACAGCCTTTAATGAAGAAGATTTAGAACGTTATAAACAAATTATTTCAAAAAATGCAAAAGGCTTTAAATATGAAGAAGATGTCCAAGCGGTAGCGGAAGTGTTCGAACAATACGATGTTAGCCGAGTGGCGGAGGATGTCACGATTGTAAAGTATGAGGACAACGAAGCACAGGTGTTTTCTAATTTAAAAACGGAAACAAAAGAAATTGAAACCGGTGCAGAGCTTTCGGGAGCGGGTCGACAAGTAACTGTTTTAGTCAAAGAAGACACGTGGAAAGTTTCAAGCATTTATTATATTGGTAGCGAATAATTGAGTGGAATTGATTCAATTCAAAGAGACGTCCCTAGCATGCATATGCCAGGACGTTTTTTTCATATAATAAGAGAGGGATGGACATCTATTGCGATTGTAGAATATCGTTCACAATTACATAGAGATACGTTACACTAGTGAACATAGGAGTGTGGGGAAATGATAAAAACAGCAGTTGTAACAGATAGTACAGCCTATTTAACGCTTGAAGAACGAAAAGCGTACAATATTCATATGATTCCTTTGGGAGTTAATATTGAAGGAACGGTTTATGATGAAGAAGTGACAATTACAGCTACTGAATTTTATGATCGTGTACGTGGGGCAAAGGAATTTCCGAAAACAACCATGCCACCGATTGGAAAATTCGTTGAGCTTTTTGAAAAGCTAGCAACAGATTATGATGAAATCGTAACGATCCATTTATCAAGCGGTATTAGCGGTACATTTGAAGGCGCGGTACAAGCAGGTAAAATGGTAGAAAATATAAACGTGTATGCATTTGATTCAGAAGTGGCAGCTTATTTACAAGGCATGTATGTAAAAGAAGCGGCAAAAAAAGCTGCAGAGGGTGCATCGGGTCTAGAAATACTCGCACATTTAGAGGAACTGAAAACATCGATGGAGGACTATATTATTGTCGATGATTTACAGCATTTACAACGAGGTGGTCGACTATCGGCTGCAGCAGCTCTTATTGGCGGATTACTTCAAGTGAAGCCAGTATTAACTTTCCAAGATAAAGTCATTGTGCCGTTTGAAAAAATCCGCACACGTAAAAAGGCTTTGCGTCGAGTAGAAGAACAGCTTGCAAAAGCAGTTGAAAAATACGGTGCATTACAAGCAACAATCATTCATGCCAACTGTGAAGAAGAGGCGCGCGAATGGATGAATAGCTTATCTGAACAATATCCAACCGTAGATATTACACTAAGCTACTTTGGTCCAGTTGTAGGTACACACTTAGGTGAAGGTGCCATTGCCATGGGTTGGTTAAAAAACTAAATTAGACATTCAGAGACAGTCACTACGATATTTTAGGGGTAGTGGCTGTTTTTTGATTTTAATAGATATAAAAATTCATATCAAAAGGAGACGAACTAATGATCAAGCAACGATCCAAGCACTACAAACTATCAAAACTCCGCCAATTCAAGACTTACCGAGGCTTCCTCATCGAACCTGCCATCAGAAATTTCTTCACAGGCCGCATTTGGCAACGCAGTCACACCCCATTCCCACAATCAAAAATTGAAACCTATATCACGCGCGGCTATTTCGAAGTTGTGCCAGCTGTCCTAACGAAACCCAAACTAAGCTGCAGGCGCTGTCACAATGAAACTCGTCAAAAATTTGTCGCCTTCCACTGTGCAAAATGTAAGAGTACCTGCTATTACTGTCGCCACTGCATCACGATGGGGCGGATGTGTAGCTGTGATGAATTGCTACTATGGAAATCCAAAGAAACTCCACTCGCACAACCTACGCCGAACTTTACTTGGGCGGGTCAACTAACCACACAGCAAGAAAAAGCCGCGAAAGAGTTAACAGAAAACCTCATCCGAAATCGCCATCATCTTGTGTCAGCTGTATGTGGTGCTGGAAAAACAGAAATCCTTTTTGCCGCCATTCACCAATCACTACTAGCAGGAAAACGTGTCTGTGTCGCAACACCACGAACGGATGTTGTGCTCGAACTGTTTCCGAGGTTTCAACAAGTTTTCCAAAACATCATTCTTCATGCCTATTATGGCAATGCCCCGCAGCAACAAGGATTCGCGCAACTCGTGCTCGCTACGACGCATCAGCTATACCGATTTGAAAACGCGTTTGATGTGATGATTGTTGACGAGGCAGATGCCTTTCCTTATACATTCGATGAAGCTTTACAGCGCGCGGTTTTAAAGGCCAAAACCTCTGATGCTCCCATCGCATTTGTCACCGCAACCCCATCTCAAAAGCTACTCACCCAACAGTCCAAACAAAACTGGGGCTATTCCTTTATCGCACGTCGTTTCCATGGCTTTCCACTACCTGTCCCAAAATTCCAATCGCTATGGCGTTACGAAAAAGCCTTTCAAAAGGGGGAAATCCCACCAAAACTCCTGCGTTGGCTCGAACAACGACTTCAGAATAACGAGCCATTTCTCCTATTCTTCCCAACAATTGAACTCATGGAACTGGCAACACCGCTATTTCAACACTATGATTCCTCCATTGAAAGCGTGCATGCCGAAGACCCAAACCGAAAAGAAAAAGTCGTACAGCTCAGAAATGAAGAGCGAAAGGGGCTGTTAACGACCTCCATTTTAGAGCGCGGCATTACGATCAAAAATGTTCAAGTAGCGGTCATCGGTGCAGAAAATCCCGTTTTTACGTCGAGCGCATTGATTCAAATTAGCGGACGTGTTGGGCGGAATATAGCTTTTCCTGATGGTGATATAACATTTTTTCATCACGGATTGACGTTAGAAATGGATGTAGCGCGAAAAAAGATTTTGGAGATGAACCAGTATGAATAAAACAATTACCCACTGCTTACTATGCGAGCGAGAGCTACAAATTCGCTTTGGCTGGAAGGAACTACTTGTAAAAACATTGCCACAAACGATTTGCCCACGTTGTGAAGAGCGCTTTGAACGCATCGAACAGCAACGTGAAAAAGAGATCATTTCGCTTTATCACTATAATGAAGCAATGAAGGATTTTTTACATCGCTATAAGTTTTTACATGATGTTTATCTAGCACATACATTCAACCAAATACTCCACGAGCACCTAAAAAATGAAACCTACACGATCGTCCCCATCCCCATGCATCCAGATAACTTGAAAATTAGAACGTTTGCACATGTCGAAGAGCTATTAAAAGCCGCCAATATTCGATTCGAACAACATTTAACAAAGCTTTCAAAAGAGCAGCAAGCCTTAAAATCCCGCGAAGAGCGACTGCAAACCCCACAGCTATTTGATGCAATCGATTCAGCAACTATTAAAGGAAAGAGTATTTTATTAATTGACGATATTTTTACAACAGGTACAACGATGCGACATGCCGAAAAAGTACTGAAGCAAGCAGGAGCTAAGGACGTGTGCGGAATTACATTAATCCATGGTTGAAAAATAGGGAATTTCACTCATATCTGAAAAAGTAACAAAGTTGTCAATGAAAAATTGGTCACGTTATGTATAATGAATGTAGAGTATTTTCGGACGAATAAGGGGGAGGACCAATGGCTGAGTTAAGAAATTGCCCGATGTGTGATGATTTTTTCAATTACACGGGATTACGCGAAGTTTGTCATAATTGTGCGCAAAAAGAAGAAGATATGTACCAAGTTGTGTACCGTTTTTTACGTAAACGTGAAAACCGTGCAGCGAATGTTGATCGTATTATCGAGGCAACGGGTGTTGAAAAGGATTTACTTTACAAGTGGGTACGAAAAGGGCGTTTACACCCAGCTGTATTCCCAAGCTTAGGTTATCCATGTGATAACTGCGGGCATTTAACAACGAAGGGCAAGCTTTGTGATAACTGCCAAAGTGAGCTCAAATCAGATTTACGTACATTTGAAGCGGCAAAGGAATTCCGTCAAGATGTGGTGCGCCGTGATCGTGGGACATACCATTCAGAAAAAAAATAATCATTGTAGCAGGCGAAGTCTTATAAATAGGACTTCGTTTTTATTTTTAGTAAAATTAGATAAGTAGCGGTAGTCAATATTAATAAAGATGTTATTAAAGTGTATCGAGTATTGGCAGGCTGGGCGCCCAGATTCGCAAAGATATGTTGCACATATCTGTACGACTCTTTTTTGTGCCTTGTGCTAGGCCTGCCAAATCAAAGTGTAATCCATTCTACTTTTGCATGTATTCAGGGGCGGCGCTGTTGACGAGCAAAGGCGCCGTTTTTCTTTGAAGCGAGTCCGTTGAATTTTGTGAGCAAGGGGATTGTCAGAGCTGGTCAAATTCTAATAAATATTCTATTAAGGTGTTTCATTTTTGGCAGGCGACCGCATATCAGCAGCAGGGTCACGTGGTACGTGTCCCTACTACTGATACTGTTGCGGTGTGCTAGGCCTGCCAAATCAAAGTGTAATCCATTATGCCTTTGCATGAATTCAGGGGCGGCGCTGTTGGCGAGCAAAGGCGCCGTTTACTTTTAAAGCGAGTCCGTTGAATTTTGTGAGCAAGGGGATTGTCAGAGCTGGTCAAATTCTAATAAATATTCTATTAAGGTGTTTCATTTTTGGCAGGCGACCGCATATCAGCAGCAGGGTCACGTGGTACGTGTCCCTACTACTGATACTGTTGCGGTATGCTAGGCCTGCCAAATCAAAGTGTAATCCATTATGCCTTTGCATATATTCAGGGGCGGCGCTGTTGACGAGCGAAGGCGCCGTTTTTCTTTAAAGCGAGTCCGTTGAATTTGGTAGAGCAAGGGGATTGTTACATCTATTCCTTTTATAAAGGGATGATTAGGCTGTATTAGTTGGCATTGCCTTATCTTCTAAATCTCTAGATAAATGAGTTCACAGTATTTTGATGTTAAATAATTACACTGTGATAATCCTTCTGACCAACCGCATAGGAATGATTATCTATATAAACCGACTGGCGCCTTGCCCCGCACAGCGCCAGCACGTGAATACAAGCAAAAGGAAAATGGATACACCTTGAATGGGAGGGCCTAACACACAGCACAAAGAACATTCGCAGAGACTCTTGCAAAGAGGCTTTGTGAATGTGTGCTGCGCCCGCCCAAACGAAACACCCGAATCACCACCGTAATAAAGGGCGAATTCACTGTGACTTTCCCTACTATATAAAAATTTGACCATATAAGAAAAATTCACCAGATACGACAGCTAAATTGCCCATTTTTCAAAAGAAATCATAAACAATTTTCTGATACAACCGAAATATATTGTAGACAGAGGATTTAATTGAGGGGAGGCCTATTAAGATGAAGATTAATCCAATTGGTATACAAGCCATTCAATCCTACAAAAATCAAACACGTGTTGCCAAAAGTGAAAATACGTCAAAAACATTTGCGGATCATATCGAAATTTCTTCAAAAGCAAAAGAAATGCAGTCAACGTCAACGTATGCAAACGAACGCGCGGAACGCATGAAAAAGTTGAAGGAAGACATTGATTCAGGGAATTACAAAGTAGATGCCAAACAAGTTGCAGCAGATATGCTGAAGTACTATCGCCGTTAATTCCTAAAATAATAGTTAAGTAAGGGAGAGCTCCGTATGATGTCGATTGAAAAAATCGTAGCAACGCTGGAAAAGCTAGAAAAAATGCATAAAAGTCTACTCGAATTAGCGATTGCTAAGACAGAATATATCAAGCTTGGCGATATGGAAAAGTTAGATCAGCAAATCAAAAACGAGCAAGCCCATGTAGCAGCGATTGATACACTTGAGCAACAGCGTCAGTTGATGGTAACGGATTACCTACGAGCAAAAGGAATTGCTTTCACTGACATACCAACTGTAGCTGAGTTGATCGAAGCTGCTGAAGATTCGGAATCAAAGGAAGCATTAGCAAGCGTGAGAAACCGTCTAGTCGACTTACTCGGAAAACTAAAAACACAAAATGATTTAAATCAAAAAATGGTATTTAACTCATTACAATTTGTCAATATTACACTCGATTCGATGCGACCACAGCGTCAAAACCAGCAGTTCAACTACTCCGGTGCAGAAGTTCGAGGTAATTCAGAAGTCGCTCGAAAATCATTTAACGAATTTAAAGCCTAAACGCATGTAAGAAAACGCATGCAGCGAGTTGTACATGCGTTTTCTTATTGTTTAGTTATGGCTTTTGCTACATAACTTTATCAAACTATAAAAAGGGAGGCCCAAAAACATGCGCTCAACATTTATGGGACTTGAAGCAAGTAAACGCGGACTTTATACACAACAATCGGCCCTTTATACAACAGGCCATAACATTTCAAATGCCAACACAGATGGCTACACACGCCAACGCGTTAACATGGAAACAACACCAGGTTATCCGGGTTCAGGCTTAAACTCACCAACAACAGCAGGGCATATCGGTACAGGTGTAGAAGCACAATCGGTTCAACGTATTCGCGACCAATTCGTAGACCGCCAATTCCGTCAAGAGACGAACAAATTAGGTTACTGGGAAGCGACAACACGAACAATTTCTCAAATGGAAGATGTAATGTCTGAACCTTCTGAGTTTGGGGTCAACCAAGCTTTCACAGATTTTTGGAAAGCAATGGAGGATATAAACACCAATCCAAAAGACACAGCAGCACGACAAGTGTTGATTTCGAGAGGTCAATCGTTAGCGGAATCATTCAATTACATGGATACGCAGTTAAAGTTAATCCAAGGGAATATCGGAAACGAAATTGACGTAACTACTCAAAAAGCAAACAATATATTAAAACAAATCGCAGAACTAAATAAGCAAATTATATCAGTTGAGCCAAATGGCTACATGCCAAATGATTTATATGATGCACGTGACGTTTTACTCGATCAACTAAATGACATCATGCCAGTATCTGTTTCATACGAAAAATCAGGTGGTAACGCATTAGCAATCGCTGAAGGTAGTATGACGGTAACGTATAAAGCGTATCCAGATGGCGAGGAATTTACGTTAGTTCAAGGTAGAGAATATGCTACTATCAATGCCATGGATAACAAGGGCGGACCAGTTGATGGTGATGTAGATGAGACTGATACAAATAGCTACTATTCATTCGCTGGTTTAGCAATTTCAGCTATCGGCTATCCACCAACAGCAACAGTAGATGTATCTGTTCAATACGCAAACATGGAGCCAAGCAAAGGTAGTCTTAACGGATTAATTGATTCTTATGGCTATACGGAAGGCACTAATACTAAAGGGATTTACCCAGAAATGCTTTCTCAGCTTGATAACTTAGCAAAAGAATTTATTACTGTATTCAATGAACAGCATTCAAAAGGTTATGACATTGGCGATCCATCCACACAGGGAACAGCTTTCTTCTCGGGTGACTCAGCAAGATCATTTGGCGTACTTATTACAGAGCCGAAAAAAGTAGCTGCATCAAGTGCAACGGGTGAAGAAGGTAACAACAAAAATATGTTGGAGCTCGCAAAACTTCAATCAGCGGTTCAAAAAGAACTACAAGGCGGTACATTCCAATCATTCTACAAATCATTAATTGGTGATTTAGCCGTTAAAGGTCAACAAGCAGTGACATTAGAGTACAACTCCGGCACATTACGCCTACAAATCGAAAAAAACCGAGCATCTCACAATTCTGTATCACTAGATGAAGAGATGACAAACATGATTACATTCCAACAAGCATACAACGCCAACGCACGTATGATTACCGTAATCGACGAAACATTAGACAAAATCATCAACGGCATGGGCCGCGTAGGATTATAATAAACAACTTAGACTAGACAACTAGAAAGAAGGATATTTCAACATGCGCGTTACACAATCAATGCTATCGAGCAATTTGCTTCGAAACCTGAATACAAGCTACACCAAGATGAGTAAACTCCAAGAACAAATTGAATCAGGGAGCATTATTAGTCGCCCATCTGATGACCCAGTAGTCGCAGTAAAAGGAATGGGCTATCGCGTAGATA
The DNA here is from genome assembly GCF_003073375.1 of Lysinibacillus sp. 2017. Lineage (NCBI taxonomy): Bacteria > Bacillati > Bacillota > Bacilli > Caryophanales > Bacillaceae > Lysinibacillus > Lysinibacillus sp. 2017. The sequence continues at coordinate 647,257 of NZ_CP029002.1, forward strand.
TAGATAAAATCGAACAATATCAGCGTAATATTGGAGAAGTAAACACATGGATCGATACAACGGATGATGCATTAGATCAAGTTGGTACATCGTTAATTCGTGTGCAAGAATTAGTGACACAAGCAGCAAATGATTCGAATACGGATGATGAACGTAAAAAAATCGAAGCTGAAATTGATCAAATTCAACAACAAATCCGAGATATCGCTAATACGAAAGTCGGAGAAAACTATATTTTTTCAGGGACAAATACGAATACACCACTTTATACGGATACAAAAGCAGGTACTATGCAAACTGGTACAGGTTTGGCAGAAACAATTACAATTAATGTGTTTGACGGTGTAACAATGCAAGTAAATATCGAAGGAGAGGACTTTTTTTCAAAAATCGATACAATGATGACAGATGTATCGAATGCATTAAAAAAAACAGATTCTTCAGGCCAAGAAATTGGCGATTTACTTAATAGAATTCAAGGACAATCTAATGTAGTATTAGAACAACGTGCAGTTGTTGGTGCAAGACAAAATCGTGCAGAGTTAATGGCAAACCGCCTATCTATGCAGGAAATCAATGTAACAAAGCAGATGTCTAATAACGAAGACACAGATTACTCAAAAGCAATTACAGAAATGACAACAGCCGAATCAATCCACCAAGCCTCTCTTTCGGTTGGTGCTAAAATTATTCAACAGACTTTAGTAGATTTCATCCGTTAAGATGAAATCTACTAAAGTTCAATAAATAACGTAACCCATAAATAATACAAAGTTCTATTCGTGAAGTGGCAAAACACATTCAACATTAGATCATACATCCAGAAACCACAGTGTTTACACCATTTCAAAATTTCTATTTTGAAAGGGGAATGGCAATGCGCGTTACACAATCGATGTTATCAAGCAATATGCTTCGAAATTTAAATAATAGCTATAATAAAATGGCAAAATATCAAAATATGTTAGAGTCAGGGATGAAGATTTCTCGACCATCTGATGATCCAGTCGTAGCGGTAAAAGGCATGGGTTACCGAGTAGAGTTAGATAAAAATGTGCAGTATCAACGTAATATGGATCAAGCACATTCTTGGTTAGACTCAACAGATGAATCATTAGATCAAGTCGGCACTGTTCTTATTCGCGTAAAAGAATTAATCGTCCAAGCAGCGAATGATACGAACACTAAGGAAGAACGTGAAAAAGTACTTGGTGAAATTAAACAACTTCGTGAACATGTACAAGACTTAGGAAACACAAAAGTCGGAGAAAACTATATTTTTTCAGGTACGAAAACAGGAAGTCCATTATTCGTAAATAATCCAGACCTAACAATTGGTGGAAAAATACTGAATGAAACAGAATTGGGAACTTTAGCAACTTCTACAGCTACATCACCAGTAGCTGGTCAAAAGTCAGTAGAAATCAATGTTTTCGATGGAATAACAGTACAAGTAAATACGGATGGTATGAAATTATTCAATGATATTGATGGCTATTTAAAAGGTGTGGAAGACTTATTAAACCGTCATAATACAATGACACCAGACGATGAAGCAACGGGTCAAGAAATCGGTGACTTACTAGGTGTATCGGGAAGTGGTTCGTCGGCAACAGTACAATTTTTAGACGGTATTACTGAAAAAGTATTAGAAGTACGTGCTACAGTAGGTGCACGCCAAAACCGTCTTGAATTAATGGAAAATCGTTTATCGATGCAAGAAATCAACGTCACAAAGCAAATGTCTATTAATGAAGACACTGACTATTCGAAAACGATTACCGACATGGTAACAGCCGAATCCATCCACCAAGCAGCATTGTCTGTAGGAGCAAAAATTATTCAGCAAACTTTAGTAGATTTCATCCGTTAAGATGAAATCTACTAAAGTTCTGTACCGAAAGCGAAGCGGCAGGTACAAACGTTTTTAGAGAATGAAGATTTCATCCGTTAAGATGAAATCTACTAAAGTTCTGTACCGAAAGCGAAGCGGCAGGTACAAACGTTTTTAGAGATGAAAGATTTCATCCGTTAAGGTGAAATCTACTAAAGTTCTGTACCGAAAGCGAAGCGGCAGGTACAAACGTTTATAGAGAATGAAGATTTCATCCGTTAAGATGAAATCTACTAAAGTTCTGTACCGAAAGCGAAGCGGCAGGTACAAACGTTTTTAGAGAATGAAGATTTCATTCGCTAGAATCCATAAAACAAATACAAAGCGTTTGGACATGCTCCAAACGCTTTTACTCTAAAGGGAGGGACAAGGATGCGATTCCCGCAAATACAAATTAATACAACCGATATAAAAATGGACTATACGATTACTAAGCCATTTCAGCGTATCGAACAGCCACAAGCTAACTTAAATATTGAACAACCAGCAGCAACGCTAGAAATTAATACGACAAATGCACGACTTGATATTAACATGGACCAAATGTGGCGTGATTTAGGTATGAAGCCAACAGGTGAATTTATTAAAGAATATGCACAAATGGGACGACAAGAATCACTAAAAGGGATTTCTCGTCGTGTAAGTGAAGGCGAACAAATGATGAATAGTGCTGGTAAAGGTCAAGGCCGAGGAACGATTCAAGGAATTGCCAAGCAAAACCATGGCCCGCATCGTGTAGGTCCATTCAATATTAAATTTATCCCATCGATTGGCTCGGTTGATGTCAACATTACACCAGGTACAACAGATGTGAACATTACGCGCAATGCACCGAAAATTGACGTTCAAGTGAACAAACCGAGAATGGACTTCACTTACGGTAAAGTAAGTGGCAAAATGATTGTAAGGCCAGATGTTGAGATTGATGTACGCGGCTAAAAGGAGAGAAACACATGAACATTGAAACAAAATTTTTAGGCGAAGTCGAAATCCAAGAAACTGAAATACTTACATTTGAAAATGGATTACCAGGATTCCCAAATAACAAAAAATATATCCTTTTAGGTTTAGATGCAGATTTACCGATTGCTCTCTTACAATCTACAGAAGAAGCATCATTAGGCTTTGTCGTAGCGTACCCATTTGCATTCAAAAAGGATTATGCATTTGACTTAAGTGAAGAAGACAAAACAGAATTAAAGCTAGTCGACGAAAAAGACGTAGCTGTTTATACAGTACTGACATTAAAAGAAAACTTCCCAGAATCAACAATGAATTTACTAGCGCCAATCATTCTTAATACGAAAGAAAAGCTAGGGAAACAAATTGTATTGCAAGATAGCGGACAATATCCATTACGCCATCAAGTAGGAGTAGCTGAAGGAAGTGTAAAATAAATGCTTGTATTATCTCGTAAAAAAGGTGAATCGATTATGATTGGCGACCACGTTGAAGTGAAGGTCATCGCAGTCGATGGCGATCAAGTAAAGCTTGGCATCGTCGCACCAAAATCAGTGAAGGTTCATCGTTCAGAAGTATTTGAATCGATTCAACAACAAAACAAAGAAGCACTAGAAGTTGCGCCGGATTTTGTGAAAAACTTAAAGCTGAAAAAGTAAATTAAAATACGCCCTGTAGTCATTTTTTTAACTACAGGGCGTTTATTTTATATAGAAAACAACTAGTAGATTTTGGTGAGTAGTTTATCATAGAGATATATGTGTGACCAATTAGGCTATGATGAAAAGGCTATAACAAAGAAAGTATCGACAAAGAAGGCTATGATCGCCAAGGGTATAACCGCGCAGGTGAATATAAAGTTTAAGTGAAGGGCTACTCGAGTTTGGGTAGCTTTTTTATTTTGAATAAATATAGGAAAACCTACTCTAAGAGATCTAAAAATGGGTGAACTACCAAATAATACTGCCAATAAAAAAGTGTTGACATCATTATATTACTGTAATGGAAGAAATTTTATTATAAATAATGAGTACTATATAGAAATTATTACCTCTTGTCCCATGGATAGAAATCCAGACACTTACATGGAAGCAGGAATAACTATGAAAATTTAACATAATGTCTCAGATCTGAATACGCATCGTAATTTGTACTTCAATAATACGAATGCGAACGGCGCTAGAAAAGTTGTCACCAGGTTACAACATTAACCGTGCTGGTGACGACGCAGAAGGCTTAGCAATATCAGAAAAAATGCGCGGACAAATTCGCGGCTTTAAACATGGCGACAAAAATGCACAGGACGGCATTTCGCTATAGCGAGCGCAGGTGGGCCAAGTTATATTACATATCGGGCAAATAGTGACTAAAATGTAACGGTGATGAATCCATTAGATTTTCGATAAAGCCATTTCAATCTTATCAGATCAACGTGCTTATTTAGGCGCGATGCAAAATTGATTAGAATATACAATAAATAATATAGGCACAACATCAGACAACTTAACAGCGGCAGAATCCCGCATTCGAGATACGGATATGGCAGCTGAAATGATGAACTTCACGAAGCAAAATATTTTGATGCAGGCGGCACAAAGTATACTTGCCAAGCAATCAACAACCACAAGGCGTATTACAACTTTTAGGCTAATAAAAAATAATTTAAAAAATAATTTAAAAAACTATTAAACATTCCGATTCGCTAACGATATATATAGTGTAAAGCAGAGGGACAACCTCAGCTAAGCTTTCCCACAAGGATGTGGGTCAAACAAAAACAATTCAAGGAGGAATTCCAAATGAGAATTCAACATAACATTTCGGCTTTAAACACACACCGTAACCTTGGTTTCAACAACGCTCAAGCGTCTAAAAACCTAGAAAAATTATCTTCAGGTTACAAAATCAACCGTGCTGGCGATGACGCTGCAGGTTTAGCAATCTCTGAAAAAATGCGTGGACAAATCCGTGGTCTTGATATGGCGACTAAAAACGCAAACGACTCTATCTCTCTTATCCAAACAGCTGAGGGTGCATTAAACGAAACACACGCAATCCTACAACGTATGCGTGAATTAGCAGTACAATCTGCCAACGATACAAACGTTCAAGAAGACCGTGAAGCAATTCAAAAAGAGGTTGAACAATTAAAACAAGAAATCACTCGTATTTCTACAGATACAGAGTTCAACACTCAAAAATTACTTGATGGTTCTTTCGGTAAAGGACCAGCAGGTGAAAAAGTATTCCACATCGGTGCAAACTCTAAACAATCTATCGACTTAGGTATCAGTGATACAAGTACTTCAGCTTTAGGTCTTGCTTCAGGTGTAACAGCAGCTTCAGGTATAACAGCACAAACTACTGAAGGAGTAAACGTTACACACTTTAATAAAGGATCGGAAGTATTAGCAAGCGGCTGGTATGCAGATGACCTTTCTACAGCGGCTGTAACAGCAGCTTCAGGCGCTGGCCTGCCTGGTACTGCAGCTTCAGGTGCAAAAGCTGGTGATAGCTTTACTTCTGGTGGTGTTAAGTACACATTTAAAGAACAACAATTGGCTGAAGATGCTGGTTTCTATACTTCTGGTGGTAGCTTAACTACAAAAGCTGCTTCAGGTGAAAGAGTTGAAGCAGGCGGTATTAACTTAACAACTCAAAAAGGTGCAGATGCAGCGATTACTGCGATTGATAAATCGTTAAGTAAAATATCTGATACTCGTTCTAACCTAGGTGCTGTTCAAAACCGTTTAGAACACACAATCAACAACCTTGGTGCAACTTCAGAAAACTTAACAGCTGCTGAATCACGTATCCGTGATACAGACATGGCTGCTGAGATGATGAACTTCACGAAGAACAACATCTTAATGCAAGCTGCTCAATCTATGCTTGCACAAGCAAATCAACAGCCACAAGGCGTTCTTCAATTATTAGGTTAATAGTAGAATTTATAATAGAATTTTTTGAAAACGTATTCCTGTGTGGGAATACGTTTTTTCTTTATGTTATTATTGTACTATCCATTTAATACTATGTATTTTTGCCGATATAATAATAGAAACGATAAATAAATGGTATATGAAACGAGGTATTCATATGGAACAACAACTGATTACTGATACAAAGGAATCCTATTATCTATATGCATCAGGTATTGCACAAGGCTGTAATCAAATTGCTAATGATTTACGAACAGGTCAAATAGAGAATGCATTAAACAGCATTGCTAATCTAGCAGAGGGAATAGAATGGTTATTAAATGTTGAACAAATATTAGCTCAGCATAACTTGAAAATCCGCAGTAGGATTATGGAAGCTAATGAATTTTTAATGGAAGTTAATGATGCTCTAATTCAAAATGATACTATCACGGTAGCCGATTTATTTGAGTATGAAATTCAGCCATTATTCGATAGTGCAAGTGAATGGGCTTTTCAGGAGCAATAGGGGGAGAAATATGATACTTGTAAATAATCGTATTTTATTAAGAAACATTAATCCTAATACTTATAAAAAAATAGTTGCGCTAGAGTCGATTGAACAACGACTAGCTAAAATTGTACCTTCTAAAAGAGGTGTTGCGACTTTGTATGTAGAAAGAGATGGAAATAATAATTATGTACATAGTAAATATGATCCTCTTCGAGAAATCCCTTCTATTTACAATGGCATTAAAGATTTAAGTAATTATGAACATATATTATTTATCGGTACAGGATTAGGCTATCATATTGTAGATGTTTTGGAAAAGTACCCACATATAAAAATATCCATTTATGAGATGGATTTAGAAATTTTAGAAACATTTTTAGCAACTCAAGATTTGAGTAAATTTAAACAAGAACGATTTAAAGAAATCTTTACAATACCTACTGATATTCAGGATATGGAGAAATTTTTTGATCGTTATACAAGAAAATCAATTGATGTTATTTTACCATTTACAAATACATTTTATAAAGAAGAAATAAATGATTTTAGTGAAAAAGTCGTTACGAATTTAAAAAAGAAAAAAGACTCTCTTGGTACGAATGCAGCATTCCAACAAAGATGGATTATTAATTCGATAATTAATGCACCTAAAGTTATGACTACACCGAATATATTATTAAGTGAGAATAATGCTGATTTTGCAGGGAAACCAGTCATTTTGGTTTCGGCGGGACCTTCACTTTCATTTGACTTAGAAGTTATTCGTCGAATAAAAGAAGAGGGAAGAGCTTATGTTTTTGCTGTTGGATCAGCAGTTAATGCTTTAATTACAGCTAACATTATGCCGGATGCATTTTTTACTTATGACCCTACAGAAGCAAACCAAATAGTTGCAAAGGCGATTAAAGATAATAAATTTAATATCCCAATTGTTTTTGGGAGCTCTGTTGGTTTTGAAACTTTACATAATTATCCTGGTAAGATGGTGCATTTTATTACAAGTCAGGATACATTGGCAGAGCATTTATTAAAGCCACCATCAGAAATTGTCGTTTCAGACTCGCCATCAGTTGCTGTCATGACTTTACAAATTCTTTTTAAATTAAAGATGCAGCCTATTATTTTAGCTGGACAAAATTTGGGTTATTTAAATGATACATTTTATGCAGAGGAAATTAAATATGTAAATATGGAAAATAAAATTAGTGAACGGCAAATAAAAGATGCCATTAAAGTGAAGGACGTTTATGGCAATGAAATGTTGACTAATGAATCTTATTTGAGTATGAAAGAGACTTTAGAAATTTTTATACGGAAAAATCCACATATCCCAGTCATTAATACGACAAAAAAAGGAGCTTATATTGAGGGTACAAATTTTGAAGAATTGGAAAGTGTCTTGGAAACAAAGTTAAAAAATCAAAATGTCGTACAGCAACTTTTTGGAAAATTAGAGAGTGAATATTCTATGGAAGCTACAAAAGAAAATTACAAAATTTTGGAAGATAGCTTTGATGTAATGTGGGAGAATTTGCAAAGAGTCCTTGAAAAAATTGAAGTCATTCAAAATACGCATAAATTAGGGATGTATAAAAATATTCAGAAACAGCTTGTAGATTTCGATCTAGAGTTTAGACAAGTAAAATATACACTTTTCTATGATACTATTATTATTCCTATTGTACGTGTACAGCATGAGCAGTTTGTTAAACGTTCAATTGAAGTGCAGGCTACTTCAAGTCTTCAAAAGAAAACAGAGTTATTTATTGAAATTTTTGGAAGCTTTGTAAAAACGATTTTAGCAGCAGTAGTGTATGTGCAACCAGCATTTCAAGAATTAAAGAAAAGTGAAATTTTCAATGAAAAGGATAATGGATAATGAAAATTTTAGTAACAGGAGCTGATGGTTTCATCGGCTCTCACTTAACAGAGCAACTAATCCGTGAAGGTCACGATGTTCGCGCATTTTGCTATTACAATTCATTTAATTCATGGGGTTGGCTAGATAATGCACCTCAGGATATTAAATCACAACTAGATGTATTTACAGGTGATATTCGTGATCCATTCGGTGTGAAGGAAGCGATGAAGGGATGTACACATGTGTTGAACTTAGCGGCGCTTATTGCGATTCCTTATTCATACCATTCACCAGCGACCTATATCGACACGAATATTAACGGGACACTGAATGTTGTTCAAGCTGCACGTGAACTTGGTGTCGAAAAAGTTGTGCATACGTCTACGAGTGAAGTGTATGGTACAGCGCTATATGTTCCAATTGATGAGGATCATCCGTTACAAGGTCAATCACCATATTCAGCATCAAAAATTGGCGCAGACCAAATGGCATTATCATTTTATCGTTCATTTGATACACCAGTTTCAATTATTCGTCCGTTTAACACATATGGTCCACGTCAATCAGCGCGTGCCGTTATTCCGACAATTATTAGTCAGCTAGCGAATGGCAAGGAAACGATTAAACTTGGTGCAGTAAGCCCGACACGTGATTTCAATTATGTGAAAGATACAGTTCAAGGCTTTATTTCAGTTATGAACTCGGAGAAATCAATTGGTGAGGTTATCAATATTGGCTCAAATTATGAAGTATCAATCGGTGAAACAGCTGAAATAATTGCCGATATAATGTGTGTTAATTTAAAAATTGAAACAGATGAGCAGCGCCTGCGCCCAGAAAAAAGTGAGGTAGAGCGTCTTTGGGCTGCGAATCAAAAGGCGAAGGATTTACTTGGTTGGGAACCACAATTTGGTGGCAAAGAAGGCTTCCGTCGTGGTTTAGAGGAAACAATTGAATGGTTTACTAATATGAAAAATTTATCTCAATATAAGGCAGATGTATATAATATATGAATGAGCAATGGATGCAATTTGTAGAACAAGTCAAAGGAATGTATGGAAAAGACTTTGTGCCTTTACATGAACCAACATTTAATGAAAAAGAGCTAGAATATTTAACAGATTGTGTGAAAACGGGCTGGGTGTCTTCAGTAGGTGCGTATGTCACACGTTTTGAAGAGGATTTAGCGAAATTTATTGGCGTAAAACGTGCTGTTGCGGTTGTCAATGGCACAGCGGCATTGCATATTGCATTAAAGGTAGTGGGGGTAAAGGCGGACGACGAAGTGCTAATGCCGTCGCTTACTTTTATTGCAACAGCCAATGCAGTGAGCTACTGTGGAGCAATCCCTCATTTTATTGATGTACACGAAGATACATTAGGTGTGGATCCATTTAAACTAGAAGTTTATTTAAATGACATTGCAGAAGTAAGAAATGGTGAGCTATTTAATAAGCAAACAAATCGCCGCATCAAAGCACTTGTACCCATGCATACATTTGGTCATGCGGTACATGTAGATATGCTAGTTGAATTAGCGGAGAAATATCACTTAGCGTTAGTAGAAGATGCTGCGGAATCTTTAGGTACGTATTATAAAGGAAAACACACAGGCAGCTTTGGTAAGGTCAATGCAATGAGCTTCAATGGCAATAAAATCATTACTACCGGTGGCGGTGGTGCGATTCTAACAGATGATGAAGCATTAGCAGATTATGCAAAGCATTTGACGACAACAGCGAAAGTCCCTCATAAGTGGGAATATGTGCATGATGAAATCGGCTATAATTACCGTATGCCGAATATTAATGCTGCACTTGGTTGTGCACAGCTTGAAAAAATCGCTGAATTCTTAGATCAGAAAAAACAACTGACAGCTAAATATGAACAATTAATTGCTGAGTTAGAAGGAGTTCGTTTATTCGAGCAACCTGACCATAGTAACAGCAATTATTGGCTGCAAACTTTGGTGTTAGATGAATCGTTAAATCGTGATGAGGTACTGGCATTTTTAAATGAGCATGGTGTGATGAGTCGTCCGATTTGGCAGCCGATGCATGAGCTTGAGATGTATAAAGCTGGTCCGATGATGGATTTAATGGTAACGGATATGTTGAAGAAACGTATTGTTAATATTCCGAGTACGCCATTATAAATTATACTATATTATGAAATAGTCATATCTGTAGGTATGATTTTATAAGTTATAAGGAGATATTCAGATGCAAAAGAAAAAAATTTGTGTCGTTACTGGTACAAGAGCAGAATATGGATTATTAAAAAGAATTATTAAATTGATTCAAGTTGAAGATAAATTACAGTTGCAATTATTAGTAACGGGTATGCATTTATCTTCAGAATTTGGCTATACAGTAAATGAGATTGTTGAAGATGGATTTGAGATTAATGAAAGAGTAGAAATTCTACTTTCAAGCGATACTTCTGTAGGAATGGCTAAATCGGTTGCTTTAGGCATTTTAGAATTTTCGACTGTTTTTGATCGTATGAAACCAGATATTATTGTTATTTTAGGGGATCGTTTTGAAATGCTAGCGGTTGCTCAAACTGCTTTGTTTTTAAAGATTCCACTTGCACATATATCAGGTGGGGAAATTACTGAGGGTGCGATTGATGACGTGATTAGACATTCTATTACTAAAATGAGTCATATTCATTTCCCGGCAAATGAAGAATATCGTAATCGAATTATTCAGTTAGGTGAGCAGCCTCACCTCGTATTTAATGTTGGAGATCCAGGAGTAGAGAATATAAAAAAAATGGATTTCCTAACAAAAAAAGAATTAGAACAGTTCTTTAATATGTCTATAGAGAAAATGTTTATTGTCACATATCATCCAACTACTTTGCAAACAGATGACGCTAGCAGACAAATTAAACAATTACTAAAAGCGATAGACTACTTTAAGGACTATAACGTAATTATTACAAAAGGGAATGCAGATTCAGAAGGAAGAATGATTAATGAAATCATAGATGAGTATGCATTATTGAATCATGAACGAGTAAAAGTATATACATCGTTAGGCAGCCTAAGGTATTTAAGTACATTAAAGTATGCAAAAGCCGTTATCGGTAATTCATCAAGTGGCATAGTAGAAGCACCAATTTTAGAAATACCGACAGTAAATATTGGAAATCGTCAACTAGGACGTGCTAAAAGCAATACAATTATAGATTGTGAGAATGATAGTAGAAGTATTATACATGCAATTAGTCGAGCAGTTGAACCTGGTTTTATAGAGAGCTTCAAAGAGCTAGATTTGCAATATGATGGCGATTCTACTTCAGAAGATATTGTTCGTATTCTGAAAAATATAGATTTAAAGAATATTATACAAAAGAAATTTTACGATAAGTGAGGTGAACCTTATGGAGATACGTGTTGGTGGAGATTTTGAATTATCGATAGAGCAATTAGTAGAAGCACCAAAATCTTTATTTGAAAATTTTCTACCTATGCACCTCAATTATATTTGGACTGATATTGGTCGTTCAGCAATTTTACTAGCGCTTATGGATATTGAAAAGAAACCTAGCAAGAAAGTTGTTCATTTACCAACATATATATGTGATGCAGTAAAGCAGCCATTCAAAGAACGTAATTATGAGATTAAATATTATTCATTAGGCAAAACATTAAATAATCAATCACATTTGCCTCTTGTTCAAGATGGGGAAGTTTTTTTATTTGCGCACTACTTTGGGCATCAAAATAAGCTCGTTATTGATTGGCTAAACTCATTATCAAACAGAAATTTTTTTATTATTGAGGATTATGTTCAATCATCCTTAAGTTCATTTAGAAATAATATCAGCGACTATGAAATATTTAGTTTTCGTAAATTTACACCGCAAATTGATGGAGCTTTATTGGTAAGTAAAAATCCAATTGAAGCTGAGTTAGAACAACCTAACAAAACCTTTTTAGAAAATCAATTAAAGGGGAAAATAATTCGGAATTGGACAGACAAAAGTGAATATTTTATTGATGAATTAAAGAATAGTGAAGCTTCTTTAAATAATAAAGTTACAACAAAGTCTATTTCATCTATTTCGAAGTATATAATGGAACGTCTTGATTTTACATTTATCAAAAATAAGCGTGTTGAAAATTGGCGATATTTGTTTAGCGAGTTGGAAAAATATCGTTTTTTCGACCGAAAAGTATTACCACTATTTAGTTTGCTGGCAAAAGATGAAGTTCCTTTAGGATTTGCCGTTCAAATTAAAGAAAATAGAGATAATTTAAGGTTGTTCTTAATTGAAAAAAATATATTTTGTCCAGTTCATTGGCCGTTAAGCTTTCTCTTAAATGAAGAAGATGAACAATTGAGCAACAGCGTATTAACCATTCCGATAGATCAACGATTGGGAATGAGGGAAATAGATTATATAGTGGAATGTTTAAAACAATATTATGGAGGATAAGTTATGGAAACGTATATTATAGCAGAAGCAGGAGTAAACCATAATGGCGATATGAATACTGCAAAAAAATTAATAGATATCGCAAAAAATGCAGGAGCTAATGCCGTTAAATTTCAAACGTTTATTAGTGAGGAAGTTATTAGTACATATGCACCGAAAGCTGAATATCAAATTTCTAATACAGGTAATGATGAAAGCCAATTAGAAATGGTTAAAAAGTTAGAATTGACGTTTGAGGATTTTAGAAAACTAAAAGCGTATTGTGAAGGAATAGAAATTGAATTTTTATCGACACCATTTGATTTGCCAAGCGTAGACTTTTTATTAAAGGAATTACAGTTGAAAACAATAAAAATTCCATCTGGTGAAATTACAAATGCGCCATATTTATTAAAAGTTGCTCAGTATAAACCTCAAATTATTTTATCAACAGGAATGTCAACTTTAGCAGAAATCCAGGATGCTTTAGGAGTGCTTGCATTTGGCTTACTTGGATTAGAAAATCCTTCTATAGAAAACTTTAAAATTGCTTATAATACGGTAGAAGGACAACAGCTTTTGAAGCAGCATGTTTCGTTATTACATTGTACGACTGAATATCCCGCTCCTGTTGAGGAAGTAAATTTAAATGCTATGGACACAATGAAAAATGCATTTCTACTTCCGATAGGTTACTCAGACCATACTGAGGGAAATGCCGTCTCTATTGCAGCTGTTGCGAAGGGTGCAACGATTATTGAAAAGCATATTACGTATGATAAAAATGCACAGGGACCCGATCATAGAGCATCATCAGAGCCAGAAGAATTTACACAATTAGTAACTTCGATTCGAGCAATAGAAAGCGCACTGGGAAATGGTGTGAAAATACCTTCAACTTCAGAGATTAAAAATATAGCAATCGCTAGAAAGAGTATTGTTGCTAAAACGAATATAGAAGTAGATGAAACATTAACAATGGAAAATATTGCTGTTAAAAGACCAGGTACAGGTATTTCACCAATGTATTATTGGGAGATACAAGGCTTCAAAACAGTTAAGAACTTTGATAAAGATGAGGAGATACGTCTACAATGATTGTGGATTTTGAAAAGGCTGTTGATATTTATAATAGAATTGATATAAATGAAAAAACATTTTACTATGATCCAAGCTACATTGAAGCAAGTAGTTTGGATTCGGAAAACTTAAAGTCGATTTTTTTTGCTAAAGAAGAGAATGGCCAATTTTTTTATCATGCAGCATTAATCGGAGAAGTAGGCTTTGAGGGTTATAGAGATTTACAAACACCGTATGGATACGGGGGTCCTTTAATTTCAGGAAGTACTAACTTTAAAGAAACGGTAATCCAAGAATATATTACTTGGTGTAATAAGAATAGAATATTAGTAGAATTTATTCGCTTTCATCCATTAGTTAAAAATGATCAGCACTATTATGGTGAAGTATTAACAAATAGAGATACAGTTGCAATTAATCTAGAAATAGAGGACATATTCCGTAGTTTTAGCACAAGAGTAAAAACAGCCATTAGAGCGGCCAAAAAAAGTAGTGTTCAAATTATTAGCTCGAAGGAATCTCAATATGTAGATAAATTTTATGAGATATATACGGAACTGATGAATGAAAAACAAACATCGGATGAATATTTTTTTAGTAAGAATTATATAAAGGATTTGCTAGATTGTGATAATGTATATTTATTTAATGCGTTAACAGAGAATAACGAAATAGTAGGTTCTTCAATATTTATGCTTTGCGATGGAATAGCAGATTACCATTTATCTGCAACAACAAACTTAGGCAGAATGTTAAATATAAGTCATATACTAATTTATAAATTTGCTGAATATGCAAAGGAACAGGGAGCAAAAAAATTATATTTAGGCGGGGGTACGGATAATTCATCAGCAAATTCTCTTTTATTTTTCAAAAAAGGTTTTTCAAAGAAAATGTATCCGTTTTTAATTGGTTATAAGATTTTTAATCAAATAAAGTATGATGAATATAAAAAAATACATTTGACTGAAATAGGTTATTTAACAAATCGAATATTATTTTATCGTTAAGACTAAATTTTATTAGACTGAACAAGGGATAATGTTAATTAATTAGTAAAATAGGAAGGAGAGTTTTATTATGGCTTGGAATGAAGTGTGGGAAGAGATTTTTAAAGAAAAGGAATGGGGGAAATATCCACCTGAAGAGTTAGTTAGATTTGTTGCCAGAAATTTTTATTCAGCACCAAATAGAAGAGACATAAAAATTTTAGAATTAGGTTGTGGACCAGGGGCAAACGTATGGTATATCTCAAGAGAGGGATTTACTGTTTATGGAATTGAAGGCTCAGCTACAGCAGTTAAAAGAGCAAATTTAAGACTTAATGAAGAAGTTATTGGATGGAGTGGGGAAATTATTCAAGGTGATTTTAGTCAATTACCATATGAAGGTGATTTTTTTGATGCTGTAATCGACAATGAAGCTATCTATGTTAATTCATTTGAAGACTCTAAAAAAATATTCTCAGAAGTACATAGGGTATTAAAACCAAACGGAAAAGTTTTTAGTAAAACTTTTGCTACAGGAAGCTGGGGAGATCAAACGGGAACTAATGTGGGTTACAATGAATGGATTGTTGCTGAAGGTCCACTAAAAGGAACTGGAAATTGTCGATTCAGTAGTGAAGAAGATATTCAAGAATTGTTATTAGGATTTAAATTGGAAGGAATTGAGTATCAGAAAGTAAGCTATGGAAATTTGGAACACGAAGTGAAGGAATGGATTGTAGTAGCTAAAAAAGAAGTCTAACAAAAGTAGAAACTAGATGTAAGCAGGTGCATAATTATTTATAATTACAAAAAAGTTATAGTGAAGTTTTCATCTACTCTATTTGAAACAATGAAAACGATTGATGAGAGTGCACTACAATTTGCAGTAGTAGTAGATGAAACAGGTAAATTACTAGGAACAGTTACAGATGGCGATATTCGTCGTGGTATTTTGCGCGGTGAGGGGTTGGATGTAAAGGTTGGTTCTATTATGAATACGAAGCCAATTAGTGCAAAGAGCGGTTTAAGCGCGGCAAAGTATAAGCAGTTTATGAAAAAAAATAAGTTAAAGCAATTGCCACTTGTCAATGACTTGAATGAAGTGGTGGATATTTTATTTATTGATAAATTTGAGATATCTACAAATAAAAATCAAGTTATTTTAATGCTGGGTGGATTAGGGACAAGATTACGCCCGCTCACAAATGAAATTCCAAAGCCAATGTTACGTGTTGGTAATAAACCAATTGTGGAAACGATTGTGGATGGCTTTAAGCTATATGGCTATACAAACTTTATTTTTTCTGTGAATTATAAAAAAGAAGTTATTCAAAATTATTTTCGAAATGGAGAAGCATTCGGAATTACAATTGAGTACATAGAAGAGCAAAAGCGTATGGGGACGGCAGGTGCCCTGTCATTAATCGAAAATCGTCCAACAGAGCCATTTTTTGTAATGAATGGGGACTTATTGACGCAGGTGAATTTTGATCAATTGATGCAGTTTCATATTGAGCAAGGTGCGGCTGCGACAATGTGCGTGCGGGAGTATGAGTATCAAATTCCTTATGGTGTTATTGAAACGAATGGTACCGATTTGACGGCAATCAAGGAAAAGCCGATTCATCGTAGCTTTGTCAATGCAGGTATTTATGTGTTGAGCCCAGAGGTGTTTGATTATATTCCTTCTGATGTATTTTACGATATGCCGACCTTGTTTGAAAAATTAATTGAGCAGGAGAAAAAAACATCTGTTTTCCCGATTCATGAGTATTGGTTGGATATTGGGCAGATGGATGATTTTAATCGTGCAAATGAGAAGTATAAGGAGCTTTTAGTATGAAGCCAAAAATTTTAGCAATCATTCCTGCACGTGGTGGCTCGAAGGGTGTACCGCGTAAAAATATTCGCAATTTAGCCGGCAAGCCTTTAATTGCATGGACAATAGAAGAAGCAAAAAAATCAAAATATATTGATCGACTTATTCTTTCATCTGAGGATGATGAAATTATTGACGTAGCAAAACAATATGGCTGCGAGGTACCATTTAAACGTCCTTTAGAGCTAGCGCAGGATGATACACCCGGTATTGAACCAGTGTTGCATGCAATTGAGCAATGTCCTGGATATGATTATGTTGTATTATTACAGCCTACTTCACCTCTTAGAACGGGGGAGGATATTGACGGCTGTATTGAAACGCTACTAGCTAGTGATGGAGACTTTTGTCTGTCGGTGACAGAGCCAGAGAAATCGCCTTATTGGATGTATACGTTAGATGATGACAAGATGGTGCCTTTGTTACCGCAGGATAAATTAATTGTGAGACGGCAGGATTTGCCAAAAGTTTATGCGCTTAATGGTGCGGTTTATGTGGGAAAAAGAAGTAGTCTAATTGAAGAACAGTCATTTTTAACACAAAATACATTGGCATTTGTAATGAATCAAATAAATTCAATAGATATAGATTCAGAACTTGATTTAGGGTATTGTGAATTTTTAATAAGAGCGAGGTAATTGAATGTCTTATAACCAAGAAATAATACTACCAGCCCATCCTAATATTTATAATGGAAATAATGAAAGAACATATCGAATTGAATATTCTATTCCTCAAATTGGAACAAATGAACAAACCGGAATTGTGTTATTTGTACCTGGTTTTGGTGGAAATATTGATTCTAAAGTTTATAAAAAAATGCGAGAAGAGTTTGCAGATAAATATAATTTAGTTACTGTTGAATGTGAATTTTTTGGAAGTAAATTTATGCAGGGGGATGATGGATTTTCTTATTCACTTAATGGATTAGAAAAAACATTATCAGAAGATCATTTCGAAACACTTAGAATGGATCCAAGTAAACTATATGAAATAGTAGGAGATTACTCTATTCAATTACCTTGTTAAGCTTCAATCGAAGAAACTGAAAATGAATTTGTAGATATGAGCTATATGCAAGCTATTGATAATATAACGACCATCGAAGCTGTAAAACTTATTCTTACTGAAAATAATTTAGTTTTTAATGAGCGTAAAATTATCGGATATGGGCATTCTCAAGGTGCATATATATTGCATCTTGCAAATAAGTTAGCACCACATTTATTTACCTATATAGTGGACAATTCGGCTTGGGTAAATCCTGTGTATTTGTCTAGTAATCGGTATTTAAGCAAAGGTATAGGAAAAGCAGTTTTTGCAATAGAATATGATTATATGGCAAAAGCGTACTTAAAGGATAAAAACTCGCTTTCATTACATAAGATTTATAAGGCATTCAAAAATGGAGCATATATTTATTCAGTTTTAGGAACAACAGATAATTTAGTTGATGTGAAAGACAAAAAAACTGCTATAGCCAATTTAAAGCATGCTAAATTTGAATTAATCGATGCCAAAAGAGTAGATGGCGAAATCTTCAAATCGACGAATCACGGTTTGGATGCTGATTTCTTGAAGCTATTCGATTACGTCATGCAAAAAGTACCTGCACATCAAAATAAGAATAAATTTGTTCAGAATTATATATATGCTAGTTCACAAACTCAAATAGCTGTAAATTATTCAACTGCGTTACCTTTGTTTCAGTTTGTAAATAATGAAGCATACAGAGATTAGTCAATGGGATGTAGTGGAGTTGCATCGGCAAATAGAACTAGCAAATTTTCAAAGAGGTAATTGTTCTTCTAATGAAATTGAAGATGAGTGCTTCAAAAATATGATTAAAGGAAATTCAGTTTTGAATAAATTGTTTAGCTGAGTTCAAGTTGGGACACAGGATAAGAACTATAATATTTCTTTTAATTTTTCAGCTACTTAGCATACTGATTATTTACATGAAAAATTAGATAAGTGCCATAGTTTCGGGATTTTGGAGAAATTATTAAAGTTAGATGAAATTACTGTTGAAAATATTATTTTAGTTTGCTAGGCGATGGTACATATCCTTCGATTTATAAAACAAAGGCTGATATACTTTTGCAACGAAAAAGATGGACAACGTTCGTAATAGTAGGAAAGCGCTTAACCATATGAGCAGGGAAACCTGTGAGCCACTATGGCAGCGTTTTGATGGGAATTATTGCGGGACAAGTCAGCTGTAATGATATCTATTATTCAACGAATTTAAATGTAGCCAAAAAATTTGCAAAGGATATTTTAGGAACATTATGCGGTGCACCCTATATTTTCATGGATATGGTATGGGTACCACTTGAAACATATAACCGAAATACACTCATATACATGGCATTGCATCATTTTGGGCAAGTGATCTTTATTAATCACAAAGCAATGCGGATAAAATTTGTGAAATCATAAGGGAACCGGGAAGTGTTTATTATACGTGGAAGGAAGAAGAAGTAGATTTATAAATAACATAAAATAAAAATCGCAGGCAGAGAAATTTTGAATTTCTCACCTGCGATTTTTTATATAATCACTAACACATATTGATTCAAACAGTATTAGTAAATTGTTAATGACTTAAGGTGTGCTTGGAAAATCTTTAATTTGATTTGTTGGAACGAATTTAAATAAAGGATTAGAAGAACTAATCGTAATATCCGTAACGTCTTTAATCGTAATTGTAAACTCAAGTGGTATATTTGATAGTTCTTGGAATGTAAGGGTAAACGAATTTACTGCTGTTATTCCAGGTGTTACCCCAATATTAATTTCGTTACTATAAACTGAGACGTCACTAATTGTATTTGATTTTACAATATCTACAGTTGAAGAAACGTTCATTGTAAAAGTAAATAATATTTCTGAAATTCCTTCCCCTGGCTCTTGAGCAACATATGTGATTGTATTAGCATCAACTGGCTCAAAGACAATATCAAAATCAGGTGTTACTTTTACAACAAAAGTTCGTTGTATGCCATTTGGCGAAGTGAATGTTATTGTTTCTTCTCCAACACCTAGTGCATAAATTTCATTGCCTTCAATTCGTAAAATACTAGAGTTTTCATTTAATGTGTTTGTTGAAAGAATCGACCAGCCAAGCTCATCTAAAATGTTCTTTTTCAGTATTGTTGCAGGAGTTGTATCAAATTTTCCTGTATATAATACTTTTTTGTTATCTAATGTTGCTGTAATAGCAATCATTTCAGAAGAAGAACCAAACACAGTATTTCCATCTACATAAACATTTTCATTTGGCGCAATAACTTGTGCATTAGTCAATGTAGATCCTGCAGTTATTGGTAATGGCATTGTAGAGAATAAATCTGCAGCTTCTGTAATAATATAAGAATTTGTTCCGTCTTCCTCTACCGTAATAGCAATATACTGATTGTCATTTACTTTATACATGCCTGTGCCAACCGCTTTAGTAATCCATTCATTCGCTTCAAATTTTACGACATCCGTACCATCGACAAATGTTCCAGATGTATATGAAGCTCCCTTAGAAAGTGGGGTAGCTACAAATTCTGTCGGTACATTTGGATCTGTATTTTCTACTACTTCATAAATTGTCCCGTTAAACGTATAAGAAGCAGGATATTTTGTGTTTTTATCAGCATATAAAATGGATGTTTCGCCATCTTTAGCTACTTGTAAGCCTTTAACATTTGTCACTTCACCAGCAACCGTAGTAGCCTCATAAACTTTTGGTACTTTCGCAGAGAAAGTGTTGTTAGGTTGATCAATTTCGGCTTGAACGGTTAATATTTTGTAGCCCACATCGCCCTTGACGATAAAGATTGTTTCTTCCGTATCTTCAAATGAAATGTCTAAACCTGTTACACCAATTTTAGCGTATGCATTGCCAACTTTTTTGATGATTTCTGGCTGGAATTTAAACGCATCATAGCCAACTGTTTGTTTAAATGGTGCGAACGAATAGCTATAATCATCATTTACTGTTAATTCATAAAGTGCTTTTTTACCGTTAGCATCCTTAATAATTAACTTAGATGTGCCAATTTCCCCTGGATATACAGTGATTTCGCCATTTACGAGTTTAACTACGCCTTGTTTTGATGTAAACACATCATTATTTGGCATTGTAATATCGGTTGGATATAAGCCGAGTGTACCTGTATAGAATTTTGATGATGGAATTTCTGTCGTTATACGTTTTGTACCATTATCGTCTGTTACAGTTACTTTGACTTGAATAGCACTTGTACCATCAGAAATCGTCATCGTTGTAGAACCTACAGTAATCGGTTCAATCGTAGCTGTTGTACCTATATATTTGATTTTAGCTACTGCTGAAGTTGTCACCAATTCTGACGGAGATGCATTTAAAATATTTTTTAAATCAAATGCTTCTGCTACTAATTCTTCAGAAAGTATCGTGCCGTCTGTATTGACTGTTATACGGAATGTACGTGTGCCATCAATAGTCACAGTCTCAGTACCAAAGCCAATTGCAGTAATTTGATTTGCATTCGCAGTTAATACAGTGCTACTAGTTGGGACTGATACAACTCCTAGTAATGTCATTGTAATTTTTTCGTCCGCTGGTAGTAGAATATTATTCGTTTTCTTCGCAACTAATTTGTGTAGCTCACCATTAATTGGTACAACTTTAGAGCCTTCTTTTAAAGCAAATAACGTTGTTCCTACTACTCGGAATATACCATCTGCTTCGATAGCTGTTAACTCTGCAGTTAATGGTGTCATATCTAATGTCAATTTTGCAATTGTTGGTGTTAAAACTAGTTTCCCGTTTTGGTTTTCAACTAGAACATGAACAATCGTCGTATTTACACCATCTGTAATCGTTACTTGTGCTTCTCCAGCGTATTTTGCTTGTAGAATAACTTTGCTATTTGCAGGTATGTCAGTGTCCGTCACAATGGATGCTTCCACTACTCCAGCTCCTGTAATCGCAGCAATTGTTGTTTTAGTGATTGTACTTAGGCCTAAGTCAGTAGCGGTAATACCCTCAGCTTCTACTGGTGCACTTATAGCTAAATTGTACAAGCCCTCTGCATTTTTTGTTACTTCTACTGTATAAACTTCTGAACCAACTTCAATCGTAGAAATACCTACTTGTTGAGCAAAGATACGTTTACCATCTACTTTAATACTTGTACCTGATAAAACAGTTACATTGTTAGTGAATGTGTGATCGACTACATCATATTGAATAGCAAATGTTTGATCTGATTTACGTGTTATCTCAATATTCATTAATGCGTTATATGCACCTATGTTAGTAGTAGCTACGCCTTTACCAGCATGTGTAGCATAAATAGTATTGTTACGAATTTCTACGAAGTTTGTTGTCCATGCTGCACCTGTAAGCTGATCATTTGAATCTAATTGTTTACGTGCGATATCAGTTACTAGTGTTGCGCCATTTTTTGTAACGATTGTTGCAAATTGTGTACCGTTTGAAGCGACAACATCAGATGTGCCGTTATTCATTCCGTAAATGTATAGCTCTGTGTTATCACTATTGTATACCGCTTCAACAGATGTACCGTTTACGCTTATATGTGTAATTTTATCTAAATCAACATCATTAGCTGTAATTATTGCTAAGTTGTGTGCTGATTTTTTCGCGTTATATAAGCCAGTTGTTGTATTTTGTGATACGACAACAGATGTAGCGCTTGTATCAGCGCCATAAAGAGTTGAACCTGTTGATGTTGCGTAGTATTTACCATTGTAAGCACGTGCATCAGTTGCCATTGTTGTTGTTAGTTGTGCATCGCTAACTTCATAAGTTACTGGTGTACTTGTAATTTTTAAGTTGCCGCTTACAGATTCGACTTTAATGTTTACTAATCCAACAATTACGCCATTTTGTTCTAATGCGACAGATGTTGTCCCAACTTTTTTTGCGTTAATTGTTAAACCGGCGTTTGTTACTGTTATTTCAGCAACTTCTGGGTCAAATTCGTTTGCAAGTGTAATTGGATTCGTTGTTGTGGATAAGCCAATATCAGCAAATTTCAAACTATCAACAGTTGCTTGAGGAGTTGCTAAAATTGTGCCATCTTGTCCGTGTATAACATTAAACGCAACATCTTTTGTTCCATTTGTAAATGTAATGACTGCATTACCAGCAGTAGCGCCTGCATAAACAATCAGTTTGCCGTTATTAACTTCTGCAAGTACAGCATTTGCATTTGTATTACCATTGAGTGCTTTAACTGTTACTGTGCCAGTAGTGAAGTAATCAGCTACGTCAAATGTATTCATATGGCGTTGATCTACATTTAATACATATGAGCCGTTTTCTAATGTTGTCTTCGCGGTTACACGGTAATTTTCAGTATAGAATGTTTCTTCTGCTACATCATTTTTTGCATATAATGTCTTTTTGTCAGTTCCTACAATAAAATCATTTAATGCCTCTGTTATTTCTTCTTTTACAGTTGTTGTTACATATTCAGGTGAAGTGGTAAAGAAACCATCTTCATCACGTGTAACTGTTACGTTTATTAATTTGCCGTCTTTTATTAATGAAGTTGTTCCTTCTTTTAAGAAGTACATTGTATCTAGTACAGACGGTTGATCAGGATCACTAGCAACTAGACGAATGGAATTGCCAGCTTTTACAGTTGCCCCAATAAATTCATTGTCTAACTTTTTAACCGCAAGTTTTGGTGCTGTAATCGATGAAGCAGTTGCCTTCGTTTGGTATACAACTGTACCATCTGCTTGAGTAATTGTGATTTCGGATACACCTTCGCCAGCCGCGTAAATTACAAGCTTGTCATTATCGCTATCTGCTTTCACGGTATCTTTCACAATTTTTACAGAGTTTAAAGTTTGCTCGTCTTGTGCAACGGTTCCATTAATTGCTGTTAAATCGAATGTTATTGCAGTGCTGCCTGTTGATATCGTTTTTACGTATTGTCCGTTTGTTTTTGTGGCAGAAATACTATAAACCTTGCCATCTGAATATACTAATCCTGTGCCTTCAGCAGTGAAGTAGTAATCATTAATCAATGTACCATTTGTAATGACATCTGGATTTGTAAAACCATGATTCAGAGTTTCAATAGTAGGCTTGTTAACTTTGTTACCGTCTGCTGTAGCTGTAACATTCACTAAACTGTTCATGAATTTTAACGCACTATTGCCAGCTTTTAATGCATAAACGGTAAGTGTCGTACCGTTCCATACAGCACGTGCATCATCTGTTTGAACAGTTTCAGTAGCGTCACCAATTGTTGTCAGTGTATTTTTAACAACCTCAGCTTTTGTAACAGCACCACTTGCATCAATTGTCACATTAATTAATGCTTTGTGTTCATTAACATCAGCTACACGAATTAGTAGTGATTGTGCTGTAGTTGCACCATTGCTATAAATTGTTAAGCCTGTTGCATCTTTGTTTAATGAAACAGCATCGGCTGTACCTGAGATTACCTCTGCAGTTTCGAAGCTAGTTATACCTGCATCTCCTATGGCAACAAATTGACTTGTTGTCACAGTTGAAGTCATCTGATATTGTCCATTTGTATCTTTACCAATTGATACCGTTAAAATATCATTGCCAAGTTTTACACGAGTTGTACCAAGTGCTTTTGCGTATATTGCATTTGATGTTACTTCGATGATGTTTTCATCTGTATTTGCAATTTTAGTAAATGTTTTACCGTTATCATCAATCGATAATTGACGAACGTCTGCTTGTAAGTAACCGTCTGCGTCACGTGTAATATCCACCGCATGTAAATGATTTTTCGCTGTTACGAAGGTAGAACCAGTTGCAAGTAAATATAAAATGTCTGCATTTGCATCAAAGCGTGCTAAATTTGCATCATTAAATGTGACAGATGTTGCATCATCAAATGTTACAGCCGCTTTTTTAGCCACTTGATGTTCAAGTAGGTCAGTACCTTTATCGTTTAGACGAACTAAAGTGCGTGCACTTGTATCCGCTGCTTTAACGACAAATTCAAATGAGCCTGTAGTTGCACCAGTTAATTTACTGTAAGCAAGGATTTCGCCGTTTAATATGCCGATATAGAAGTTAGTGTTTGTAGCTACTTCAATTTCAAGTGATGTACTTGCTGAGAAGCCTAGGTCTGTAGCAGAAAGAACTGCACCACTAATTAGTACTGGTTCAGTAATTGCATAGTGACCACCACCCGTTTTCGTTACGTGTACTTCGTGAATTCCATCATCAACAAGTAAACGAACTGTACCTTCACCAATAGCATAAATATTTGTTCCGTTAATGCGAACAACTGTTGTTGGTTCATCTGGTAATAGGGTAGGGGTTGCGGCAGTTGTTACTGGTTTAACTTTTTCTGCTGTTACTGTATTTCCGTTTACTGTTATGTTCACAAGTACGGATTTATTTTCTGAATCTGTTACAAGCATTGCTGTTTTACCGTCTTTAATACCAGTTAATACAATTGAATCCGCATACTCTGTTTTTGTAACGATAGTCGTGTCTAAGCTATTAGCAGTAATGTTACCTGTTAATCCTAATTCTGCTGCAGTAATTGTAGTAATACTTGTTAATGGAGTAGGTGTTAATACATATTGACCATCTGCATTTTCAGTAACTTCGAATAAGACATATGTGTTGTTGCTTAATTTAACTTTTGACGTAGCGCCAACTTTTGCTGCATAAACTTTTGTTTTGTCTGCAGAAAGACGAACGCCATCTCCCTCGATGATTGTTCCAGTAACAGATAAGTCATCTGAAAGTGCGGCTTCCTCAACTTTTGCTGTAATGCCACGTGGGTTATTAGCATCAGCTGTTACATTGATAAGTAATGCTTTACCGTTACTATCAGTTAGTTTAAAGCCAGTCTTACCTGTATTTAATGCGTAGAAGTTCGCTTTAAAATCAGCAGAGAATGTTGCACGCGCTACGTTAGCAACTGTCCAAATACCTGTTGGTGTTGTTGTGTAGCCGTATTCTTTTAAGTTTAAGTCAAGCGCAACGATTTCATTGTCTGCGTTAGTTATTTCTACACGCTCAATTTTTGCTGTAATACCGCTAGTACTACGATCTATATAAATAAATGTTTTTGCCGTTTGGTTATCAACCGTACCTGTAACTTCAATACGTGCAGATGCATTTGCAGTGACTGCTATGTTTAATTTGCCATCAACAATAGATGGTATAATATTTGAATTTGCGGTAGTTGCTGAAACTAATGTATCTAAACCTAATTTTTCCTTCGAATAATTTAATGTGAAGGTAACTGTAGGACTTTGATCGAAACTATATAGGCCTGTATCTGCATCGTATGTTAAGCCAATTACGTAATTAGCTCCATTTTTCATTGGCACTTCAATAGTTGCTTTGTTGTTACTATTTAAACCTAAGCCTGTAGCGTAAAGAACTTTGCCGTTTAGATGAGTGGTATTATTTGAAGTTGTTGCATTATCAACTAGTTCATATTCATCTGGAATTGTATGTGTAACTGCAACAGGTGTTGATGTAAAGCCATTTCCATCAGCAGTAACTTTAACATTAATAGCTGTTGATTTTGTACCGTCTGTTACTCGGAATGTTTGATTTCCAACTGCTGTGTTGTAAATATAAAGAACTTTTGTATTTGTATCAGGGTTAGTAGCTACTTTAGCACGAGCTGCCGCTGTAGTTGGTATGTTCCCGACATTATAGGCATCAGTAAGTGTAGCTAATCCTACATCACTAGCTGATACGATTGAGCGGTATGCATCATATTTATATCCGGATACATCTTTTGTTACTTTAATAATGGTTTTTTCGTTATTCGTTGATATTAATGTAATAACTGCTTCACTTGTATCTGCGAGACTAATAATCGCTTCTGAATTATTTTTCACATATTGAACAGAGCTTGCACCAAGAACTTCTTTAATATCTGTCATGTGTAATTCTGTAGCAGTAATGTTTAGGTTTTGGACTATTGTAGCTTCAATTGAATAAACACCATTGGATGCATTAACAGTTACTGTGTATTGTTTGCCGTTTGATAGTGTAACAGTTGCTGTACCAGTACCAATTGCATACAGTTCTAGACCTTTTGCACGTACAACTGGATTATCAATATGTTGAACTGTTGCACCACTGTTATCAGCTGCTATTGAAGTTTTTACAACTTCTAAGTCTTTAACTGCGACTTTGTTAGTAACTTTAGTAGATTCCACATTGACAAGTGTAATAGTATTGGCAGAGTCGATTAATTTTACTGAACCTGTGTATGCATCTTTAGCAAATACTTGGATATCTGAACCGTTATTATATAGGAATACATTTTTCGGAGTATTTGGCGTAAATACATGGTCATTCACAGAAAGTAAATTTAATTCACTTTCGATTGCTAATGTATTTGAACGAGCAATTGAATCGGTTAAGTTGTCAATTGTTGAATTTGTTGTAGTGTTAACTGCTACCTCATTTGTACCATCAGTTATGAAAATTAATTCTGAACCAACATAACGTGGGTAGAACATAATTTCTTTAGGTGATAGGATTTTGAATCCAATATTTTGGCTAGTAATGTTTGTGACTTGGTTTAAACCAAATTCTTTTGGTGCAAGAATTACTGGATTAATCGTTGTAGCCGCAGAAATCTCATAGCTGCTTCCATTTGATATTAATGTTACTCGTGTTAGTTCAGTTGTATTTTCACCCTGCTGAATAATAGCCGCTGCATTTTTTAACATACCGTTTTCTTTCGCAAATGCTGTAGCAATAAGCTTTGTACCGGCGTATCGGAAGTTTGTTGATCCTTCAAGTAAGGTACCAGTTGGCGCATCTGTTGCAAGAACGGTTTGCGTTGTTATTTGCTTATTTGCATTAACAATTATATGAACAAGAGTAGCTAGACCATTTGAATCTGTAACTTGAACTGTAGTTTCACCAGTTTTTAAGGCATTAAATAATAATTCACCTTTATCGTTTAATGAATTTTTAATAATACCTACATTTGAATACGTAAAAGTATTTTGAATTGAACCTGTCAAATAAAGATCAGAAGCTGTCATTACGGCTTCTTTGTCATAGGAGTTGTCAGAGTCAATCTTATTAATAAGCGAACTAAAGTCATCTAAGCTTGTTAGGCTCGATGGATTTTCATTAATGGCATTAATATATTTTGATAAGAAGAAACTATTATATGTACCTTCTTCTTTTGAGTATACAAATTTCAGCATTTCATTCATTAAATTTGTATTTCCAGTTTGCACTGACAATTCTGCAACTTTTTTTAGGATTTTTACATAGTCACTTGCATAGGTTGTGACATTTGATCCATAAACGGATAGAATATTATTTCCTAAAATTACTTCTCGCGTATTATTTAATGAAACTCCTGTTTGAACTGTTATGGAGTTTAAACCTTCATCTGTTTTTTTCCAAGTACCAGTTACATTTGTAGCTTTAGATAGGGAACCATTTTTAAAAATATAGATAGTTTTTAATGTTTCACTTGGTGTCTGGTTGTCATAAAAGCGTGTGAAATAAGTTAAATCTCCTGTTGCAGTTTTATTATCTAGTCGTACTAAAGGAACATTTGATGGTACTTCGATTACTGATACAGCGTTAATAGTTCCATCAGAATTGGCATTGTAAGCAACGATATTAACTGTATCTGCATATAATATTAAATTGTCCGTATAAGTGTTTTTATCAACTGGAAGTGTTGTTAAGTTTTTATATGTTTCTAGCTCAGTTGAAGTTTTCGCAAGTACATAATGTGTAATGGTTTGTGTACCGTTTAACTTATAAATACCAAATGAATTACGTTCTAATACAGCACTGAAATTTTGAATTCCTGTGTTTACATAATTTTTGAAAATCGGGAAATCTTCCAGTTTTGCTGTTCCAGTTTCCGTAATAATCGATTGATCATTTAATGTAACATTTTTTACAGTTACATTTACAAAATCAAGCCATCCTTCAGTACCAGTTGTAGGGGCTTTTACAAATAAATGATTAATTGTTTTGGCTGCATCACTGTGAATTACTAACGCCTGTGCTAAATCTGCCTCGAAATTTGTTACGTTTGCTTCTAAACGAAGATAAGATACATTTTTAGTAACAACTAATCGATTTACTTCGGTACCATTTGTTAATAAATCTATATTATTATTTGCAATAGTAATTTTGCTGAAAGGGGTACCTTCTATATCAACTATCGTATCTTTTCGGTTTACAGTTAAGCTTTGATCCTTATATGTACCATCTGCAAATGTAATGGTCATTTTTGTTTCATTAGCAAATAGAAAGTTATTTGCAACACTTGCCACTTTTTTACCTGCTAGTCGTTGAGCAACTGATGTATTTTCATTAATAATTACATTTGTGCTTGTCACGTTATTAACGATGACATTAGAGACAGTTGACGAGATCGTTAAAGAGTCTCCGGCTGCTCCCGAAATGATTTCAAAACTACCAGTAGCAGTAATATTAGCCGATACGTTATTGAATGATAGTTCTGAGGCACTTGTTGAAACAATTAAGTTTTCGACATTAGTCATGTTTTCAATCGTTGAAGCATTGTTCAAGGTAAGTGTTTCGATTTCGATACCGCCTAAACTATCTCCGTCAAATTTAGTATTTGCATTAATGGTAGCAGCGTTTATTGCAGTTACTTCGCCGTTCTCAATATCCATTTTTACATTCGAAAGTAAAGCACTGTTATTACTAAAGAAAGTCTGAATATTATAAGAAATCTTATAGGAAATAGTTTCATTTGTTTCACTGTCAGTTAATTGAATTGTATCGCCAACTACATCGATATTTTGAGCATCTACTGTATCACTTGTAGGTGGAGTGTTACCACTATTAGTGTTTTCACCATCAGTGCTGTCGCCATCCGTGTTACCGCTATCGGTGTTTTCACCATCAGTGTTGTCACCGTCTGTGTTACCGCTATCAGTGTTTTCACCATCAGTGCTGTCGCCGTCCGTGTTACCGCTATCGGTGTTTTCACCATCAGTGCTGTCACCGTCTGTGTTACCGCTATCAGTGTTTTCACCATCAGTGCTGTCGCCGTCTGTGTTACCGCTATCGGTGTTTTCACCCGTGTTGCCACCTTCAGTGATATCGCCATCCGTGTTATCATCGTCACTGTTTTCATCTAAATCAGGAATCGACCATTGTAACTCAGATGTTTTTCCGTTTTTCTCCACGATTAATTTAATTGTTTGATTTGGTTGAACTGGTATTTTTAATTCAATTTCAAATTGACCGTTCGTATCTACAATACCTTGTCCTAATAGAGTATCGCCATCAGCATAAATCAATACTGTGGCGCCAATATCAGAAATTACTGTAGTACCCAAAATTTGGTTTGATTTTGCATTAAATGTAATGTTCGCAGTGTTTAAACTTGTTGGTTCTTCAGCATTTCCACCAGTATCTCCGTTATTATCACTCAAATCATTGTCTTCGTTATTTTCAGTAGGGTCGGTAGTGTTTGTATCATTGTCTTCACTATTATTGTCAGGTACTGAAGGAGTTTTGTTTTCTTCAGTTTCTCCTGGAGAAGCTGTGTTTGTCTCTTCGTTATTTCCTGGTGTAGTAGTACCGTTGTTTCCTGTATTCCCAGGTGAAGGAACAGTGGAGTTTTCGCCACTATTATTGTTTGCGTTTGAAGAATTATTAGTTGTTGGTGTAATAAACTGGTTTACAGCATTTTGCCAAGTATATGTTTGTCCGTTAATAATGACATTATTAATTTGAATGGTTGAACTAGGATTGAATTCCTTAATGTTTTGATTAGCAAAATGTACGGATTTAATAATTGCTGTACCTGTTAATTTAACTAGGGAAGATAGAGATACGATATTAAAGTCCCCTTGTAAGTTTAAAATCGAAACATTTCCTGCTTGTAAATCTGTAATTGTAGAAGCTGTTTTTTGTAATGATGCAATAGCTCCAATGATTTGAACGATTTCAAAAGTAGAGCCGTTAATAATTAAATCAATTGAAGGAACGGTATTAGCCAAAGAAGCTACAGATTCTGATGCTGTTTGGGCTACTAATTTTTTTGCAGTTACATTTTCGATTTTAGATTGCGCATTTACTGCATAATGAATCGTCTCTGCAGTAACGTTTTTTACAGTTGTTACAGATGCAGAAAGCTTTAATTCATCAATAGTCGCGCTTTGACCATCAAAAGTGCTTCCATTTACTACTGAAAGGGAAGTTGCAGAAAAAATTTCATTGTTTTTGGCATTAAATGTGATTTTTGCATTTAGTAAAGCATTTTTATTTGTGTTTGCTAATAAAAATGCCATGTCTTTATGTACATTGTATTTTTTTCCATTAACTGTGATTGAATTTTTTTGGATTTGCTCAATTGTTCCCGTTACTGTTGATTCAAATGTTTGAATTGCTTGTTCAGCGCGAACGACAAATGATGCTAGTTGCCCTCGTGTCACATCTCCATTTAAATCAAATGTAGTGGCTGTTTTCCCAGTAGTAACTCCTGAAGAGAATAGGGCGTTTACATAATTGGCAAATGGATGATCAGCTGAAACATCCGTAAATGGTGCTTCGATTTCATCGTTTAAATTGAAACCAATTGCAATCATTTTTGCCATCTGTCCACGAGTAATCGTTTGTGTAGGCTTAAATGTATTATCACTATATCCAGAAATAATTCCTGCTTTTACTAATGCGGCGATATAAGGATAAAATTGATCGTTTACATTCACATCTGTGAAATTAGGATTTTCTAAACCATTTGTATCTAAATTAAGTATTTTCGCTATAATTTTTGCGGCTTGACCACGTGTAATTGCCACATTTGGTCGATACGTTTCATCTGGGTATCCATTGATGATGCCACGTTCTGATAAATTTAAAATATCATTGTAATGAGCATTACTTGGATTCAAGTCACTAAATGTTGTTGATGCAGAGCTTGGTATTGCGATTGTGCTAATGCTACTAGTAACTAAAGCTGCTGAAATCGTTGCCTTAGCAATACGCTTTTTTGTTTTTGGCTTCATGGTATTCCTCCTTGTAGTTCTATACTAAAGTAATATCGGATTTTTTTTAGTAAATGTTACGATATACCTTTGAATATCCTTCAAACATTTTAGGACAATTGAATTAAAAAAGTGATTTGGTTATAGAAAGTTGGAAAATTTGACCGATATGATTATTAACTAAGTTCATTTTTAATAAGGAGGTTAAAGGGAATGCGCATCGGATCGCAAGGGGATTTAGCTATTCAAGCATCAAAACTTTCTACGCCTTCACCTAAAGAAGAGACAGTTAAGGTAGAAACAACGCAAATAGTAAAAGAGAGTGCTGGAAATACACAGCAAGTTAATGCACAAATGGTAAGTACACAAGCATTTGGCGAAGAACAAACAGGAGCTAGCGTAAAAGAAAAGCTTGATGAAGCTGTAAAATCTATAAATGAATTTTTAAAAACGCAACACAAGTCATCAAAATTTGTATTCCATGAGGGATTAGATAAATATTATGTGCAATTAGTAGATGCAGAAACAGATGAAGTAATTAAGGAAATCCCTCCAGAGAAATTATTAAATGCTTTTTATGAAATGAAAAAGCAGGCCGGGATGATTGTAGACGAAAAAATTTAATTTTAGGAGGAAATAATTATGGTATCACGTATTGGTGGACTAGCTTCGGGGATGGATATCGATAGTCTTGTAGAAAAATTAATGTCAGCAGAAAAGGCCCCTTTAAATAAGTTATATCAAAATAAACAAAAATATGAGTGGCAACGTGATGCATATCGTGACGTTAACAAAAAATTGAAATCTTTCGATGAATACATTCAAAAGAATATGATGTATAAAAAAGATTTTGCTAAAAAAACAGTTGTAAGTTCGAATAGTGCTGTATCTGCAACACCTACATCTGCTCAAAATGGACAAACATTAAATATTAACAATGTTACTCAAATAGCAAGAGCTGGAAATGCAACTGGTGGCGGTAAATTATCAGAAGATGATGTAGTTATTGCTGCAGGTTCTGCGGGTTCTACAAAGTTAAGTGAATTAAATGGTGGAGCAGGCGTTATTATATCTGGGCCAGTAAAATTATCAGTATTACAAACGGATGGTTCATATAAAGATGTAAACTTAAACTTCTCAGAAAACGATACAATTGACGATGTAATTTCTAAGTTGAAAAATGGTGAAGATGGCAAGGGTACAGGTTTAAATGCCTTCTATGATGAAGCTACAGGACGTATCTCAATGTCTACACGAGCAACAGGTGCAGGAAAAGAATTCGAATATACAGTTGTAGATGAAAACAACCCAAATGATAATCCAACAACATCTACAGTATTTACAAGTGTATTTGTTGATTCAGGTGAAGATTTCTTTGGTCAACTTGGATTCTCAGGTGGTAAAGGTTTAATTACAAATGGTGAAAATGCTAAGCTAGAAGTAAATGGCATGCAAATCGAACGACAAACAAACACTTTTGAATTAGATGGTTTTAACATCACATTAAATAACACATTCAATGGAACAGGAGTTCAACCTATTTCGTTAACTGCTAAAACAGATACAGATAATATGGTTAATAAGATTAAAGAGTTTGTTGACACTTATAATGGCTTAATTGAATCGTTAAATTCACAAGTTAGAGAAAAGAATTACCGTGATTATACTCCATTAACAGATGAGCAAAAGAAAGATATGGAAGAAAAAGAGATTGAAGCTTGGGAAGAAAAAGCTAAATCAGGATTACTTCGTGGCGACTCGATTATCCAAGGTGTTCTTTCAAATATGCGTACAAATATGTACTCTAAAGGTTCTGGCTCAAGCACAGAGTTTGATATGCTATTTAAAATCGGTATTACGACATCAAGTAAAACTTCTGAAAACGGTAAGTTAGAAATTGATGAAGATAAATTACGTGCAGCGATTGAAAAAGATCCTGATGCAGTATATGAAATGTTCTCTGGTACTATTGAAAACCCAGGAATTGCCGACCGTTTACAAAAATCGATTAAAACTGCAACAATTAATATTGAGAAAAAAGCAGGTAAAGCTGACTCAGTAAATAATACGTTTAACTTAGGTCTTAAATTAAATGATACAGATACACGTATTACAAGCTGGAAAACAAAGTTAGAGAATATTGAAGCTCGTTATTGGAAGCAATTCACTGCGATGGAAACAGCAATTAACAAAGCAAACCAACAATCTACTTTATTCACAACAACTCAATAATTGGAGCTAAAAATTAATGGAACAGCAATTACAAGAGCTTTTACAAATCTCTGCTAAGCTGTACGAGAAGTTAGCGGAAAATCCAAATGAATCTGTACGTGATGAATTTATTGAAGAAGTGAATTCATTATTAGATCAACGTGGCCTAATTGTAAAAAGTGTTTATGAATCAGGGTTTACTTTTGATAAAACGATTAAAATTCATCAAACACTTTTTGAATTAGACAAAGGCATTCGTGAGCGATTAGAGCGAATTCTTAAATCGATAAAAATGGATATGAGAGAATTGCATACGTCTAAAAAGTCAGATCAACAATACTTAAATCCATACGGTCATGTTCAAGTAATGGATGGAATGTATTATGATAAGAAAAAATAAACCTTATTAAAAAAATCCGTGCTAATTGACCCTTTACCAAGTAAAATAGAACTATAAACAACAGCTTCAAAAGGAGTGTCTCTATTGACAGCACACACTAATGCTTCTAATGCATATAAACAAAATAGTGTAACTACCGCTTCGCCAGGTGAATTAACTTTAATGTTATATAATGGCTGCTTAAAGTTTTTAAATCGTGCAAAAATAGCGATTGCTGATAAGAACATTGAAGAGAGAAATTACTATATTCAACGTTCACAAGCTATTATTGGTGAGTTAATGTCAACGTTAAATATGGACATTGAAATTTCAAAACAGATGTTACCATTATATGATTATATGAATCGTCGTCTTACGGATGCCAATATCAAAAACGACGTAGCGATTATTGAAGAGGTCGAAGTTTTAGTAACAGAATTCCGTGATACATGGAAAGAAGTTATCAAAGTCACGCGTCAGCAGCAATATGGGACTGTAGGCAGCGAGCAAATTTAATCTTTCGAAGGGATCCAATTTCATATTGGATCCTTTTCTCATGATAAAATGTGATAAATTTCAACCATATACATATATATTAAATATAAAGTGAGGCGAAAAATATGAAACAAATAATAGAAGATTGGCTACAATACTCGAATTATAAAGAGGAATTGGCTGACATAACAGATATTAAAGATCTTGAAGACCGCTTCCACCAACTCCTCCCATTCGGCACAGGCGGCATGCGCGGCAAACTCGGCGCGGGCACAAACCGCATCAACACGCATACAATTCGTCTCGTAGCAGAAGGACTTGCACGCCAAATCGCATCACAAGGTGAATTAGCGAAGCTTCGTGGTGTAGTAATCGCCTACGACACACGCCATTTTTCACAACAATTCGCCTACGAAACAGCAGGTGTACTCGCAGCACATGGTATTCAAAGCTATGTATTCACAGAAAGCCGTCCAACTCCTGAACTAAGCTTCGCGGTACGCTATTTAGCCGCCTATGCAGGTGTAGTCATTACCGCAAGCCACAATCCGAAAGAGTACAACGGTTTTAAAGTGTACGGTGAGGACGGGGCACAGTTAACACCACAATTTGCGGATGAAATTGTGGGACATATGAATGATGTGGAATCAATTTTTGCTATTGAATCGCTCGCAAAAGAACAGCTTCTTGAATCCGGTTTGTGCGTTGAAATTTTAGAAAAGCTGGATGACGCGTATGCACAGGCATTAAACCGATTACAGACGGAACAAACGTTGACAAAAGATCTTGCAATTGTTTATACACCGCTACATGGGTCTGGGTTAGTACCAATTGTACGTGGACTAAAAGATTTTGGGTTTACGAAAGTCCAAGTTGTTGCGGTACAAGCGATTCAAGACGGGGCGTTTCCGACCGTTACGTATCCAAATCCCGAAGAGGCGGATGCGTTCAAATTAGCAATCGAACTTGGTCAAAGTGTTAATGCGGAATTATTGCTCGCGACAGACCCAGATGCTGATCGTTTAGGTGTTGCTGTGTTGGAAAATGAGCAGTATCAGCTATTAACGGGCAATCAATTAGGGGCACTCCTACTTCATTACCTGCTTGAAACGAAAAACTTTCCAACGAATGCTGCGATGATCAAAACGATCGTAACATCTGAATTTGGGACAGCCATTGCCAATAAATACGGCATTGCAACAGTCAACACGTTAACGGGCTTTAAATACATCGCAGAAAAAATCGCAGAATGGGAACAAACGGGTGAGCATAGCTTTATTTTTGGCTACGAGGAAAGCTACGGTTATTTAGCAGGGGACTTTGTGCGCGATAAGGATGCAGTGCAAATTGCATTGTTAACGGCAGAGATGGCAGCTTTTGAAAAAATGCGCGGGAAATCATTAATAAATCGATTAAACGAATTATACGACGAATTTGGTTGGTATAAAGAGGCACTCGTATCGTTTACGTTTGATGGGGTGGAAGGTCAACAGCAAATTGCCGCTATTATGACGCAGTTTAGACAACAGCCTCCAACTCATTTTGCGAATTGCCAAGTGACAAAAATGGAGGACTACTTAGCTGGCAATGTTAACGGTTTGCCAAAAGCAGATGTCTTGAAATTTTATTTAGCGGATGATTCGTGGATTTGTGTACGACCATCTGGCACGGAGCCGAAATGTAAAATTTATATTGGGGTGAAAAAAGAAAGCCTAGATGACAGTGAACGAATGATCGAGGCTTTGAAGCAAGATTTACAACATATCGTTTCATCTCAAACACAAGTTATTTAAATCATTTGATGAAGAGCGTGCTAGTTAATAGCCGCTTTTTTCTTTGGAAATTGTCAATATTACTTAAAATGAACCTTCAATTAAACGGCACCCGTACGGAATGTTAGCTGAACTAATCGGGCTAAATGGGACACGAATTATGTTTATTATGACATTATATTTAAGAATATTCAGAATTCAATAGACATAGGAGGATTTAGTAGTTATAATGGTATATATTGGAATTAAAATTGCCTATATTCTATGTTTTTGTCCTTGTCTTGAGAATTCCACATCTAGAATCCTTTTAATAAATTCACCATTGAAAAGGGCTGAACCTTTTCATTACGATGGTCCAACCTCTCACTTTATGATAGATTCCAACAAATTACTGCGAAAAGATTTTGAAAAAACGGTATGGATTGATTATTTTTTTATTGTTAAAAAGTAAACGTTTTCATTTTGTTTAGTTTGTAATTAAGGAGGTGAGTAGCATGTGAAAAGGGGAAAATAAAAAACCTTAAGTGGGGATCCCGGAAAGAATTCCACTTAAGGCTTTGGCCATCGGAGTATACCGACTTATTTTTAGTATACTCCTTTTATTGTCATTTGATAACCAAAAATGGATGAAGGAGGATAAAAATAATGAAAGATTCACCAAATCTTACGAATGCGCGTGCTTTAATACCGCGACGGGACTACTATGGTAATTTATACACATTGATCGTGAAAACAGATGGGTTAGAGAAGTCTTCACTAACACCGTTGCAAATACTGGACAACCAATTGCGACGTACGGGCTCAAGTCTTAAGGGAGCGAAGGATGCTGCACGATTTATTATGGGAACGGCAACGATGCACCCATTATTACTTCAATTGCATCCAGCAATCCATACATGGTTTCCGACCGAGTCACCACGCAATGAAACATGTGCTTACCACGATGTTGTGATTCCTGTAAAGGAAAGTAAAGTGCGGATTCGCTATAATGAAACGTTACAATTTACGGGGTGGGTATATATCAATCACTATTTAACGCAGGATTCTTATTATCCACACGAAGAAAAAATCGTCGTCCAATGCGCGGAACTTCATGAAGATTATTTACTAAATTAATAGAGATGAATCCTTACTTGATTGTATTTATAGGTAAGGATTTTTTTGTGCGATTTTTGAAAGTGCTTTGTTTTGCAAAATTTGTTTGATAAAACAGAGAGAATGCGGTATATGTAAATCACTAGTATAAGTAAAAGATAGTTTTTCTATTATGATTTTAACGCAAGAATTATCGAAGGGATAATTCGTTCACATTATAGACAAATTATGGTACTTTAAATGTATAATAGTAAAAAATAATATAGTCGGGGAATATAGGAGGAAATAGAGATGACGTTTAAAAGAACGGAAGGGTTTCGGTTTACATTTGGTGAACCGATTGATGCGAATTTTGTCATTTTAATAGACGGGAAGCCAGAAAATATTGAAAGATCAAAATATCCATGTGAAATTGTAGATATTAGTCCGCGCGGCATGAAAATTTTTTCCCATAAAAATATTGGTGAACAAAATAAGCAACTGGTACAACTTGAAGTTCAATTCATTTTGGATGAAGTTTTAATTAAAGCGGTTGGTGAAATTGTTTGGACAAAAGTTTTTGGGGAAAGAATTCAGTATGGATTAATTTTCGAAAACCAATCCCATGTAGAAGAGCTTATCGTTAATGAATTAAAACTGCGTCGTAAAAAAGAAATTAGCCGCAGCAGATAATTTCGATGAAACCAACCATTCTTCATAGGACCGCTACTTTCTATTTCCATTTCATTTTTTGGATAGCATTAAATTTCAGATTGTCGAAAAATGAAAAACTTTTTAAGCTGTAGCAGGAGTTTTTAGTTTTCTGTAGAACTAATCTAATATAGCCGTAATGAAGGAGGAGTTTGCATGCTAAATTTTAACATTCGTGGTGAAAACATTGAGGTAACTCCAGCAATTCGAGATCATGTAGAATCGAAAATTGAAAAAATTGAACGTTATTTCAACGAAGATCTTAACGCGAACGCGAACGTCAATTTAAAGGTTTATAACGACAAGCAAACAAAAGTAGAAGTAACCATTCCAATGAAGAATTTAACACTTCGAGCTGAGGAACGTCATAATGATATGTACGCAGCCGTTGATCTAATCGTCGACAAATTAGAACGCCAAATTCGTAAATATAAAACAAAAGTTAATCGTAAATTCCGTGATCGTGAAGGTGCAGGTCTTTACTTCGCAGCAGTTGCTCAAGCAGAACCTGTAACAGAAGGAAGCGAAGACGAATATACAATCGTACGTACGAAACAATTTGACTTGAAGCCGATGGACCAAGAGGAAGCGGTTCTACAAATGAACATGCTTGGTCATGATTTCTACATCTTTACTGACGCAGAAACAGACGGAACAAACATCGTCTACAAGCGTAAAGACGGTAAATACGGCATAATCGAAACGAACTAATCAATTAAATCTAAGCGGACTGCCCAACACAACGGGCGGTCCGTTTTTTATTTTGTAGATTGGTGAAATCCATGTCAAAGGGAATTTGTTTTCAAATAAAGTGGTGATTCGGGTGTTTCGTTTGGGCGGGCGCAGCACACATTAACAAAGCCTCTTTGCAAGAGTCTTTGCGAATGTTCTTTGTGCTGTGTGTAAGGCCCGCCCATTCAAGGTGTATCTATTTTCCCTTTACTTGTATTCACGTGCTGGCGCTTACAGTGGTAGGCGCCAGTCTTCTAATAGGGTGAACCCTTTTTATAAAGTAGGTGAAATCACAATGTATTTATTTAACATCTAAATACTGAAGACATTAACAACTATTGAACCCTATCCATACATTCATCCCTTTATAAAAAGAGAATCTGTGCCAGTCCCTTTCTCACTTAATTCAACAGACTCGCTTTAAAAGTAAACGGCGCCTTTGCTCGTCAACAGCGCCGCCCCTGAATACATGCAAAGGCATAATGGATTACACTTTGATTTGGCAGGCCTAGCCCAAGGCGCAAAGAAGAGTCGTACAGATATGTGCAACATATCTTTGCGACTCTGGGCGCCAGCCTGCCAAAACCCGATACACTTTCATAACCTCTCTATTAGAAGATGATTAGCTCTGACAATCCCCTTGCTCACAAAATTCAACGGACTCACTTTAAAAGTAAACGGCGCCTTTGCTCGTCAACAGCGCCGCCCCTGAATACATGCAAAAGTAGAATGGACTATCCTTTGATTTGGCAGGCCTAGCATACCGCAACAGTATCAGTAGTAGGGACACGTACCACGTGACCCTGCTGCTGATATGCGGTCGCCTGCAAAAACCCGATACACTTTCATAACCTCTCTATTAGAAGATGATTAGCTCTGACAATCCCCTTGCTCACAAAATTCAACGGACTCGCTTTAAAGAAAAACGGCGCCTTTGCTCGCCAACAGCGCCGCCCGTGAATACATGCAAAAATAGAATGGATTAGCCTATGATTTGGCAGGCCTAGCATACCGCAACAGTATCAGTAGTAGGGACACGTACCACGTG
Source organism: Lysinibacillus sp. 2017 (assembly GCF_003073375.1). Taxonomy (NCBI): domain Bacteria; kingdom Bacillati; phylum Bacillota; class Bacilli; order Caryophanales; family Bacillaceae; genus Lysinibacillus; species Lysinibacillus sp. 2017. Next base: position 687,193 of record NZ_CP029002.1, read on the forward strand.
ACCCTGCTGCTGATATGCGGTCGCCTGCCAAAACCCAATACACTTTCATAACCTCTCGATTAGAAGATGACTAGCTCTGACAATCCCTTCAACCCACAAAATTCAACGGACGCACTTTTTAGAATGTCCGCACCCAGCCCACCGAAATACGAAACACTTGATTAGAAACTTGATTAGAAGACGATTAACCCCGCCATCACCCACTTTTGTCACAAATAAACCACCTAATCCCGAATTAATAGCATCACAATTTGCGCCGCGCGTATACATAATGGTAAAATGTAGCTTGAGACTATTATTGGGAAGTGACCAATTCGATGGCAAACATATTAAATAAATTATTTGATTTCAATAAAAAAGAAGTAAAACGTTTAGAAAAGACTGCAGATAAAGTAGAAGCATTAGCAACACAATTTGAAAATCTGTCTGATGATGCATTAAAAGCAAAAACAGAAGAATTCAAAACACGCTATCAAAATGGCGAAACCGTAGAAGATTTATTACCAGAAACATTCGCAACCATTCGCGAAGCTTCACGCCGTGTTTTAGGCATGTTCCCATTCCGTGTACAAATTATGGGTGCTGCTACATTAAACGAAGGTAATATCGCAGAAATGAAAACCGGTGAAGGTAAAACATTAACTTCAACAATGGCCGTTTATTTAAATGCGATTACTGGTAAAGGTGTTCACGTTGTTACGGTCAACGAATACTTAGCAAGCCGTGACGCGATGGAAATGGGTGAGCTTTATAACTGGTTAGGCTTAACAGTGGGCTTAAACTTAAACAACTTATCAAAAGAAGAAAAACGCGATGCCTATGCTGCGGATATTACGTACTCGACAAACAACGAGTTAGGCTTTGACTACTTACGTGACAACATGGTGCTTTATAAAGAAGACCGTGTGCAACGTCCATTACATTTTGCTGTAATCGATGAGGTTGACTCGATTTTAATCGATGAAGCGCGTACGCCGTTAATCATTTCAGGACAAGCCGGTAAAACAGCACAGCTTTACGTACAATCAAATGCATTCGTTCGTATGCTGAAAAAAGAAGAAGATTACAACTACGAAGAATCAACAAAAGGGGTAACGTTAACAGAAGCGGGTATCGAAAAAGCAGAGCGTGCATTTGGCATTGACAACTTATTCGATTTAGCGCATGTTCGTTTAAACCATGCGATTAACCAAAGCTTAAAAGCCCATGCATCGATGCATTTAGATGTGGATTATGTCGTGCAAGAAGGCGAAATTGTAATCGTTGATGGCTTTACTGGTCGTTTAATGAAAGGTCGTCGTTATTCAGATGGTCTTCACCAAGCAATCGAGGCAAAAGAAGGCCTAGACATTCAAAACGAATCGATGACAATGGCAACTATTACGTTCCAAAACTACTTCCGTATGTATGAAAAGTTATCAGGTATGACAGGTACAGCGAAAACGGAAGAAGAGGAATTCCGCAACATTTACAACATGCAAGTTGTAGCGATTCCAACGAACAAACCAATCGCGCGTGATGACCGTGCAGATTTAATCTTTGCTTCCATGGAAGGCAAGTTCAAAGCGGTTGCAGAAGATATCGCAGAGCGTCACCGTGAAGGACAACCCGTATTAGTAGGTACGGTTGCGATTGAAACGTCTGAAGTTATTTCTAAATACTTAACGAAATTCAAAATTCCACATAACGTTTTAAATGCCAAAAACCATGAACGTGAAGCAGAAATTATTTTAAATGCGGGTCAAAAAGGTGCGGTAACCATCGCAACAAACATGGCTGGTCGTGGTACCGACATTAAACCAGGTGAAGGTGTACTTGAAGTTGGTGGTTTAGCGGTAATTGGTACGGAACGTCATGAATCACGTCGTATTGATAACCAGTTACGTGGTCGTTCGGGTCGTCAAGGGAACCCAGGGGTAACGCAATTCTATCTTTCTTTAGAAGATGAATTAATGCGTCGTTTCGGTTCAGATAAAATGAAATCGATGATGACGAAGCTTGGTATGGATGATTCTCAACCAATTCAGTCAGGCATGGTTTCAAGAGCCGTAGAATCCGCACAAAAACGTGTAGAAGGTAACAACTTCGATGCGCGTAAACGTTTATTACAATTTGATGATGTGTTACGTCAACAACGTGAAATTATTTATAAAGAACGTGTGGACGTGCTAGATTCAGAAGATATGCGTGCTTTAGTGGAATCAATGATCGAACAAGCTATCGAAAATGCCGTTACGCTTCATACGCAAGGCGAAAAAGATGCTTGGACACTGGATGCATTAGAAGATTATATCGCAGCGAATCTTTTAGTTGAAGGTACGATTACTGTGGCGCAACTTGAAGGTAAATCACCTGAAGAGATGATTGCACTGATTCAAGAAAAAGTAACAGAGCATTATAACGAAAAAGAAGAAGCAATGACGCCAGAGCGTATGCGCGAGTTCGAAAAAGTTATTTTACTTCGTTCAATTGATACGAAATGGATTGACCATATTGATGCGATGGATCAGCTTCGTCAAGGGATTCACCTACGTGCATACGGTCAAAACGATCCACTTCGTGAGTACCAACAAGAAGGCTTCTCTATGTTCGAGGATATGGTAGCTGCTATACGTGAAGATGTAGCGAAGTATGCAATGAAAGCAGAAATTCGCAGCAACTTACAACGTGAAGAAGTAGCAAAAGGCCAAGCAGTGAATCCAAAAGAAGAAGGCACTGCAAAACCGAAAAAAATGCCAACACGTAAAGCCGAAAACATCGGCCGCAACGACCCATGCCCATGCGGCAGTGGCAAGAAATACAAATCATGCCACGGCGTAGGACAATAAACGATTTACAACACCACGGTCATTGAATACTCAATGACCTGGTTTGTTTTTTAGAACTTTAATTATTAGAAATTGTGTCTAACGGTATTTATTGAGATAACTTTGGACACTAACACCTAACGGAGGAAACACAATGATCGAATTATCAGATGTGCGTAATGCACTCGAAAATACAGCTACGAAACTAGCGGACTTTAGGGGGTCTCTTTGACTTAGAAAACAAAGAGGCACGAATCCAAGAACTTGACGAAATGATGCTTGAGCCAAACTTTTGGAATGACCAACAAGGCGCTCAAGTAATTATTAACGAAGGCAATGGCATTAAAGCCGTTGTCAATGAATACAGCGATTTACTAGCAACACAAGAAAATTTAGAAATGACATTAGAACTTTTACGTGAAGAGCCAGACGAAGAATTACAAGAAGAACTTGGTAATGAATTAGACGACTTCCAAGCGAAAATGGCTGATTTCGAATTACAAATGCTATTATCTGAACCATATGATAAAAACAATGCCATTTTAGAACTTCACCCAGGTGCAGGTGGTACAGAATCACAAGACTGGGGTTCAATGCTTTTACGTATGTATCAACGTTGGGGAGATAAGCGCGGCTTCAAAGTAGAAACAATGGATTACTTACCAGGCGATGAAGCAGGGATTAAATCCGTTACATTAAAATTTTCTGGCCATAATGCATACGGCTATTTAAAAGCAGAAAAAGGCGTACACCGTTTAGTTCGTATTTCACCGTTCGATTCATCAGGCCGTCGTCATACGTCATTCGTGTCATGTGATGTAATGCCAGAATTCAACGATGAAATTGAAATCGATATTCGCACAGAAGACTTAAAAATTGATACGTACCGTGCAACAGGTGCAGGTGGTCAGCATATCAATACGACGGACTCAGCTGTTCGTATTACTCACTTACCAACAAACACTGTGGTACAATGCCAAGCGGAACGTTCGCAAATTAAAAACCGTGAAGCTGCGATGAAAATGTTAAAGTCAAAACTTTATCAATTAGAAATCGAAAAGCAACAAGCACAATTAGATGAAATTCGTGGCGAAAAAGATGAAATTGGTTGGGGTTCACAAATCCGTTCTTACGTATTCCACCCATATTCAATGGTAAAAGATCACCGTACAAGCGTTGAAACAGGTAATGTTGGCGCAGTAATGGACGGCGATTTAGATCAATTCATTACAGCCTACTTACGTTCAAAAATTTCATATTAATTATCATAGCCATCCATCAGATTTTTAGTAATCTGATCGATGGCTTTTTTGTTAGGGTGTTTTTTTAATAAAGAGACTATTAAAGTGTTTCGGTTATGGTAGGCTAGCCAAATAAAAGTGAATCCATTGAATTTTGTGAACAAGGGGATTGTCATAGCTAGTCAAATTCAAATAAATATTCTATTAAGGTGTTTCGTATTATGGCAGGCTGGGCGCCCAGAGTCGCAAAGATATGTTGCACATATCTGTACGACTCTTCTTTGCGCCTTGTGCTAGGCCTGCCAAATCAAAGTGTAATCCAATTTGCCTTTGCATGTATTCGGGTGCGGCGCTGTTGACGAGCAAAGGCGCCGTTTTTCTTTAAAGCGACTCCTTTGAATTTTGTGGGTTGAAGGGATTGTCAGAGCTAGTCATCTTCTAATAGAGATGTTATGAAAGTGTATCGTGTATTGGCAGGCTGGGCGCCCAGAGTCGCAAAGATATGTTGCACATATCTGTACGACTCTTCTTTGCGCCTTGTGCTAGGCCTGCCAAATCAAAGTGTAATCCATTCTACTTTTGCATGTATTCGTGTGCGGCGCTATTGACGAGCAAAGGCGCCGTTTTTCTTTAAAACGAGTCCGTTGAATTTTGTGAGCAAGGGGATTGTCAGAGCTAGTCAATTTCATAAATATTCTATGAAGGTGTTTCGTATTTTGGCAGGCGACCGCATATCAGCAGCAGGGTCACGTGGTACGTGTCCCTACTACTGATACTGTTGCGGTATGCTAGGCCTGCCAAATCAAAGGATAGTCCATTCTACTTTTACATGTATTCAGGGGCGGCGCTGTTGGCGAGCAAAGGCGCCGTTTACTTTTAAAGGAGTCCGTTGAATTAAGTGAGAAAGGGACTGCCACAGATTCTCTTTTTATAAAGGTATGAATATACGGATAGGGTTCAATAGTTGTCAATGCCTTCATTTTCTATAATGGCAGGATTGCCTTTTCTACTAAAACTCTAGATAAATGAGTTCACAGTATTTAGATGATAAATACATACATTGTGATTTTACCTATTTTATAAAAAGATTCGCCTAATAAAGAGACTGGCGCCTACCACTGTAAGCGCCAGCACGTGAATACAAGTAAAAGGAAAATGGATACAACTAAGTATTGGCGGGTCTTTCACGAAGCACAAAGGCGAGTCGTACAGGCATGTGCAACATGGCTGTGCGGCTTGCGTGCGAAGAACCCGCCAAATGACTATCCCCGAATAACCACTTTAATAATCACAAAGATAATGTCACAATAAACGGATTGTGACATTATCTTGACTGTGCGGCTTGCGTGCGAAGAACCTGCCAAGTGATTATGCCCGAATAACCACTTTAATAAAAGGCAGATTCACTTGAACTGTATCCTTCTCTACTTTATAAGGAAAATTCGATAAATATAGAAGACTGGCGCCTACCACTGTAAGCGCCAGCACGTGAATACAAGTAAAGGGAAAATGGATACACCCTTATATTGGCAGGTCTTTCAACTCCTTTTATATAGTCTAATAAATTGTGACTGTCGCTTCGCTTTCGTCACAAAGATAATGTCACAACAAACGGATTGTGACATTATCTTGGCTGTGCGGCTTGCGTGCGAAGAACCCGCCAAATGACTATCCCCGAATAACCACTCTGCCTGCCTATCCCTGACTACTTTTTTATTAGAAGGCCCAAATCCCCCTTTGTTAAAAAAATCCACAATCTCCCACTTGTCAAACCAAAACAAATATGCGAAAATAAATACGAACAGACGTTCTTATTTGGAGGTGTGCATATGACACAAATTCCTTCTGAAACGGTCCCCTACTATGAAGCGGGCATTTATTTACCGTTACTACTGATTATTCTCGAAAAAGATCAAAGTATTATTGAGCAAGGCCATTTTAAATTTAAAAATCCCTATTTACATTTAATTGATAGCATAAGAAGGAAAATTAAACAGGATTTAAAAGAAACGAAAGCCTATTTTCAACAACATAAAATGCGGTTAGTAAGAGGAAAATCAGATGATTTATTTACGGAATACCAATTTTATTTTGAGGGACTTATGGAGAGTAGACGGTATTCAAATATTCGTCTGCGTAATCACAGTGAGGCACTTCTTACGGAATATTTTGAGAAACATTAAGTGTTTAGAGCGTCTTACTTCTTTTTAAAATAAGATATTTATAGTACATGGAGGCGCGAACATATTGATGATTGAATGATTTGATGTGGAGTGGGAAAGATTTTTCGGATCCATCGATAAATGTGAGTATGGTTTCGCTTCCACTTTCACTTCCGGTAATGTTTGCAATGGCATGTAAGGAAATCCAAATGTTTTGGGGTGAATGTGGTGAAAAAAGAGGGAATAATATACACGGATCGCCAAAATCATAGGCAACCATAATGGGTAGCTTGTGCTTACTTTTACCGAAAAATTGCTTTGCTTGATATTTGCTTGCTTCAAAAGAACTTCCGTGGAGACGACAGGTGCTGCGGATAATTTTTAATGGCTTATTGGCGTAGGTCGTTTCACCGTGTTTGTCTGAAATGAGGGTATAAATTTTATTGCGATGCTCATAGGATTTCAAATAGAACGTGGAATTAGTAACAATGTAACTTGAGATTTGATGCAAATTTGTAATCATTTCACTTCTCCTTTATCGTTGTTTTTTGATGCAAAAAATAAAAGCCAACTGCAATTTTTGCTTCCCTTATAAATTAATACAAAAAGTGACAAAACGCAACATAATTTGTCGGAAAATTCTGTCGTCTGATAATTTTTCAGAAAATATTGCAAATTCAAGTGCTTTTAATTTATAATAATGAAAAGCGATCGGGGTGATTTCGATGGATAAATATTATTCGTACACAGACTTTTTGAAAGCGGTAGGACAACAGTCAACTGAATATCAAGCAGAGAAGTTATTGAATGAGATTTATTTAGATTTGTTTATAAGTCGTATACAACGAGTACATCGAATTGAACAGTTAAAATTACTAATTGACACATCTTTGGATCAAAAGGACGAGCAATCTTTTATTCGTTACACAAAAGAATTAAATGAATTACATGAAGCTTCGATATTTTAAGCAAAAGTCACCTTGAAGGGTGGCTTTTTTAGTGGACAAGAAAGTAAAAATTTCCAAGGGAATCTGGTTTTCTAATGTTTAGAGAGAACGTTTTAAGAGAAAGCAAATCTAAGTAGATAGAAAAATAAAACGAATATACGTTCGCTAAATTATCGTAATTAAAAAAAGGGTATGCTAAAATAGACGTAGCAAATGAGACAGAAAGGACGAGTCGGTATGACAGAAATATTTACAATCCAGTCCGAATATCAACCCGCTGGCGATCAACCAGAAGCGATTAAACAGCTTGTACAAGGCTTAAAAGATGGAAAACATCATCAAACATTGCTTGGTGCAACAGGTACCGGTAAGACGTTTACGATTTCCAATGTGATTAAAGAAGTGAATAAACCAACCCTCGTCATGGCACACAACAAGACGCTTGCGGGGCAATTATATAGTGAGTTTAAAGAATTTTTCCCAAATAATGCCGTTGAATATTTCGTTAGTTACTATGATTATTTCCAACCAGAAGCGTATGTACCACAAACTGATACGTATATCGAAAAGGATTCAAGCATTAATGATGAAATTGATAAGCTACGACATTCGGCGACATCGGCATTATTCGAACGAAATGATGTCATTGTTATTGCGTCGGTCTCATGTATTTATGGCTTAGGGAATCCAGAAGAATATTGGGAAATGGTTGTATCGATTCGTACGGGCATGGAGCTTGAACGAAATGAGTTGTTACGGAAGCTTGTTGACATTCAATATGAACGTAATGATATTAACTTTACACGTGGTACATTCCGCGTACGTGGGGACGTTGTTGAGATTTTCCCAGCATCTAAAGATGAACATTGCATTCGTGTAGAGTTTTTCGGTGATGAAGTCGATCGTATTCGTGAAGTGGATGCATTAACAGGCGAAATTTTAGGTGAACGTCAGCACATTGCGATTTTCCCAGCATCCCACTTCGTTACCCGTGACGAGAAGATGAAAATTGCCATTGAAAATATTGAAAAAGAACTAGCAGAACGACTCAAGCTACTTCGTTCAGAGGATCGTCTATTAGAAGCCCAGCGTTTAGAGCAGCGCACGAATTATGACTTAGAAATGATGAAGGAAATGGGCTTCTGCTCTGGGATTGAAAACTATTCGCGTCATTTAACATTACGTGAAAAAGGGGCAACCCCGTATACATTAATTGATTATTTCCCTAAGGATTTTTTACTCGTTGTCGATGAAAGTCACGTTACCTTACCGCAAGTGCGCGGGATGTATAACGGGGACCAAGCGCGTAAAGGCGTCCTTGTCGAACACGGTTTCCGCTTACCTTCAGCGCTAGACAACCGCCCTTTAATGTTTGACGAATTCCAGTCAAAGGTTAGCCAAGCCATATATGTTTCGGCAACACCAGGACCGTACGAATTAGAGCATACACCCGAAATGGTTCAACAAATTATTCGTCCGACTGGTTTACTTGATCCAACGATTGATGTACGTCCAAGTGAAGGGCAAATTGATGATTTAATCGATGAAATACACGAACGTATTCGTCAAAACGAACGTGTACTCGTGACGACATTAACGAAAAAAATGTCCGAGGATTTATCGAAGTATTTGAAGGAAATGGGCTTAAAAGTTGAATATTTACACTCTGAAATTAAGACGCTTGAGCGGATTGAAATTATTCGAGAGCTGCGTAAAGGGACGTATGATGTGCTTGTAGGGATTAACTTACTGCGAGAAGGGCTCGATATTCCGGAAGTGTCACTCGTGACGATTTTAGATGCGGATAAAGAAGGGTTCCTTCGTTCAGAACGTTCACTCATTCAAACGATGGGGCGTGCGGCGCGTAACGCCAATGGTCACGTCATTATGTATGCCGATAATATGACCGATTCGATGACGAAGGCGATTTCTGAAACGAAACGTCGTCGAGAGATTCAAATGGCATACAACGAAAAACACGGCATTACACCGAAAACAATCATTAAGAAAATTCCTGAGATTATTCGTGCGACACAGGCTGCCGAACAGGAAGAAACGTATATTACGAAAATAACAGGCGGCAAAAAGCTGACAAAAAAAGAGCTAGAGAAGTTTGTAGAGACATTGCAAGTTGAGATGAAGGAAGCGGCAAAGGCACTCGACTTCGAACGTGCGGCAGAGCTTCGTGACATGATATTCGAATTGAAAGTAGAAGGGTGAACAACATCGTGAAAAATACAGAAATCGTTGTACAAGGTGCACGTGCACATAACTTAAAAAATATCAATGTCACAATTCCGCGCGATAAAATTGTTGTTGTGACAGGCCTTTCGGGGTCAGGAAAATCTTCATTAGCATTTGATACGATTTATGCGGAGGGGCAACGTCGTTATGTCGAGTCATTATCTGCATATGCTCGTCAATTTTTAGGGCAAATGGATAAGCCAGATGTCGATACAATCGAAGGACTATCTCCAGCAATTTCAATTGACCAAAAGACAACAAGTCGTAATCCGCGCTCAACAGTCGGTACGGTAACTGAAATTTACGATTACTTGCGTCTACTATTTGCACGTATTGGTAAGCCGTATTGTCCGAAGCATGGCGTTGAAATCACATCACAAACCATAGAGCAAATGGTCGACCGTTTAATGGAGTATCCAGAGCGTACGAAAATGCAGCTACTTGCACCCGTGATTGAAGGCAAAAAAGGGACGCATGTAAAGCTATTAGAAGACTTGAAGAAACAAGGCTATGTACGTATTCGTTTAAATGGAGAACTGCGTGATTTAGATGACAATATCGAACTTGATAAAAATAAAAAGCATACGATTGAAGTCGTCATTGACCGTGTTGTTATAAAAGAAGGCGTGGAGTCACGTTTAAGTGATTCATTAGAAGCGGCCTTGAAAATCGCGGAAGGTCGCGTTTTAGTCGATGTAATGGAACAAGAAGAACTGCTATTTAGTGAGCATCATGCTTGTCCACAATGTGGGTTTTCAATTGGGGAGTTAGAACCGCGCATGTTTTCATTCAACAGTCCTTTTGGGGCTTGTACAACATGTGATGGTTTAGGGAGTAGAGCAAAAGCGGATTTAGAGTTAGTCATTCCAGATTGGGATAAAACATTACTTGAAAACGCTATTGCGCCGTGGGAGTCGGTCTCATCGAATTATTACCCGCAAATGCTCGCAGCCGTTTGTAAGCATTACAATATTCCAATGGATGTACCTGTAAAAGAAATTCCAAAAGAGATGATGGATAAAATTTTACACGGTTCAGGCAAAGAGAAAATCCATTTCGAATTCAAAAATGATTATGGTAGCTTGCATAAAAAAGATATCGAGTTTGAAGGGGTAATCCCGAATATTGAACGCCGTTTTAAAGAGTCGAGTTCAGACTATACGCGTGAGATGATGCAAAAATATATGACAGATCAACCTTGTGGGTCTTGTAAGGGACATCGTTTAAAACCAGAAACATTAGCAGTGAAAATTCAAGGGCAAAACATTTCTGAAGCGACGCGCCATTCGATTCAAGAAATGTATGATTTCTTTAGTTCTGTGGAGCTAACAGAAAAAGAGAAGCAAATTGCGAAATTAATTATTCGTGAAGTTATTGAGCGTTTGAAATTTTTATTAGATGTGGGGTTGAATTATTTAACATTAGCACGTGCTGCAGGTACATTGTCTGGTGGGGAAGCGCAGCGTATTCGACTTGCCACACAAATTGGTTCGCGTTTATCGGGGGTTTTATATATTTTAGACGAGCCTTCCATCGGACTACATCAACGTGATAATGACCGACTCATTCATACACTTCAAAATATGCGTGATTTAGGCAATACGCTCATTATAGTGGAGCATGATGAAGATACGATGTTAGCGGCGGACCATTTAATCGATATTGGCCCAGGTGCTGGGGCACACGGTGGCGAGGTCATTGCACAAGGAACGCCGAAGCAAGTAATGAAAAATAAAGAGTCCATTACGGGGCAATATTTAAGTGGTAAGAAATTTATTCCACTGCCACTTGAACGTCGTAAATCGGATGGACGTAAATTGAAGATTAAAGGTGCTTCAGAAAACAATTTAAAAAACGTGAATGTGGATATTCCATTAGGTCAATTTATTGCCGTAACAGGGGTGTCGGGTTCAGGTAAGTCAACTTTAGTTAATGAAATTTTATATAAAGCACTCGCATCGAAATTAAATCGTGCGAAGGTGAAACCAGGTGCACATAAATCAATTGAGGGTATCGAACAGCTCGAAAAAGTAATCGAAGTCGACCAATCTCCAATTGGGCGTACACCACGTTCAAATCCAGCGACTTATATTGGCGTGTTTGATGATGTTCGTGATGTTTTTGCGATGACAAATGAAGCGAAGGTGCGCGGCTATAAAAAAGGTCGTTTTTCATTCAATGTGAAGGGCGGTCGCTGTGAAGCTTGTCGTGGGGATGGCATTATTAAAATTGAAATGCACTTCCTTCCAGATGTGTATGTGCCGTGTGAAATATGTCACGGGAAGCGCTATAACCGTGAAACATTAGAAGTAAAATATAAAGACAAAAACATTGCGGATATTTTAGAGATGACCGTGGAAGATGCGTTAGAATTTTTCGGCAACTTACCAAAAATTCAGCGTAAGCTTCAAACGATTGTGGACGTGGGGCTTGGTTATGTGAAGCTTGGACAACCGGCTACAACGCTTTCCGGTGGTGAAGCGCAGCGTGTGAAACTCGCTTCGGAATTACATCGTCGTTCAAACGGCAAGTCATTCTACATTTTAGATGAACCGACAACGGGTCTTCATACCGATGATATTGCCCGCTTACTGCTTGTATTACAACGCTTAGTTGAAAACGGAGAAACGGTACTGGTGATTGAGCATAATTTAGATGTCATTAAAACCGTCGATCATATTATTGATTTAGGTCCTGAAGGCGGCGATGGTGGTGGGACAATTTTAGCAACAGGTACCCCAGAACAAATTGCAGAAGAAAAGGAAAGCTATACAGGACGCTATTTAAAACCAATTTTAGAACGTGACCGTGAACGAATGACGGCAAAAATTGATGCGGCAAAATCAAAATAACCTAATTGATTTATAAAATTTGAGAGTTTAAATGAAACTTTTATTCCTCCTTCCTCGTATAATAAAGGTATACGAAGAGGGAGGAATTTTTACATGCAAAATGAACGCAAACGAATTTTACAATTAGTCGAAAACGGTGTTATTTCAGCAGAAGAAGCGATTGGTTTATTAGAAAAGCTATCGACACAAAAGGAATCCACTTCATCGCCCGTTATGCCAACTATGAGTGAAACAAAGCAAGAAGAACCCACTCAAGCACAAGAAGCACATAAAGCAGAACCAATAAATGAAGAACAAGACAAGAAACAATCAACAGGTTTTGAAGATATTTTCGGCAAAGCATTTAATGATAAAGATATAAACAAAAAAGTGGACGAGTTTATGAATGACTTGAAATCAGATCTTTCGCAATTCAGCACGCGTATGGCAGGCCTTGTGAGCTCAACGTTATCGAAGCTAAAAGATTTTGATATGGATACGCCATTTGGTGAGAAGGTTGAATTTTCGAAATCACTCGCTTATCCAGCAGAAGATGTTAAAGGCATCGAGCTCGATATTGCGAACGGTAAAGTAGAAGTAGTAAAAGCAACGGACAACTTAGTGACCGTTGATATTAAGGTGAAAACACAAGCGAAAGGTACAGAAACAGCCACAGCTGAACAAGTGACGGATGGGTTAGTATCGCTGACAGATAGTAAATTATTTGTGCAATCAACGAATAAATTTACACAAGTAAAAGTGCAACTGGCTATTCCAGAAAAGCATTATGATGTGTTTATCGCTCGCTTATTAAATGGTGGAATATCGATTGAAAATATCGATGCGAAATTAATTAAAGCAAAAACGTATAACGGGATTATTCGTTTAGAGAATGCCATATTTGATCATGCAGAGCTTCAAACGAGTAATGGTGCCGTGGAAGCGCGCGCGGTTAAAGGTGATGACTTAGAAGTTGAAACAGCGAATGGCCGCATTTATATCGATGGCGATCTTAAAGAAGTGGAAGCCGAATCAGTAAATGGACCAGTAGTTGTCACAACGACAAGTGCAGAAGCGCGCAAAGTTAAAGCGCGTTCGGTAGCAGGTTCAGTAGAACTTTATGTGCCAAAAACTGTCGCATTAGAAGGACAAATTTTCTCGAACTTTGGCAAAGCAGATGTGGGTTTAAGTGATGTCCATGTATATGAGGAAGAAGAACAATTTTTATTGAAATCTGTTCGTTTCAATAAAGAAGTAGAGGGTGCTAAACTACTTAAACTAGTCGGCGAATCACGTACAGGCACAGTACTCGTACGTTATACAGTTCAATAAGATGCCTGGATGCCTGAAACTACAGGCTCACCTCACATAACTAGAAAATAGAACCAGCATGACTTTACAACACGGAAAACACGATTTTGCAAAACTGCAAAATCGTGTTTTTATTTTGGAATAACTAAATTTAGTAGCCGTTTTATGCGAAAGGAACTAGACAATTTACTCAATTTTCTTGTATTTAGTAACTGTAAATAACATAATTATTCCATTAATGTAGATATATTTATGTTAAACAGTATAATTAAGTATTGGAAAACAAATGAAACAACAATAAAAAATAGAGCGAAGGGGACAGCTCGGCATAATTCAGGATTATTGCCGACTGTGTAACACAACTTATTGAAAATAAAAAACTCCATTGCAAATTCTCGATACAAAACAATTATCGAAGTGGCAATCATCTGCAGCGTGATTACATTAGTAACAAGTGGTATTACAGAAGCTAAAAATTATATTAGTACCTATGATAACGATGAAAATGATTATGAAAGCGAGACACATGAAGATGTAAGTTTGGAACCTTCAAATGAAGATCATTATTTAACACACGATACGGACCCGCAGAAAATTAGTTTTGCAATGGGTGAATTGTATATATATGAAGAAGTACCCGTTTATTCGGAATATGACGGTGCGCTTTTAGAGTATGTCGCAGCGGCAGATACAAATTGGGCAGTACAAGAAATTGTAGGGGACTGGTACAGAATTCAACATAACCATTGGCTGTATTTACCGAATTCGGATATGTATGAATATACATCAAGCAACTTTGTTCAAGGCCAAACAACGATGCAAGTATTAGCGACTGTTTATACAGGTAGAGGCAATTATTATGTGCATCAATCACCATCAAAGGAATCCGAAACCCGTTCACTAGAGATAGACACATCTTATGATATTTATGCTGTCACTGAAAAAGGGTGGCTGAAGCTCGGTGAAAATGCGTGGTTACTGTTTGAAGATTGGATGGAAATTGACCAATTTGAGATGAATAATCGCATACAACAAGAGGGAACGCCTATACGTACTGAGTCTACGACAACAACAATGGTGCCGGTATTTGAAGGACCTGATCGCAAAAAAACCGTAATTGGTCTTTTAGAAGAAGTCCAAGACATGTACATTTATGAAACAGTAAATGCAGACTGGGTAAAAGTTGGGCAAGACGCATGGATTGAAGCAGATAAGTATTTTTCAATTGACTGGGCATATAGAGACTTCAACAATATGGACAATCCAATCGGTGAAGCGCGCATATTAGCAGGTACATTAAATGTTCGCCAAGGGACAAGTAAAGAAACAAGTTTGCTCGGGATTTTACAAAGCAATGACGTAGTTGAAGTGTACGAAATGGACCCACAAACAGGCTGGTACTTAGTCGCACCAGGTGCATACATTTCAAATGATGCGAAGTATGTTGAATTTACAGATTATAGTACCATTCAAGATGATGATGATTATAGTGAAGAAGAGTCAACTGGTGTTATTGGCTATATTGAAACGTATTCGAGCAGTATTCGTGTTTATAGTGAGCCAGATGAGGCGTATGAAACGAAGTACATGTTAAATGATGATGACGTCATTGATGTATATGAGGAATACAATACGGACTATGATACGTGGTATCGAATTGGTGAAGGCAGTTGGGTCAAGTATAGCGAGTCGGATATTACTTATTACCAATATTAAAACAAGAAAATTGTTTAATAATAGTGAAATTTAGCAATATTTCGTTCTATTAATAAACGACTATATTGTTAAATTTACATTACAGTGATTTAGTAAGTAATGGACTGAGTTTGAATGGCGAAGGATTTTAAAGACCGTGATATTATTGAATTGAAAGAATGTAAGCAAAAATCTTCTTTAAACTGCAATTTTGCTAACAATGAAACGAAATTGTAATAAAACTAAAGACTCAAAGTGCTATAATAAATAGGACTGAATATAAAATTTAAAGATAGAACTTAGGTGGTTTCGTTAATGATTCAAATGAATAATGTAGTCAAGAAGTATCCTAATGGCGTCGTCGCAGCGAACGGGATTACTATCGAAATAAAAAAGGGTGAATTCGTCTACGTAGTAGGTCCTAGTGGGGCAGGTAAATCGACATTTATCAAATTAATGTACCGTGAAGAAAAACCGACTACAGGCGATGTTTTAATTAATAATATCAATTTAAGAACACTTAAAAATAGCCGTGTTCCTTATTTACGTCGTCAGCTAGGTGTTGTGTTCCAAGACTTTAAATTATTACCGCGCTTAACGGTATATGAAAATGTCGCATTTGCGATGGAAGTAATTGAGGAACAACCGAAAGTCATTCGTAAACGTGTTATGGAAGTACTCGATTTAGTTGGCTTAAAGCATAAAGTACGTATGTTTCCGAGCGAATTATCTGGTGGGGAACAGCAACGTGTGGCAATTGCCCGCTCGATTGTAAACCGTCCCAAAGTGATGATTGCGGACGAGCCTACAGGGAACTTAGACCCTGAGACATCGTGGGAAATTATGAACATTTTTGAAGAAATTAATCGTCAAGGTACGACGATTGTAATGGCAACACATAACCGTGAAATCGTTAATACGATTCGCAAACGCGTTATCGCAATTGAAGGCGGTATGATTGTCCGTGATGAATACGGAGGTGACTACGGCTATGAAGGGTAGAACAATTGCACGTCATTTCAGAGAAAGCTTTAAATCATTAGGTCGTAACAGCTGGATGACAATTGCTTCAGTCAGTGCTGTAACCGTAACATTATTATTAGTTGGTGTATTTTCAGTCATTATGATGAACTTAAATAAAGTAGCCAACGACTTAGAAAATGACGTAGAAATTCGCGTCATGATTGATTTAATTACCGATGAAGCTGAAATGAAAACAGCAGAGAACCATTTAATCAATTCAATTAAAGGCTTACCAGATGTTGCAGAAGTTACATATTCGTCAAAAGAAACTGAATTAAATAAGTTAATTAAAGACTTTGGTGATGAGTTAAGTTTATTTGAACAAAATAATCCACTTTATAATGTACTTTATGTAAAAGCAAAAGATCCGCTACAAACAGCGGAAGTTGCAAAAAAAATTGATAGCTTCGATCATACAAAAGAAGTTGTCTATGGTGAAGGAAAAGTTGAAAAACTATTTAACTTCTTAGAAATCGCTCGAAATGTCGGGCTCGTATTAATTTTAGGCTTATTATTTACAGCGATGTTCCTAATTTCGAACACCATTCGTATTACAATTATCGCCCGTAGAGATGAGATTGAAATTATGAAGCTTGTTGGGGCAACAAATTCATTCGTTCGTATTCCATTCTTATTAGAAGGAATGTGGCTTGGTATCGTGGGTTCTATTATTCCAATCGCTGCCGTAACAATTGCTTATTACAATATTTATGAACTATTAGCACCACGCTTAAAAGGTGAGCTTTTCCAATTGTTACATGTGACGCCGCTTATGTACCAAGTAAACGGATTGATCATGTTAATAGGGATTGTCATTGGCGTTTGGGGAAGTTTCATGTCAGTTCGTAAGTTTTTAAAAGTTTAATAATTACTAGATATTATACTAGAGACAAAGAAGAATGCGTTTAGGGGGAAAAGAAGTTTTGAAGAAGCTAAATACGCATGTCTATAAAATCATTGCGGCAATACTTGCGCTAACTTTAGTTGTGCAAATGCCAGCTGCCTATGCATCAACTTTAGATGATTTGAAAAAAGAACGCAGTCAACTTGATGCAGAAAAAAAAGCATTAAATGAATCGCTACAACAAAAAAAGACAGAGATTAAATCCAATCAAAGTCGCCAAGAACAAATCATTGAGCAATTAGAACAACTTGGCGTAAAAATTAATGCAAAGAATCAAGAAATTGAAATTGTGTCAATCGATATTGAAATTGCGAATGAAGAAATTACGCAATTAGAAAACGATATTGCTGCACTTAAAAAGAAAATTGAAGAGCGTGATGCGCTGCTACAAGAACGTGCCCGTGCGATTCAAACAGGCGGTACCGTTAGCTATGTTGACGTATTATTAGGCGCAAATAGCTTTGTTGACTTTATCGACCGTTTCTCAGCGGTGAATACGTTAATGGAAGCGGATCGTACAATTATGCGTGAGCAAAAAGAAGATAAAGAAAAATTAGAAGCTCAAAAAATCGAGCTGATTGCTAAAAAAGAAAAGCTTGAAGAGAATAAGGCAGAGCTTGAAAAATTGAAAGCTTCACTAAACCAACAAAAGCAAGAAAAAAACAAATTGGTGGATGAGTTAGAGGCAGAAGAAGCTAAATTACATGCTCAAAAATCACAAATTGAAGAGCATTATCATGATAAAGTGGAGCTAAGTGAAGAGCTAGAGAAAAAATTCCTTGCTGAACAACGTCGACTTTTAGAAGTGGCACGTAAAAAGGCGCTAGAAGAGGCGGCTGCGAAAAAGAAAAGGGCAAAAGCAAGCAGTTCTGCAGGCTCAGGTAAATTACCAACAGTCGCAGCAGGTACTTGGACAAGACCAGCAGCAGGACGCTTTTCATCAGGCTTCGGTGGTCGTGATATTGGACCAATCGGAAGTAAATATCACTTAGGTGTGGATATTGCCAATTCCATTGGTACACCAGTCGTTGCATCAGCAGATGGCGTTGTATCTTATGTAGGTTCGATGAATGGTTACGGGAATGTCGTGATGGTGACACACTCGATTGAAGGACAAGCATTCACTACCGTATATGGTCACTTAAGTGGCTTTAATACAAGTGTTGGTACGCATGTTACAAAAGGTCAGCAAATTGCACGAATGGGGAACACAGGGAACTCAACTGGTCCTCACGTACACTTTGAAATTCATGTAGGTGAATGGAACGGGAAACGTACGAATGCCGTAAACCCATTACGCTACATTTCACTTTAAGATAGGATAAGAAAGGCGAAACTCGGATATTTTTCGAGTTTTGCCTTTTTTAATGTGAATATTTCCCTAAAAGGTGTGATATGGTACTACTAGAGAAATACGTGAGGTGTGAAAATATGAAAAAAAATATTGGAATCATCATCGTTTTAGCACTCGTCGTTACGATGTTAGGCACATATATCAAAAAAGAAATTGATCGTAGCAATGCGATTAACGAACATGCAAAGGGCTATGAAGTAGCGCTAGGTGAACAAGTAGGTCTAGAAAAGGATCAGCTCGCACCAGATTTTACGCTCTTTAATTTACAAGGTGAAGAAGTGACCTTATCGGATTTACAGGGGAAACGCGTTGTGCTTAATTTCTGGGCAACCTGGTGTCCGCCATGTGAAGCGGAAATGCCACATATGCAAAAATATTATGATAAATACAGTGAAGAAGATAATGTCGAAATTATTGGTGTCAATTTAACCTATTCAAAAGAAAAATTAGAGCGTGTGGAACAATTTGTACAAAACTATAATATTAAATTCCCTGTTTTATTAGAGATGGATGAATCCGTGGCAAGTCAGTATGAAATTTTAACGATTCCTTCCACATTTATGATTGATACAGAAGGAAGGATTCAAAAGAAAATTTTGGGTCCACTTGATTTAGATGCGTTGCGAAATAATGTGAAACAATTAAACTAATAGAAATTAGATTCGGCTTGGAAGTATGAAATTCTGCGAGCGTTCATAAATTACATTGAACGGGAGGGAAGTTTGTGCGGAAAAGTCGAATTTTTTTATTCGTCATAGTAGTATGTGTCGTTTTTTTAGGGACATGTTTGTTATTTGTGAAGCAACCAAATTCTAGTGATGAGCAAGAAGAAGAATTTCAGGTGATTAATGAACTGCACGATCTAATTGCAAAAGAATCGGTGTATGATGTTTCTTCAGATAAGTTAGTTGAAGGGGCCTTAAAAGGGATGGCCGATGCGATTAATGATCCGTACAGTACCTATTATACGGAGCAAGAAGCAGCGTTACATAAGCAAACATTGGCAAGTGAGCGAATTGGCATTGGCCTTGAGCTATCAGTATCAAATGGGAAGTTTATCGTTGTGGCACCTGTAAAAGCGTCGCCAGCAGATAAGGCAGGCATACGACCATTAGATGAGCTCATCCAAATCAATGATACGCGTTTAGATGGTAAATCAATGGGGGATGTCATGAAGATGATGCAGGGAAATGAAGGCGAAAAAATATCACTTGTGCTGTACCGACCAAACTTGGAACGACATGTAAAAGTCGTTGTGAAAAGAGAACGCTTGAAAAATGAGACGGTACAATCAGAAGTAATCGAAGTGGAAGGCACGAAAATTGGTCATATTACGGTGTCGCTATTTGGTGAAGAGACCGCTTTGGAATGGCAAAAGGCATTAGACAAAGTGATTGAACAGGAAGGAGAGGCGCTGATTATAGATTTGCGTAACAATCCTGGAGGCTATTTACACAGTGTCGCCCAAATGCTTAGTTTTTTTGAACAGACGGAAAAAGTATTCGCTCATATGCAAAATCATGACGGCGCAACAGAAAGCCTAAAAACAAAGAAAGTTGAAGAAATGAAACCATACGCTGAAAAACTAAAGAATATCCCGATTACTATTCTTCAAAATGAAGGAAGTGCTTCTGCAAGTGAAGTATTTGCTGGTGCACTGCAGGAGTGGAAACGCGCGGTTGTAATTGGTGTGACAAGTTTCGGAAAAGGAACAGTGCAACAAAGTTGGGCGCTACAAAATGGAGGAGAATTAAAATTATCGACGAATAAATGGTTAACCCCATCAAAACAGTGGATTCATCATGTGGGGATTGAACCAGATGTAGAAGTAGTACAGCATCCCCTATACGGAATTGAGACCAAATTGCTGAAAGGACGATTTGAAGCGGGTGAATATAGCGAGGAGGTCGCCTATAGTCAATTAGTGTTAAGTGAGCTTGGCTATGGAATTACGAGAACGGACGGTTTTTTTGATATGGACACAGCGGAGGAAGTGTCGAAGTTCCGTAAGCAAAATGATTTGGAGGAAGGGCGGCATATCGACGAGCTATTTTTCACGGAACTCTCGTCACAGGTGCAAAAATTTAAGGCCTCTCCACTAAATGATATGCAGTTGCAAATGGCGATCAGCTATGTGATGCATCAGTTACAATAATTGCAAAAATAAGCTATATTTCGCATACAAGTACAAATTGCACTACGCATCAACTAGAGGATTTGATACAATAAAGTGAAACTTCAATTTGTGAAGGTTAAAGAGGACTTTCACTACTGAAAAGGCAAGTTGACGTGAGGAATGAACGGTAGGTGAGAGCATGGATGGAACAATTATTATTGAAATTTTAAAAAGTATTGGTCGATTATTTATGAATCCGTTAGTATATGTTGCAATACTTTCAGCTGTCTTTTTAGGGTATCGACGTGTGAAGCGAGAACGTCACTTCTTTAATCATCGTATTTTAAATGGCTGGTCTGAAACGAAAAATATGCTCATTATGGGATTCGTGCTATCATTGATTATTTCATTATTTAGCCTAGTTGTCGGATTAACGGTAACCGTTGAATTACTAACCGTTATTTTGATCGTGTCACTAATTGGTTTACTGCTATATACGTATCATCTCCTGTCTCCTGTCATTATAATGGCAATTGCATTTGCGGTCGTTGTGTGGATGGACTGGAAAGATTGGTCGTATGAAATTTGGGGCTTTGAATTTGTCGGTTCCAATGTTTCGGATGGTTTGGTGAGAACAGCGCCTGTTTTAGCGGGGCTATTATTAATGGCAGAAGGAATTTTAATTCGCCGCTACGGTGCGAAATTTGCTTCGCCCGTTGTAGAAACAACGAAGCGTGGCTTAAACGGTATTGCTTATTACAGTAAACAACTTTGGATTTTACCCGTATTTATGATTATTCCTGGGGATGGCATTAGTGCCTATTTACCTTATTGGCCACAGTTTACATTAGGTTCGGAACAATTTTCGTTAATCGTATTCCCATTTGTCATTGGGTTCCAACAAATGGTGCGTCGTAAATTGCCGATAGATGTGTATCCGAAGCTAGGACGTAACATTATTTTTGTTGGGGAGCTTGTGCTATTTGTCGGTTTAGCAGCGTACTTTATGCCTGTATTAGGGGCAGCAGCACTTGCATTGGGCGCGATTTCTCGAACAATTATTGGTATCTATTATAAGCGTACTGAGGACCGAGACCATTATGTTGTGATGCGCAGTGAAAAAGGGATCATGATTGCAGGTGTCTTACCAGGTTCACCCGCAGAAAAAATGGGCTTAATCCCAGGCGAAGTCATTCAAAAAATTAATGGGCAAACCATTTTCACAGAGGACGAAATGTATGAAGCCTTGCAAGTTAATGCAGCACATTGTCGTATTGAAGTGCTTGATCATAATGGGGAACTGCGTTTAACACAGCATGTTGTCCATCGTGATGACAATTATAAAATTGGGTTACTCATAGTTAAATAGAGTATTGATAAGAATCTCGTGAAAGCGGGGTTCTTTTTTTGGGGAATGTTGATGGAACGTCACGATTTAACCAATCGTCTATATGGGTAGTATGGTACTATAAAGTAAAACTTCAATCATAGAGTCTTGTACTGCTTATTGAAGTTATATGATTAATTAGATGAATGGTTTTGTCGTTAGGAGTGAGTGCAATGTTAGATTGGATGACGTTTGATAATGTAGAAGTAATTATTGAAAAATATAAACTACTAGGGCCGTTTTTTAGCGTCTTTTTAACATTTATTGAATCATTTGTTCCGGTATTGCCATTGTTTGTTATCGTCATTGCCAATGCAGGAGCATACGGATTATTTTGGGGATTCATTTTATCTTGGTTGGCAACAGCTGCAGGTTCCTATGCATTTTTCATAATGATTCGCAAATTTGGGCAGTACAAATTGTTTAAGAAATTTAAAAATTTAAAGCAAGTAAAACGGCTAATTCAGTGGGTCGATATTCGGGGATTCACACCGTTATTCGTCCTTCTTTGTTTACCATTTACCCCAGTCGTTGTCGTGAATACGGTTGCGGGGCTATCGCATATTAAAAAGAAATATTATTTTTTAACATTACTCATTTCAAAGCCCGTGATGATTTTTTTAATTAGCTATTTAGGCAGTGATCTACGTGCGATTTTAACGTCGCCGATGAAAATAATTACTGTAACTCTTATTATTGTCGTTATTTGGGGCGTCGGAAAATTAATTGAACGTAATTTAAATAAACGCGTTGAACGTGATTTACGGAATGTGCAAGCACAGAGAAAAATGAAGGATATCCATTAAATGCGAGAAATTTCTCGCATTTTTTTTGTTTTTAAGGAGATTCACAACTCATCTTGACTCTCATAAAGGGAATCTATTGAATATATTGGGCTATTAGGGATTCTATTAAAGTGTGTCGGGTTTTGGCGGGCGCAGCACATGAGCAGCACAGCTTTGTTGCACAAATCTGTACAACTCATCTTTGTGCTACATGTAAGGCCCGCCAAATCATAGCATAATCCATTCTACTTTTACATGTATTCAGGGGCGGCGCTGTTGACGAGCAAAGGCGCCGTTTTTCTTTGAAGCGAGTCCGTTAAATTTTGTGAGTTGAAGGGATTGTCAGAGCTAGTTATCTTCTAATAGAGATGTTATGAAAGTGTATCGTGTATTGGCAGGCTGGGCGCCCAGAGTCGCAAAGATATGTTGCACATATCTGTACGACTCTTCTTTGCACCTTGTGCTAGGCCAGCCAAATCAAAGTGTAATCCATTATGCCTTTGCATGAATTCGGGGGCGGCGCTGTTGACGAGCAAAGGCGCCGTTATTCTTTAAAGTGAGTCCTTTGAATTTTGTGAGTAGAAGGGATTGTCAGAGCTAGTTATTTTCTAATAAAAATGTTATGAAAGTGTATCGTGTTATGGCAGGCTGGGCGCCCAGAGTCGCAAAGATATGTTGCACATATCTGTACGACTCTTCTTTGCGCCTTGTGCTAGGCCTGCCAAATCAAAGTGTAATCCATTATGCCTTTGCATGTATTCGGGTGCGGCGCTATTGACGAGCAAAGGCGCCGTTTACTTTTAAAGCGAGTCCGTTGAATTTAGTGGGTTGAAGGGACTGTCAGAGCTAGTCATCTTCTAATAAAGATGTTATGAAAGTGTATCGAGTATTGGCAGGCTGGGCGCCCAGAGTCGCAAAGATATGTTGCACATATCTGTACGACTCTTCTTTGCGCCTTGGGCTAGGCCTGCCAAATCAAAGTATTATCCATTATGCCTTTGCGTGAATTCAGGGGCGGCGCTGTTGGCGAGCAAAGGCGCCGTTTACTTTTAAAGCGAGTCCGTTGAATTTTGTGGGTTAAAGGGATTGTCAGAGCTAGTCAAATTCAAATAAATATTCTATTAAGGTGTTTCGTATTTTGTCAGGCTACCGTATATCAGCAGCAGGGTCACGTGGTACGTATCCCTACTACTGATACTGTTGCGGTATGCTAGGCCTGCCACAGATTCTCTTTTTGTAAAGGGATGAATATATGGATAGGGTTCAATAGTTGTCAATGCCTTCATATTCTATAATGGCAGGATTGCCTTTTCTACTAAAAATCTAGATAAATGAGTTCACAGTATTTAGCTGTTAAATAAATACATTGTGATTTCACTACTTTATAAAAAAGGATTCACCCTATTAGAAGACTGGCGCCTACCACTGTAAGCGCCAGCACGTGAATACAAGCAAAAGGAAAATGGATACACCAAGTATTGGCGGGTCTTTCACGAAGCACAAAGGCGAGTCGTACAGACATGTGCAACATGACTGTGCGGCTTGCGTGCGAAGAACCTGCCAAATGACTATGCCCGAATCACCACTTTAATAAAAGGCAGATTCACTTGAACTGTATCTTTCTCAACTTTATAAGGAAGATTCGATAAATTTAGAAGACTGGCGCCTACCACTGTAAGCGCCAGCACGTGAATACAAGCAAAAGGAAAAGGGATACACCAAGTATTGGCAGGTCTTTCAACTCCTTTTATATAGTCTGTTAAATTGTGACTGTCGCTTCGCTTTCGTCACAAAGATAATGTCACAACAAACGGATTGTGACATTATCTTGACTGTGCGGCTTGCGTGCGAAGAACCCGCCAAATGACTACGCCCGAATAACCACTTTAAAAAGGGCAGATTCACTTGAACTGTATCCTTCTCTACTTTAGAAGGAAGATTCGATAAATTTAGAAGACTGGCGCCTACCACTGTAAGCGCCAGCACGTGAATACAAGCAAAAGGAAAATGGATACACCAAGTATTGGCAGGTCTTTAAACTCTATATAGTCTGTTAAATTGTGACTGTCGCTTTGCTTTCGTCACAAAGATAATGTCACAACAAACGGATTGTGACATTATCTTGGCTGTGCGGCTTGCGTGCGAAGAACCCGCCAAATGACTATGCCCGAATCACCACTTTAATAAAAGGAGGATCCACTTGAACTTATCTTTTTCTACTTTATAAAAGATTCACCCCATAAAAAGACTGGCGCCTTGCGAATCACCTCTGCTAGCACCTCACATGAATACAAAGAAATTTCATAGAATGGTGATCGATGATGCACGAACGTGTATTCTTATATTATAATGAAACTATTAAGGTGAAGAGAGGTGTGGAAATGACATTACGTGTAATTTCAGGACGCGCAGGTACGGGAAAAACGACTTTTATTCATCAAGAAATTGTCGACGATTTAAAGACCAATGCGCTTGGAAATCCCATTTTTATTTTAGTACCTGACCAAATGACGTTTTCAACGGAATATGAATTGACGAATAATTACGGCATTGAAGGCATGATGCGCGCGCAAGTCATGACGTTTAAACGTTTAGCATGGTTTGTCCTGCAAAAAGAGGGTGGTATTGCGCGAGAACGAATTGATGGAACAGGTTACCGCATGCTCTTACGCCGTATTTTGGAAGAACATAAAGACGAGTTTTTACTATTTAAACAAGCAGCTGGCAAACGAGGCTTTACGAAGGAAGTCGAGCAAATTTTAAAAGAGTTTAGTCAGTACAATATTAATTTACAATCGATTGAAGTCATGATCGATGCATTGCAGCAAAACGGTGCGAGTGAAGTGTTGCTACATAAAATGCATGATTTACAAATCATTTTACAGCAACTTGACGAACGGATTGGCGCAGAGTTTATCGACGGCGATGGGTACTTCCCGATGCTAATCGAGCGCATGCCACAAATGGAAAGTTTGCGTGATACCGATGTGTATTTGGACGGTTTTGTATCGTTTAATGGACAAGAATTTGCGATTTTAAAAGAACTACTCATTTATGCTAAGCGCGTGACATTAGTGCTACCAATGGATGATCCAACCGTTGATAAACTGGAAGGCTCAGTATTTTATCGCGCGGCCATGAGCTATGAAAAATTGCAGCATGAAATTCAAAAGTTACGCTTTGAACGTGGCATTGAGATTGAAGTCGAGCCGCGCATTCACTTGCAAACAAATTATCGTTCGATGCACAGTGATTTACTGCATGTAGAACAGAGTTTTGAAGCACCATTTGTGAAGCCAATCGAATCAGATGGACATTTGCAAATTTTAGAAGGCATGAATCCACGTGCTGAGGTGCAAGGGATTGCCCAGGAAATAAAACGGTTAGTGACAGAAGAAAAGTTACGTTATAAAGACATTGGGATAATGTATCGTCAAGTAGATGTCTATGATGCCATTATTGGGACGACATTTAAGCAATATGAGATTCCCTTTTTCTCAAATGAAAAACGCTCGATGTTGTATCATCCATTCATTGAATTTAGTCGTTCGGTAGTAGAAATCATTACATCAAATTGGAAGTTTGAGCCGGTATTTAGAAGTGTGAAAACGGACTTTTATTTCCCTTACAATGCGAATTTAGCCGTGATGCGTGATCGCGCGGATGTGTTAGAGAATTTTGTTATCGCTAAAGGGATTGTACATGATCGCTGGTTTAATGATGATGTTTGGCATTATCGCCGTTTTAAATCGTTAGAAAAGATTAATTCTGTGCAAACGGAAGATGAGCTGGAATATGAAAAGCTATTGGCGTCGGTTCGTGATTTAATTCGAGAGCCTGTTGGGGCATTACAAAAGCGCTTAAAGGGTTCTCACATTACAGGACGTCAAATTGTTGTCGCACTGTATGAATTTATGGAGCAGCTGGACGTCTACAAAAAGCTTGTGAAAATGCAGGAGCAAGAGGAACAGACAAATGCACTTCACCAATCATTTGAGCATGAGCAAGCTTGGAATGGCTGGGTGCATATTTTAGAACAGTTTGATTTGATGTTTGGTGATAAGGAAATTGCGCTAGAGGATGCGGCGCAAATTTTAGATGAAGGCTTTGAGTCACTGCAATTTTCAAGTGTACCGCCAACATTAGATGAAGTAACCGTGTCGACATTAGAGTTTGCCCGCTTTGATAATAAAAAGGCGATTTTCATTATTGGCGTCAATGACGGGGTGTACCCGATGCGCATGGATTCGGGTGGTTTACTATCTGATGATGAACGTGAAACATTCGAAAAGTCAGATGTGGAGCTAGCACCGGGTGTGAAAAGTCGCTTGCTACAAGAAAGCTTTTTGTTTTACCGTGCGATTTCATCACCGACAGAGTATTTATATGTGACCTATTCGAGTGCAGATGAAGAAAGTAAAGGCAAGCTGCCATCTATTTATGTGAACCGTTTGCATAAAATGTTTGAAATTAAAGGACAAGATGGTGAGATTAAACGAACAGTAACACATAAGCAAATCGTGATGGATCCACTTGATGAGAAAAATGAGGCGTACTTACTCGACTATTTACGTCACCCGCAACCAGCAATCGGCTTTTTAATGACGCAGTTAAAACAAGCGCAATTTGAAAAACGACCGCTACCAGAAGCTTGGAATGCACTAAAAGCATTTTATGAGCGTGAACCCGAGTGGCAGCATGTATTAAATGTCGTAACAAAACCACTTTATCATGTCAATGAAGCAGAGCCATTAACAGAGGAAATGGCAACGGAACTTTACGGCGAAAACTTTTTAGCGAGTGTATCACGCATTGAAAAATTTTATAGCTGCCCGTATTCGCATTTTGCTTCGTATGGCCTGAAATTACAGGAGCGTACCGAGTTTAAGTTAGAATCGTTTGCAATGGGCGATTTATTTCACGAGGCGATTCGCTCGATTTTATCAGAAAAAGAGCAAGTGATTCCGCTGAACAACTATATTGCGTGCTATAAAAAGGCCAATGAGACGATTACGAAATTAGTGGATTATTTCTCATACAGCATTTTAAAAAGTAGTCATCGCTTTGAATATATTAAAACAAAGCTCGTAAAAATCGTGGCGCGTACATTATTCGCGCTGATCAATCAAAGTGATTTATCGAAATTTAAAGCGATTGCACATGAAAAACCATTCGGAAAACGCGATGATAAAAATGCCGAGAAGGATGATCGTAATCCATTAGAAGCATTAAAAATTGATTTAGATGACAACCGTAAAATGTTTGTACGCGGGCAAATTGACCGAATTGATGCGTATAAAGATGCTGAGAACTTATATTTACGTGTCATTGACTATAAATCGAGTGGTCGTAAATTAGATTTCACTGAAGTGTATAACGGAATTTCATTGCAGCTGTTAACGTATTTAGACGTGGCGATGCAAAACGTGCCGATTTTAGCGAAGGAAAGTAAATTCGTACAAGATTTATCGGAGCTTGAAAACATTATTGTACAAGCTGCTGGGATGTTTTATTTACATGTGCATAATCCATTAGTAAGTACGGAGGATTATGAAAAGCTAGAGAAGATCGAAAGCCTGCGCCAGGAAAAATTCAAGCTAAGTGGCTATATGTTAAAAGACGTGGAAGTGGCGCAACTGATGGACACGTCACTGGAGCCAAATAAAGCATCGATTATCGTACCAGCTGCATTTAAAAGCGCGGAGGATCCAGAATTTAATGGTCGTTCATCGAAGGTAATTGAGCCGCAGCAAATGGAAAACTTGCAAGAGTTTGTACATCATAAATTCCGTTCGGCCGGCAATGAAATTTATCGCGGTAATACGGAAATTAAACCGTATAGTCTTGGGAATCAAAAAGCTTGTACGTTTTGTAGTTTTAAGGCGGTTTGTCAATTTGACCAAGCGGAAACAGGCAATAGCTTCAATGAGTTGAAAAAGCAATCTGAGCAAGAAGTATTCGAAAATATAGAAAAGGTGGTGTGCTTACGTGAAGATTCCAACGAAACCGAATGATGTACAGTGGACGGACGTACAATGGAAAGCTATCTATGCGTTTGGCCATGACATTTTAGTATCCGCAGCAGCGGGGTCAGGAAAAACGGCGGTACTTATTGAACGCCTTATCCAGAAAATTTTAGCACCAGAGGAAACACGCATTGATGTCGACGAATTGTTAGTTGTAACCTTCACGAATGCGTCGGCTTCCGAAATGCGTAATCGTATGGCAGAAGCATTAGAAAAGGCGATTTCAAAAGATCCGAACAATAGCTTTTTACGCCGTCAATTAAGCTTATTAAATAAAGCACAAATTTCCACATTACACTCGTTTTGCTTATCTATCTGTCGTGAATATGCGTACACGATTGATTTAGATCCAGGTTTTCGTTTAGCGAGTACCGAGGAAGCCGCACTTTTACAAGATGATGTGTTAATTGATGTGTTAGAAAAAGCATACCGCGGGGATATGGAACATTTATTTACGAAAGAAGAGCTTTACACGTTAGTTGATAGCTTTGCTTCGGATCGTAGTGACCAGGCGATTGAGCTGTTATTGCAGGAAATGTATAAAGTATCGCGTGTACAGCCAAGACCGTATGAATGGCTAGAGACGCTGCCAGAAAAATACGATATAGACCCAGAACGCCCGATTGACGAATTAGCGATTGCTAAAGAAGTGCGCCCGTTTATTATTGCGAGTTTAAAAGAAGCGGTTAATCGACTTGAAAAGGGTTTGCAAATTGTCTCAGTCGTACCAGCTCTTCAAAAAAATAAAGAGCTATTTGAAGGGGAATATTTTGCGACGAAGCAAGTGCTGGATGCGATGGAAAATAGCACGTGGGAAGAAGCCTATCATTTACTACCAGCAATTGAATTTGGTCGCATTAAGGCCGTGACAAAAAAAGATACTGATGATGACCGTAAGTTTTATGCGGTGGTAAAAGATCATCGTGACCAAGCGAAGGAAATGATTAATTCCTTAAAAGAATCCTTTTTTGCACGTCATCCGAAGCTATACGTTCAAGAAATGGCCGCGACAAAACCAATCATTGAAACACTTGTGAAGCTAACAATTGAATATAGTGAAGCGTTTAAAAAGGCGAAGGGTGAGCGCGGTTTACTCGACTTTTCAGATTTAGAGCATTACGCGTTAGAAATTTTAACAGACAAAGAAAGCAACACAAATCCACCCATCCCGTCTGATGTGGCACTGAATTTTAAGGCTCGCTTTAAAGAAGTGCTTGTGGATGAGTATCAAGACGTCAATCGCCTACAAGAGACAATTTTACAGCTAGTAAAAAGTGGGACAGAAGAAAACGGCAATCTATTCATGGTTGGGGACGTAAAGCAATCTATTGTGCGCCCATAAGGGTATTGTATATTTCACCATTTGGCGGTGAATAAACTACAGAAACGGTTTAACTATCAGCCGACTTATCTTGGAGGGAAACCAAAGAGGGAGTGTAGCATGTCGGTTAAAGTCATAAGTTAACCTAAACGGAAAGGTTACGACTGAATGGCGAGATAGAAAAGATTCATATGAGGAAGAAGGCTAAACTGCTTGAAGAATAGTCCGAGTGGGGTCATGCTGGCACCGTCTAGGAAACCGTTTGAAACCTAGAATCTATTCTGTTCAGCGTATTAAATGCTTACGACTGAACATGGACGAGCGCTATAAATGGAGGCGTAAGTCTAGTTTCTAATTCATGAAAGAATAGACACACTTCAAGATTGAAGAAAAGGATGAACGTTCCTTCCGACAATGAATCGAGCCTGTATACAATATACTAAATGGGGATTACCTAATTTGGAACGCCACTAGGCTATGTACAAAGGTACTGAATATCCAATACGGTAACGGAGCTCCCGTAGTAGTCCGAGATAGGGAAAGCCTATTACATGGCGAAGGGGAGCAGCTTATAACGTATAAAACAATAAAGAAAGGAGCGAAATGCTCTATGCAAAGTTCAGAAATTGTCTTATACAATCTATCGAAACAAGCAATGAAAGACGGCTTTGAGTTTGACCGTCTGTACAGACATTTATACAACGAAGATTTTTATAAAAAAGCCTATACAAAGATATATATAAATAAAGGTAGTGCAACAAAAGGTATCGATGATGAAACGGCAGATGGATTTGGTGAAGAAAAAATTCAAGCGATTATTGAATTACTGAAAGATGAAAGTTACCAGCCAAAGCCAGTACGTCGCATTCATATCCCAAAGAAAAACGGAGATACAAGACCGCTTGGTATCCCTACATTTACAGACCGTTTAGTACAAGAAGTATGTCGTATGCTTTTAGAATCAATTTATGAGCCGAATTTTTCAAATCATTCTCATGGTTTTAGAACGAAAAGAAGTTGTCACACAGCATTAATCGAAATTAAGAAAACCTTCACAGGTGTAAATTGGTTTATCGAAGGTGATATAAAAGGATTTTTCGATAATATTAATCATCAAGTGCTAATAAATATTTTGCGTAAACGAATTAAAGATGAAAAGTTTATTCGTCTTATGTGGAAATTCTTAAAAGCAGGATTCGTTGAAGATTGGCGATTCCAGAAGACGCATAGTGGGACTCCACAGGGCGGTATTATTAGCCCACTACTCGCAAATATTTATTTAAATGAATTTGATGAATACGTTGAAAATGAATTGAAACCTTCATTTGATTTAGGTGAACCGAAAAAAGGACGTAAACGAAATATGGAATATCGTAAATACGATATGCGTAATCAGCGTTTATCGAAAAAGATTATTGCGACAGAAGATGAAACATTACGACAACAATTGATTGAAGAATATAAGGCGAATAAGAAAATAATGCTTAATTTAGCGTACTATGAACCAAATACCGATACGTATAAAGCAATGGAATATGTGCGTTATGCAGATGATTTTATTGTCGGTGTAAACGGGAGTAAAGAGGATTGTGAACGCTTAAAACAAGCAATGAAAGACTTTTTGAAAGACCGTTTACAATTAGAGCTATCGGAAGAAAAGACACTCATTACACATAGTACAAAGTTCGCTCGATTTTTAAGCTACGATATTTCAATTAGCCATGATTTAAGTGTGGCAAAAGATAAAAACGGTGTAAAAAAACGTAAATATAGAGGATATGTTCAACTACGAATACCTCAAGGGACAATTGAAAAGGTCATCTTGAAAAATAAGATGGTCAAAGATATTGATGCGAAACAATGGGATATGTTGCATCGGCCAAGACTTGTCGGTCTACCTGATTTAGAAGTCATCGAAATATATAACGCAGAGCTACGTGGACTTTACAACTATTATGCATTAGCAGAAAATGTAAGTCAGAAAATGTGGCAATTGCGTTATGTAATGGAATATAGCTGTTTGAAAACACTTGCGAATAAATACAAATCCACAGTATCAAAAATGAAGGTTAAGTTTAAGCAAGGTAAGTACTGGGGAGTAAAGTATGAAACAAAGCAAGGTGAAAGAGTAGCTTATTTCTATAAAGATGGTTTTGAAAAAAAGAAAGATATTTTACAATCAGAAATGGACCAACTACCAAATTTATATGTATATCAAGGCAGAAATGATTTAGAAAAACGACTTAGTGCAAAACAATGCGAATTATGTGGAGACAACCACCCAGATACAAAGTTCGAAATTCATCATGTAAATAAAATTAAGAACTTAAAAGGTAAGGAATATTGGGAACGGACGATGCTCGCAAAGCAACGAAAAACACTAGTCGTATGTATAAAATGTCATAAAGAAATTCATAAACAACGATAGATTTGTTATAAGTGGAGAGCCGTATACTCTGAGAGGAGTACGTACGGTTCGGGGAGGGGTTCTCCGGAAACCTACTACAGCAATGTAGCAAGGCGCTGGGTTCCTACTCTACTATGCGTTCCGACTAGCTGAACCACGCTTATTCCTTGAGAAATATAAGCGTTTTGAGGAAGAGCCAACGAATACTGGCATGAAAATTGATTTAAATGCGAACTTCCGTAGTCGTTCTGAAGTGCTTGAAGGGACAAACTATGTATTCGAGCAAATTATGGATGAGGAAGTCGGTGAAATCGTTTATGACGAGCAGGCCAAGCTGAAATTTGGTGCAAGCTACGATGAACAGCATGTACCGATTGAACTTGTGTTATTAGAAGGTAATTCTAAGGCACAAGTCGTTCCAGGCGCTGAAGAAGGCACCGAAGAGGAAGAAAGTATTAGCGCGGCACAGCAAGAGGCACGTTATATTATTAAACGAATCCGTGACCTCGTAGAAAATGGTGGACAAGTATATAATCCGAAAACGAAGTCAACACGTTCGATTAGCTACCGCGATATTGTCGTGTTAATGCGCTCACGTTCGTGGTATACGACATTTGCCGAAGAATTTAAACTCGCTGGATTACCGCTTTATGCAGAAACAGATGGCGGGTACTTCGAGTCACTTGAAGTGATGATTATGCTGAATACGTTAAAAGTCATCGACAATCCGTATCAGGACATTCCACTCGCTTCCGTGTTGCGCGCACCGTTTATCGGTCTAACCGAAAATGAACTAGCCGCGATTCGCTTAGTAAATGGGAAGGCGCCATTTTATGATGCGTTGAAACAGTATTACGAACAAGCCAGTGGTGAACTACCGATTCCTACCGAACAGAAGCTACAAAAGTTTTTTGCGTTGCATGAAAAATGGCGTAATTTCTCACGTCACGGCTCACTCGCAGATTTAATTTGGCAAGTGTATTTAGATACGAATTATTTCGAAATGGTTGGGGCAATGGCAAATGGCAAGCAGCGCCAGGCGAACTTACGCGCATTACATGACCGCGCATTAAGTTATGAAAAAACATCGTTCCGCGGCTTATTCCGTTTCCTTCGCTTCATAGACCGTATGCATTCACGCGGGGATGATTTAGGAATCGCCAAATCTATTGGTGAAGCAGATGATGTCGTGACCTTATTGACGATTCATAAATCAAAAGGACTGGAGTACCCGGTCGTATTTGTGGCGGGTATGAGTAGAACATTCAATACAAAAGATTTAGGCAGTCGATACATTTTTGATCAAGAATTTGGGCTAGCGATTAAGTCAGTAAATCCTGATTTAAATATCATTTCCACATCGCTTCCGCATCTTTACGTCAAAGAGAAAAAGCTTGCGAAAATGAAAGCTGAAGAAATGCGCGTTTTATACGTGGCGATGACGCGTGCAAAGGAACGACTCATTTTAGTAGGCTCGATTAAGGATTGGGAAAAGCAAAAAGAAGAATGGGCATTTTATCAAGATATGCAGGAAAAGGTGCTACCAAGTTATGTACGCGCGAAGGCTAATAGCTATTTAAGTTGGGTCGGTCCATCCGTTGCACGACATAGCGACTTTTTCTTTTCAAATTACGGCTATGAAAAACAAGCGGTTACTACCGAAAAATGGTCAGTAAACATCATTCCTAATAATGAATTTTTAGTAGCTTTAGAAGCGCCCCCACTAGAGGAAGAAAAGCTAGAAGAAGTAGTAAATGAAGAGCTTGTTCAGCTATTAACCAATCGTTTTTCTACACGCTATCCA
The DNA here is from genome assembly GCF_003073375.1 of Lysinibacillus sp. 2017. Lineage (NCBI taxonomy): Bacteria > Bacillati > Bacillota > Bacilli > Caryophanales > Bacillaceae > Lysinibacillus > Lysinibacillus sp. 2017. Next base: position 721,558 of record NZ_CP029002.1, read on the forward strand.
TACGAGCAGGCGGTTACGAAAAAATCGAAAACGTCAGTAAGTGAGCTGAAGCGTTTAGAAAGCTTGCAACGTATGGAAGAAGAACAATTGTATAACTTAGAAGCGAAACGTTACGTAAAGGCAAATGTACCAAGCTTTATGTTAAAAGGGAAAAAAGAACGTAAATTATCAGCAACTGAAACGGGTACTGCGGTCCACGCAGTGATGCAGCATCTTCCACAACAAGGCTTTACGACACTAGAAGAAACACAGCATTTTATTCAGTCATTAGTCGACCGTCAATTGCTTCAGCAAATTGAAGCAGATGCGGTATCAGCTGAAAAAGTGTTGGCCTTTTTTACAACAAATGTGGGCCAACGCTTTGTACATGCAAAAGAAATATTACGCGAAGTACCATTTACGCTCAGCTTGAAGGATACAGACGGGGATTCGCAAATTATTCAAGGGGTTATTGACTGCTTGTTTGAAGATGAATTCGGTGAATGGGTGCTACTGGATTACAAAACGGATTATATTGAAGGTTCTATTTTAGAAGATTTTGAGAAAATTAAACAAAAAATGACAAAGTCCTACCAAATTCAATTAAACTATTATCAGCATGCTATTGAATCGATCAAACGTATTCAAGTGAGCGAACGATTATTATATTTATATAGCATTGGACAAGAAGTGAAGATTGATTAGGAGGACTAACAGTGAATTTTAGACCAGTTGGTGTGAATGAACGCATCGCAACGTTAGATATTTTACGTGGCTTTAGCTTACTTGGCATTTTACTTGTGAATATGTTCGGCTTCTATTTACCAATGCCGCATATTGCCGATTTAAGTAGTTGGTTTACAGAGGCCAAAGACATTATTTTGCAACAATACTTAGATATTTATGTGCAAAGTAGTTTTTATCCGTTATTTTCTATGCTGTTCGGGTATGGTTTAGCAATGCAGTTTTTAAAAGCGAAAGCGAATGGCACGAACTTTTATAAATTTGCACCGAAACGTTTAGTTATTTTATTTGTTATTGGGATGCTTCACGCTTTTCTTATTTGGTGGGGCGATATTTTAGCAACATATGCATTTTGTGGCGTGTTTTTAATGGCCTTTTTACGTTTACGTTCAGGTGGGTTATTAACGGTAGCTATTGTATTAAACGGGTTGTATCATTTCTTCTTTATAAGTGTGTACATGCTTGGTGGTTTTTTCAACGAGCCGACAAGTACATTGTCTGTTGATATTACGGCCATTCAAAATGCTGTTACTGCCTATGGTGTAGGGAATTGGATGGATGCCTTCACGCAACGTCTAGATGACTTAGCGATTCAGTTAAGCACGATTATGTGGATTTCTTCACTATTTACAATTTTACCGTATATGTTGGTTGGCGCTGCAATGGCGAAATGGCGTTTAATCGAACGAGCAAAAGAAAAGTTAGTTTTATGGATTGTGTTAGCAGTTGTTGGTCTTGGCGTTGGAATTTATGTGAAAAGCTTACCGATTGCAGGAGCTCAAACATTTGGTAATGACTATTTACAAGTGTATGTAGGGGGACCTATTTTAGCGATTGGTTATATTGCGGTGATTGTGTTATTAACTCAGTTACCGGTAATCGTGAAAATTTTGTCGCCGATTGCCAAGGCAGGACGTATGTCGATGACGCTGTATTTAATGCAATCGATTGTTTGCACGGCACTATTTTATAATTGGGGCTTTGGCTTGTATGGAAAAGTCGATGTCCAAATGGGGATTTACATTGCGCTCGGATTATTTATCGTACAAGTGCTATTTGCGGAGCTATGGTTGTCGAAGTTTAAACAGGGACCACTTGAAGCAGCAATCAAGCGATTAACTTATGGAAAGAACTAGCTAGTAAAAGCCCGATTGTATGAACTAATAATACGTGGAAAAAAAGCATCCACGGATTAAAGTTCATCTTTATCAGAAAAGTAAGGTAATTCTATCGATTATGATGTATTATGTAAAAAAAGCAGAAGGAGCGCTCTACATTATGAAACTGTTATCATTTAAACTAAAAGATCAAATTAAATTTGGACCAAAAGTAAAAAGAGAAGAAGCGGTATGGGATGTTGTTGAAATTCAAAAGCAACTTAATATTTTACCTACCTTTCCTGAAACGATTATTGAAGGTATTACATTAGGTTTTGATTTTGTTGAACAAGTTCGTAAATTAGTAGATGCGGCACAAAAGGCTGAGAATAATGCACAATTTAAATTAGCTTTTACAGATATTGAATGGCTTTCTCCAATTCCACGCACACCGAAAAATATTTTATGTGTTGGAAAAAACTATAATGATCATGCAGTCGAAATGGGTGCTGACAAGGCGCCAGAAAATATTATGATTTTTACAAAGTCACCAACGGCTATTGCTGCCGATGAAACAACGTTACCTGTACATGCAGAACTTACAGATTCACTGGATTATGAAGGTGAATTAGCTGTAGTTATTGGAAAGCGCGGAAAAAATATTCCTAAAGGGATGGCGATTGACTACATTTTTGGCTATACAATTGCTAACGATATTACAGCGCGTGACTTACAGCAAAAGCATAAACAATTCTTCTTAGGTAAGAGTTTAGATGGTAGTTGCCCAATGGGACCATACTTAGTATCAAAAGATGAAATTCCAGATCCGCATGCGTTGTCAATCGTTACAAAAGTAAATGGTGAAGTTCGTCAAAATAGTTCGACGAAAGATATGATGTTCTCGGTGTCTGACATTATCTCGATTATTTCAAACTATGTGACGCTAGAGCCTGGTGACGTAATCTTAACGGGAACACCAGCTGGAGTTGGTAAAGGCATGAATCCTCCGCAATTTTTAAAAGCAGGCGATGAAGTGAAAATTGCAATTGAAGGAATTGGGACTTTAGCGAACCGATTTGCCTAATAGTAAAGTAAGAATAGTGAAATCTTATTCATTGTATTCTAGTCTTCTCACATGGTAGGATATTGTTTGTAGAGAAAAAATAGAAGAGGTGAAAATATATGGATTTCTTAACTAGTGGTACACACTTACACATTACAACATGGGTAATCGCATTAGTACTATTCTTCATTGCAGCATTTGCTAGCAAGAAGTTAACAGGCGTTCAAATGGCATTACGTGTAATGTACATTTTAGTGATTATTACAGGTGGCGCATTATTCTTAGAATGGCGTGACAAAATCGCAGAGGGCGGTATGAATTATGATATGAAGGTCTTATTTGCTATTTTAGTAATTGGCTTCATGGAAATGATTTTAGCGCGTAAAAACAAAGGTAAATCTGTGAATGTATTTTGGGTTTTATTTGCCATTGTGTTATTAGTAACACTTTACCTAGGCTTAAGCATGGGTATAGGCATAAACTTCTAATATGCCAACTCCAACCACTTCGAAGCAATTGCTTTCGAAGTGGTTTTTTCTATTTTTACACATTTTTGTCACGGATTTGTCTTATTTGCTATAAATAACTTGGGTAATCATAGCTAGTTACCTAGTTTTTTTGGTAAAATGACGATGGATTGTTGTGAAAGAGAGGGAATCAAATTGAGATTTAAAAAATGGTTAGGTGTCGTAACTGCAGGTGTTCTTCTTTCAACGTCATTTGCTTTAGCGCCAGTGAACGCAGAAGAGACACATACAATTGCAGATGAAAGTATATATGATTTATTAGTAGATCGTTTCTTCAATGGAATTGGTTCAAATGATGATGAATTCGTCAATGCCAAAGATCCGTCAATGTTTGCAGGTGGCGACTTTAATGGCTTAGTGAAAAAAATTGATTACATAACAAATATGGGCTACACGATGTTATCAATTGGCTCTGTGTTCGCAACAGAAAAATATGATGGTTCTATGTTAACAAGTTACGCTGAATTGGATAAACACTTTGGTACGGAAGATGAACTGAAAAAAGTGGTTGAAAAATTCAACGAACGTGATACGAAAATCATGGTTGATTTCCCATTATCGAATGTAAGTCCAAATCATGAATGGGCTGATCAGACAGGCTTTGTTGCCAGTACAAATGATGGTCAAATTCAGTGGGATCTTTCAAATAAGGCTGTACAATCGGCTTTAATCGATGCAGCAGTTAAATTTGTCGATACGTATGAAGTAAATGGTGTACGTTTAACGAATATCGAAGGTGCGGACACAACATTTTTAAACGAGGTTATTGACGCATTAAAAGCAGCAAAATCAGACATTTATGTGATTGCTAATGCGGAAAGTGATGCGAACTTTGATGCGAAATTTTACGAAGATACAGCGCCACTTTATGCAAACGCCTTTAAAAACGTTGATTTAAATACAACGGTGTTAGAAGATCATATTAACGAGGCTGTTTCAGGAACGCCTGTATTAACGATGCCAGATACAATTTGGTCAGATCGTTTTACATTAGCGTCAACTTCTGAAAATATGTACCCGCCAACACGTAGTAAAATTTCAATTGCAAGTACGTTGTTATTACCGGGTGTTCCAGTCATTTCGTACGGTTCTGAAATTGCGATGAATGGTACAGCTGGTGCAGAAGCACATCAATATTACAATTTTAAAACGGATTCAGAACTTGGTGACTATGTTGGTCAACTACAATCTTTACGTAATGATTCAGATACGCTACGTAATGGTGAATTTAAATGGTTAGAAAATGAAGATGGTTACATGGTATTTGAGCGTAAATCAGATACAGAAACATGGATCGTTGTCATTAATAATAGTAGTAAAACGAAGCGTATTAATATTCCAGTAGCAGAACTTGGTGAAGGAAAAGAAGTGCGTGGTATGTTTGATAGCGAAATTATTCGTGAAAACAAAGATGGCAACTACACAATCATTTTAGATCGTGAAATGGTAGAAGTTTATCAAGTAATCGAAGCGCGCGGTATTAATACCTCATACGTTGTTGCGTTAGGTTTAGTCATTGTCCTCTATACAATTTTCATGATTGTTATTATGAAGCGTGGTAAAAAACGTCGTGCTGAACAGGCACAACAAGCTAAATAAGCCTATTAAAAAAGCCTGAAGTCATTTGGAATTTAAATGACTTCGGGCTTTTGTTATAATTTCAAACGATCTTGTAATATTCTTGCGATGCCGTCTTCGTTGTTTGAAAGTGTAATTTCATTGGCGATATTTTTTAAGTCGTGAATACCATTCCCCATGGCAACACCTACACCAGCGTATTCAATCATTTCTAAATCATTGTCTTCATCACCAAAAGCAATAATACGATCACGCGGTATGCCCATTTCTTTCGCGATATGGTCAATACCGACCGCTTTGCTTAAGCCTTTATGAACGACTTCAATAATTGGAAACGGTGCGCCCCAACGACGATGTTCGATGAGCTCAGCGTGAACATCTTGTAAGTGCTGACGAATAATCGGTGTGTTCATATCATTCGCTTGGATTAATAAACTTGTGGGGTTTTCAAACAAGTTTTTCGTTAAATCACCTGTTAAAATGTTAGGACTGCCCATATGAAAAATTTGCAGTGCGCCATCATCTTCGCGGTGGATATAAACATCATCCAACACTTCGGCGATTAAATTGTCATATTCATATTTATGAACCGATTCGATAACATCGTGAACAACACGTAAATCAACGGTCGTATGAATTTTTTTCCACATTGGGTTTTTCGGGTGGTGAATGAGGGCACCATTAAAATTGACAATCGGTGTCGTTAAGCTTAATTCATTATAATAGAGCTCGCTAGCACGGTAAGGACGACCTGTAGCGATCATTACTTGGTGACCAGCTTCTTTTGCTTTTAGTAGAGTTTGTTTAGTAATCGGCGAAATTTTTTTCTCATCTGTGAGAAGCGTACCATCTAAATCTAGTACAATTAAATGTTCGTTCATAGGAAAAAGCCTCCTTTAGCATGTGTATTATTGTATCGCGATAAAGAAACATACGTCAAAGTTTTTGAAACAAATGGAAAGTTTTGATATAGTAAAAAGTAGAGGTGAAAAATGTGATTGTAAAACGAGAACTCTGGGAGTCAATCCCATTACTACATGTGTATGACGAGACAATGAATGAAAACACGCCAGTTGTCGTATTTTTCCACGGCTTTATGAGTGCGAAAGAACATAACTTGCATTATGCGTATCAACTGATTCAAAAAGGTATTCGTGTTATTTTACCCGATGCGCTATTGCATGGCGAACGTATTGGTAACTTATCTGAAATCGAAATGAATGCGAGCTTTTGGAAAATCGTATTAACTTCGGTAAATGAATTACATACGATTTATGAACAATTGAAGCAAAAGCAATTACTAGCAAGTGATAAAATTGGTGTATCAGGAACGTCAATGGGCGGCGTTGTGACATCAGGTAGTTTAGCGGTTTATCCTTGGATTAAAACAGCAGGTATTTGTATGGGAACAGCGAGCTATACTAAATTTGCAGAACATCAAGTGAAGGAATTTGCTGAAAAGGGAATCAAGTTGCCGATGACGAAGAATGAGCAACAACAATTGATCCTGTTACTAGACCGCTATAATTTAGAAGACAAGGAAGAAGCGTGGAAACATCGTCCAATTATTTTCTGGCACGGTGAACGTGATACAGTTGTTCCTTATGAAATGAGTCGTGATTTTTATGAACAGCATGTGTTGAATAATAGCGATACTCAAATTGAATTTATTAGTGCGCCAAAAGCGGGGCATGCCGTTTCACGAAGCGGTATGCTTCAAGTAACAAACTTCCTAGCACAACATTTGGCATAACTCGCACAATGATGTTATGATAACAATTAACACCATTCCGAAAGGGGAAACTACAAATGGCGATTGATCAAGACATGAAAGACAGCATGTTAGGTGCTCTAGAAAATGTAATCGACCCTGAGCTCGGCATTGATATTGTGAACTTAGGTTTAGTATATGATGTAGATTTAACAGATGAAGGGGTAGCGTTCGTAACAATGACTCTAACTTCAATGGGTTGCCCACTAGGTCCAGTTATTGTAGACCAAGTAAACACAGCGTTATTGGAACTACCAGAAGTTAAAGAAACAAATGTAAATATCGTTTGGCAGCCAACGTGGTCTAAAGACAATATGTCACGCTACGCAAAAATGGCACTAGGTATCCGCTAAAAAGTAAATCCCGTTCGATTCCTTTAATTAAGAATCGAACGGGATTTTTTAATCTATTCTACAAACCGCTAGAGGGCAGTTTTCACAATCAATTTCTTGTTTTAAATAATTTAAATCGAGGATGGTAATATAGCCCCTATCGATCTTAATGATTTTGTCTTTTCGTAAATCGTTTAACATACGATTAATCATTTCACGACTTGTTGCGCATAAATTGGCAATTTCCGTATTTGTCAAAGCAATCGAAATGAAAACTTCATTGACTGAACTAAATTTCCCATACGTATTGGCTAATCGAATTAATGTTGAAAATAGCGCACCTTTTTTGCCGTGTAAAACTAAATCACGCAGACGACTTTGATTTTTTATATTTTCCGTTTGGATCCACTTTAAATAGTCAACCATTAAAGTAGGGTGATCTTGAATAAATGACTCTAACAAATCATTATGAATCGAATAAATTTCAGAAGCTTCTAATGCTTTTGCCGTCGTTGAATGGGACGTAAATTTGCAAAACATTAAGCTTTCACCAATTAAGCAGTCTTTTCCACAAATGCGAATTGTTAATTCTCTACCACTTTCTGTTTCTTTACTTACTTGTACAGATCCACTTTTAATAAGAAAAATATGTTCGGCTCGCTCGCCTTCTTGAAAAATGGTCGCTCCTTTTTCAAGTTTAAAAATGGTCCCTTTTGTTTGACAAAGGATGGCAATATCTTGTGGAATGGTTTGAACTGTTTCGATAAAAATCACACCTTTCAATAAGGAAATAAAGTGAAACTTCAACAATCTGGGTGTTCTTCATCCCCCAGATTGTTAGTTGAACCAATCGGGCTAGCACGAGAAAAAGTGTAAAAATTTGTATATTATACTACAAACATCATACCACATTAATTTCTGAAAATAATTAAAAATGTTGAGCGTATTTCATTGAAGTTTGATTTATTTTGACCTATAATCTAATTAGTCAGTAAAGGTCAAACTTTTAAAAAAGGGGTGCTTTTTATGCAATTTAATCAAACACAAGATAACCGTCCACCATTAGAACAATTTGGACGGAATTTAATCGAACAAGTAAAGAACGGCAAAATGGATCCAGTCATTGGCCGAGATGAAGAAATTCGTAATGTCATTCGCATATTATCGCGCAAAACGAAAAATAATCCCGTATTAATCGGTGAACCAGGTGTTGGTAAAACGGCGATTGTCGAAGGACTTGCACAGCGTATCGTCCGCAAAGATGTACCAGAGGGCTTAAAAGAAGCGGAACTGTATGAATTAGATATGAGTGCATTAATCGCAGGCGCATCGTATCGTGGGCAATTTGAGGAACGTTTAAAAGGTGTTTTAAAACAGGTGAAAGAATCGGAAGGAAACATTATTTTATTTATCGATGAAATTCATACGATCGTTGGCGCTGGTAAAACAGAAGGCGCGATGGATGCTGGTAATATGTTAAAGCCAATGCTTGCACGTGGTGAGCTCCACTGTATTGGTGCAACAACACTAGACGAATATCGCATGAATATTGAAAAGGACCCAGCATTAGAGCGCAGATTCCAACAAGTACTTGTGCGCGAACCTTCGATTGAAGATACCGTATCGATTTTACGCGGGATTAAAGATCGCTTTGAAGAACATCACCGTGGTGTTCGTATTCATGACCGCGCGATTATCGCTGCTGCACAATTAGCGGATCGTTATATTACCGACCGTTTCTTGCCAGATAAAGCCATCGATTTAATCGATGAAGCGTGTGCAATGATTCGTATTGAAATTGATTCAATGCCTCAAGAGCTTGATCAATTAACACGCCGCTTAACCCAATTAAAAATCGAACAGCAGGCACTAAAAAAAGAAAAAGATGATGCAAGTAAAAAACGTCTTGACCTAATTAGTGAGGAAGTTGAAAAGCTAGAAATTTCCATTAAAACGATGAAAGAGCAATGGGAACTTGAAAAAAGTGGACTTCAAGTTGTTCGTGATAAAAAAGACCAATTGAAAAAATATCAAGCAGAAGCAGAGTATTTGATTAATACAGGCAGTAACTTTGCTCGAGCAAGTGAGCTTCAATATAGTCAAATTCCAAAGCTTGAAAAAGAAGTAACAGAGCTTGAACAACAACTTAAGGCAACAGAAGGCAATCGTATGTTACGTGAAGAAGTAACGGAGGAAGAAATCGCAAAAATTATTTCTCGGTGGACAGGCATTCCAGTGACGAAGCTTGTAGAAGGGGAACGTGAAAAATTACTTCGTTTAAAAGATACACTTCAAGAACGTGTTGTCGGTCAAGACGATGCAGTCACATATGTAACTGAAGCAGTATGGCGTGCTCGTTCGGGTATTAAAGATCCGAACAAACCGATTGGAAGCTTTTTATTCTTAGGGCCAACAGGTGTCGGTAAAACAGAATTAGCCAAAGCATTAGCCGCACAGCTATTCGATTCAGAGGATCATTTCGTTCGTATTGATATGAGTGAATATATGGAGAAACATTCTGTATCACGACTTGTCGGAGCGCCTCCAGGATACATTGGCTATGAAGAAGGTGGCCAATTAACAGAAGCCGTTCGTCGTAACCCGTATTCAGTTGTGCTACTAGATGAAATCGAAAAAGCACATCCAGATGTCGCAAATATTTTATTGCAAGTTTTGGATGACGGTCGTATTACCGATAGCCAAGGTAGAATGGTGAACTTCACGAATACGGTCATCATCTTAACGTCTAACATCGGATCGCATTACTTATTGGAAGAAAACGAAGAGTCAGAAGCGTTAGTGCAAGCTGCGCTACGTCAGCACTTCAAGCCAGAGCTACTAAACCGTATGGACGATATTATAATGTTCCATGCTTTATCAAATGAACACTTCCATGCTATCGCTTGGAAATATGTCCATCAATTACAAGACCGTGTGGCAGAACAAGAAATTACTTTACATGTTTCAGATGAAGTAGTAAATTGGGTTGTTGAAAACGGTGTTGATCCACAGTTTGGGGCACGTCCGTTAAAACGATTTGTACAACGCCATTTAGAAACGATGGTAGCCCGTGAATTATTAAAAGGGGAAGTAACCGCAGGACAAACCATGTCGATTACATTAGATAATGGTGAATTAAAAATTATGAACTAAAACAAAAAAACACAACCTATGCATATTGCATGAGTTGTGTTTTTTAATATTAGTGATGTTCAGCTTCTGCGTCTGGAGTTGATTCGTTTGGAATCACTGCAGCGATGATGATTACTAATACACTGAATACTAATGAAACGATAACGCCATTCGTGAAGTTAAAGTCTACGCCATTAACTGAGCTTACTACGTAGTTTAACATAGTTACTAATAGGAATGACCAGAAGAAAGTAATAATATATTGCATCAATTTCACCTCAATTGAACTTATTTATAACGGTAGTATGAAATTACATCTACAATATCATAACATAAGCCTTCATAAAAAAAAACAATCTATGAAATTTTTCGCCAAGTTGTCACGAAATTAAATAAAACTTCAATCATTTCGGTTATTGACACACGTTGATAAATCAAAAAATACTTGTATTCAGAAAACTTATTATCTATAATTAGTACCAACTACTAATAATTAGTGTTGATTTACAGGGGATGTTTTTAAACAAGGGGGTTTTTTATATGAATGCAGGGATTATCGGAATCGGGAAGTATGTTCCGGAAAAGGTAATGACAAATTTTGATTTCGAGAAAATTTTAGATACATCAGATGAATGGATTCGTTCGCGTACAGGAATCGAGCAACGACGCTATGCTGAAGGGGAAGAAACATCTGATTTAGCCTTTAAGGCAGCGCAGAATGCACTTGAAAATGCGGGGATTACAGCGGATCAGCTTGGGTTAATCATTGTAGCTACCGTAACGCCGGATCGAGGTTTTCCAAGTGTAGCTTGTCAAATTCAAGAGCGACTAGGGGCTTCTGGATGTGGCGCAATGGACATTTCAGCAGCCTGTTCGGGTTTTATTTACGGAACTACAATTGCAAAACAGTTTATTGAAACAAATAGCTATGACTATATATTAGTAGTAGGTGTAGAAAAGTTAACGAAAATTACGGATTGGGAAGATCGAAATACGGCCGTTTTATTTGGTGATGGCGCTTGTGCTGCAATCATCAGTAAAGTGTCTGAAGGGCGCGGTATTTTATCGTTTGAGCTTGGGGCAGATGGAACAGGTGGCAAAAACCTCTATTTAAATGATGAAAGAAAAATTTATATGAATGGCCGTGAAGTATTTAAATTTGCTGTGCGTCAAATGGGAGAATCGGCTATTAACGTACTTGAAAAAGCCGGATTAACGAAGGATGATGTCGATTACTTAGTACCACATCAAGCGAATATTCGAATTATGGAATCCGCGCGTGAACGCCTCGGCTTACCCGAAGAAAAAATGTCGAAAACGATTCAAAATTACGGTAACACTTCAGCTGCTTCTATTGGTATTTCGATTGTCGATGATTTAGCGGCAGGAAAAATCAAAGATGACGATATCATTGTATTAGTTGGATTTGGTGGCGGTTTAACATGGGGTGCATTAGCAATTAAATGGGGAAAATAGGAACACTATTTATTGCGGGAGAAATTGATTGAAGCAAAGGGAGAATGAAACATGGAAAAAAGAAGAGTAGTAGTAACAGGTATTGGCGCAGTTTCACCAATTGGGAATACTGCAGAACTGTCTTGGAAAAATGTTGTTGCTGGTAAATCAGGAATTGGTCCGTTAACACGTGTTGATACAAGTAAATTTCCAGTATCGGTAGCGGCTGAAATAAACGATTTTAATATAGAAGATTATATTGAGAAAAAGGAAGCACGTAAAATGGACCGCTTTACCCATTATGCGCTGGCTGCTTCAATGATGGCCGCGAAGGATGCCGACCTTACGATTACCGAAGAAATGGCACCGCGCGTAGGGGTATGGATTGGTTCGGGAATTGGCGGAATGGAAACACATGAACAACAATTTCTAACATTCCAAGAGCGCGGGGTTCGTCGTGTTAGCCCATTCTTTGTACCGATGATGATTCCAGATATGGCAGCAGGGCAAGTATCGATTTATTTAGGGGCAAAAGGCGTGAACTCTTGCTCGGTTACAGCTTGTGCATCAGGTACGAACTCGATTGGGGATGCGTTTAAAGTGATTGAGCGCGGCGATGCAGATGTGATGATAACAGGGGGAGCAGAAGCACCGATTGTGACAATGGCTGTTGCTGGATTTTGTTCGAATACGGCACTATCATTAAATCCTGATAGGAATACCGCTTCTCGTCCGTTTGATAAAAATCGCGACGGTTTTGTTATTGGGGAAGGCGCTGGTATTTTAATATTAGAAGACTTAGAGCATGCAAAGTCGCGCGGGGCAAAAATTTATGGTGAAGTTGTTGGATATGGTTCAACAGGGGATGCTCACCATATTACTGCGCCGGCTCCAAACGGTGAAGGGGCAGCGCGTGCCATGTCAATGGCGTTAAATGATGCAGGTGTCGTACCAGAGCAAGTTGGTTATATTAATGCGCACGGTACAAGTACACCATACAATGATTTATTTGAAACACAAGCAGTTAAAACTGTGTTTGGTGACCATGCTTATAAACTAGCGATGAGCTCAACGAAAAGTGTGACGGGGCATTTATTAGGAGCGGCTGGTGGTGTTGAAGCCATCTTTACGGTGCTTGCATTAAAAGAAGGAATTTTACCCCCAACAATGAATTTACATGATCCAGACCCAGAATGTGATTTAGATTATGTACCAAATGAAGCACGTAAAGCGGATATTGACTATGCGCTAAGTAATTCACTAGGCTTTGGCGGGCATAACGCATGTTTATTATTTAAAAAATATACTGATTAATTTATAGAAATACAAAAAACCAACGCGTTACGCATGTAGCACGTTGGTTTTTCGTATAGATGTACAAAGGGGGCCATTTGATGACACGCTTTGTACTTTTTTTATTTTGTTATGGCATTTGTGTGATGTCGATTAGTAATATCATCTTGTACTTAAATTACCGTACACTCGGTTATTCCTGGCATGCGGTGCTTTTGTACATATTTAATAGTGCGGAACTTTATATGTTTTTTGGTGCGATAATCGGGATGTTTATCGTCGTTTACGCCCTAAGCCCATCGCGTTCTCCATTTTCTTAACCGTTTTTGAGGCGATGGCGTTTGCTTTAATAGCACCTTCGTCTAAAATTTCATCTAATTCAGGAGAATCGATTAATGCATAATAGCGCTCTTGAATTGGCGTTAAGTGTGTAATGATAGCTTCAGCAACACCCGCTTTAAAGTCTCCGTAACCTTTACCTGCATATTTCGCTTCTAAATCAGCAATTGACAACCCTGATAATGCAGATTCAATTGTTAATAAGTTTGAAACACCTGGTTTGTTTTCAATGTCATATTTTACGATGCCTTCAGAATCAGTTACTGCTGATTTAACTTTTTTCTCAATCTCTTTTGGTGTATCTAGTAAACGAATTGTTGCTTTTGTGTTTGTATCAGATTTTGACATTTTTTTCAGTGGCTCTTGTAAGGATTTAATACGCGCGCCTTCTTTAGGTAATTGAATGTCTGGAATCGTTAATACATCATTGTAGCGCTTATTGAAACGCTCTGCTAAATCACGAGTTAATTCGATATGTTGCTTTTGGTCATCACCAACGGGCACGATATCGGTATTATATAAAAGGATATCAGCTGCCATAAGTGGTGGGTATGTTAATAGTGCGGCAGAAACCGTTTCTTTGCCGTTTGATTTATCTTTAAATTGTGTCATACGCTCTAATTCGCCAATTGAAGCGACACATTGCAACATCCATCCTGCCTGTGCATGTGCTGGTACTTCAGATTGGATAAATAATGTAGATTTTTTTGGATCAATGCCAACTGCAATATACATTGCTGCTAATGAACGAATGTTTTTGCGTAGTTCTAAACGATCTTGTGGTACGGTAATCGCATGTTGGTCAACGATACAGTAAATCGCGTTGTTATCGTCCTGTAGTGCAGGGAATTGTTTAATCGCACCGATGTAGTTTCCTAAAGTAATTGTTCCTGTTGGCTGTACGCCAGAAAAGATGGTTTTCATTGGGTATTCCTCCTTGAATTTAAGAAATCTATCTCGCCTTGATAGCGAAATGAACATAAAAAAACATCATGCGTCCTCTATTAATAACTAATAGAAGGGACGAATGATGTTAGAATCCGCGGTACCACCCAGCTTGCCCATGACAGGCCACTCTTCTTCGTAACGTGAAGGAACGAGCTTTACTACTGGAAATTTTCACAAAGCTAACTCGGAAGTCCATTCCATTTAATGAATGATCTGTTCACACCAACCACAGACTCTCTACACATTCTTTTTAAATGTACTACTCTTCGTCTTCGTTTTTCATAATCTTGAAAGTGATTATAACGCACTTTGTAAAATAAAAGCAATTGTTTCACCAAAAAATATTTTTAATTGTATAAAGTGAAGGGAAAATAGAAAGACTAAGCTTAATAATTGTAAATTCACGAATAATTAGCATTTTTCTTATTACTATTTTCTCAATTGGTGCTATTAATTGAGAACTAAAATTAGTTTTTATGGAAGTTTATAACTAAAAAATTCTGGGTAAATCTACTGTGTGATTCACTTTAGAATAAATAAGCTTATTCGAGAATATTTATGACCAAAAAATCTCTTCTTCTATGACCTTTTTGTTGACAATGTGTATTCAAATATGAAATTTTCTTGTATAATAAGAAGAGAATCTTAAATTAAATTAATTCTAAATTAAGGATTTTGATGTATAAATTCACTTCATTTTAATGAATGATTTTTACTTAATTGAATGAAGATATAGTGTCCAGGTGAGTCTAGAACTGGAGACACATAGTAGTTGAAATGAATAAGAGAGGAAGTGACACAAATGTTAGTAACATTATTTACTTCACCAAGTTGTACTTCATGTCGAAAAGCAAAAGCATGGTTAGAGGAACATGATATTCCATATACAGAGCGCAATATTTTTTCTGAACCTCTTACAATTAGTGAGATTAAAGAAATTTTACGTATGACAGAAGATGGAACAGATGAGATTATCTCCACTCGCTCAAAAATCTTCCAAAAATTAAATGTCGATGTTGAGACATTACCTTTACAACGTTTGTACGAGCTTATCCAAGAGCACCCAGGCTTATTACGCCGCCCAATTATTTTGGATGAAAAACGTTTACAAGTAGGCTATAACGAAGATGAGATTCGCCGATTCCTACCTCGTAAAGTTCGCGCATATCAATTACAAGAAGCACAACGTATGGTTAACTAAATATATAAGTAAGTATGATGTTACGGATGCAGATTTGCGATTGTAACATCTTTTTTTTATGGTTTTATATTATTTGTAATCCTTTCGATATATTGGGTTGAAGGGATTGTCAGAGCTAGTCATCTTTTAATAGAGATGTTATGAAAGTGTATTGTGTATTGGCAGGCTGGGCGCCCAGAGTCGCAAAGATATGTTGCACATATCTGTACGACTCTTCTTTGCGTCTTGCGCTAGGCCTGCCAAATCAAAGTGTAATCCATTATGCCTTTACAAGTATTCGGGGGCGGCGGCGCTGTTGACGAGCAAAGGCGCCGTTTACTTTTATAGCGAGTCCGTTGAATTTTGTGAGTTGAAGGGATTGTCAAAGCTAGTCATCTTCTAATAGAGATGTTATGAAAGTGTATTGGGTTTTGGCAGGCAACCGCATATCAGCAGCAGGGTCACGTGGTACGTGTCCCTACTACTGATACTGTTGCGGTATGCTAGGCCTGCCAAATCATAGGCTAATCCATTCTACTTTTGCATGTGTTCAGGGGCGGCGCTGTTGACGAGCAAAGGCGCCGTTTACTTTTAAAGCGAGTCCGTTGAATTTTATGGGTTGAAGGGATTGTCAGAGCTAGTCATCTTCTAATAGAGATGTAATTAAAGTGTATCGGGTTTTGGCAGGCTGGGCGCCCAGAGTCGCAAAGATATGTTGCACATATCTGTACGACTCTTCTTTGCGTCTTGTGCTAGGCCTGCCAAATCAAAGTGTAATCCATTATGCCTTTGCATGTATTCAGGAGCGGCGCTGTTGACGAGCAAAGGCGCCGTTTACTTTTAAAGCGAGTCCGTTGAATTTTGTGGGTTGAAGGGATTGTCAGAGCTAGTCATCTTCTAATAGAGATGTTATGAAAGTGTATTGGGTTTTGGCAGGCAACCGCATATCAGCAGCAGGGTCACGTGGTACGTGTCCCTACTACTGATACTGTTGCGGTATGCTAGGCCTGCCAAATCGAAGGCTAATCCATTCTACTTTTGCATGTATTCAGGGGCGGCGCTGTTGACGAGCAAAGGCGCCGTTTACTTTTAAAGCGAGTCCGTTGAATTTGGTAGGTTGAAGGGATTGTCAGAGCTAGTCATCTTCTAATAGAGATGTTATGAAAGTGTATTGGGTTTTGGCAGGCAACCGCATATCAGCAGCAGGGTCACGTGGTACGTGTCCCTACTACTGATACTGTTGCGGTATGCTAGGCCTGCCAAATCATAGGCTAATCCATTCTACTTTTGCATGTATTCAGGGGCGGCGCTGTTGACGAGCAAAGGCGCCGTTTACTTTTAAAGTGAGTCCGTCGAATTTTGTGAGTTGAAGGGATTGTCAGAGCTAGTCATCTTCTAATAGAGATGCTTTGAAAGTGTATCGTTTTTTGGCAGGCGACCGCATATCAGCAGCAGGGTCACGTGGTACGTGTCCCTACTACTGATACTGTTGCGGTATGCTAGGCCAGCAAAATCATAGGCTAATCCATTCTACTTTTGCATGTATTCGGGGGCGGCGCTGTTGACGAGCAAAGGCGCCGTTTACTTTTATAGCGAGTCCGTTGAATTAAGTGTGAAAGGGACTGTCACAGATTCTCTTTTTGTAAAGGGATGAATATATGGATAGATAAGGTTCAATAGTTGTCAAAGCCTTATATTCTATAATGGCAGGATTGCCTTTTCTACTAAAACTCTACATAAATGAGTTCACAGTATTTAGATGATAAATAAATACATTGTGATTTTACCTATTTTATAAAAAGATTCGCCTAATAAAAAGACTGGCGCCTACCACTGTAAGCGCCAGCACGTGAATACAAGTAAAGGGAAAATGGATACACCTTGAATGGGCGGGCCTTACACACAGCACAAAGAACATTCGCAGAGACTCTTGCAAAGAGGCTTTGTGAATGTGTGCTGCGCCAGCCCAAACGAAACACCCGAATCACCCCTATAACAAAGGATGAATTCACTATGATAAACCCTACTGTATAAAAAGATTCACCCAATAAAAAGACTGGCGCCTACCACAGTAAGCGCCAGCACGAGAATGCAAGCAAAAGGAAAATGGATGCACCCTCTATTGGCAGGTCTTTTAAACTCCTTCTATATAGTCTATTAAATTGTGACTGTCGCTTCGCTTTCGTCACAAAGATAATGTCACAACAAACGGATTGTGACATTATCTTGACTGTGCGGCTTGCGTGCGAAGAACCTGCCAAATGACTATGCTTGAATAACCACTTTAATAAAAGGCAGATCCACTTAAACTTTCTCTACTGTATAAAAGATTCGCCTAATAAAAAGACTGGCGCCTACCACTGTAAGCGCCAGCACGTGAATACAAGTAAAGGGAAAATGGATACACCTTGAATGGGCGGGCCTTACACACAGCACAAAGAACATTCGCAGAGACTCTTGCAAAGAGGCTTTGTGAATGTGTGCTGCGCCAGCCCAAACGAAACACCCGAATCACCCCTATAACAAAGGATGAATTCACTATGATAAACCCTACTGTATAAAAAGATTCACCCAATAAAAAGACTGGCGCCTACCACAGTAAGCGCCAGCACGTGAATACAAGCAAAAGGAAAATGGATACACCAAGTATTGGCGGGTCTTTTAAACTCCTTCTATATAGTCTATTAAATTGTGACTGTCGCTTCGCTTTCGTCACAAAGATAATGTCACAACAAACGGATTGTGACATTATCTTGACTGTGCGGCTTGCGTGCGAAGAACCCGCCAAATGACTACACCTGAATAACCTTTTCATTAGAAGACCGAAAGAGGCTTTGTGAATGTGTGCTGCGCCCGCCCAATTGGTACACCCGAATGACCACTTTATTTGAAGAATTAAACACTATGCCTACAGCTCTCTTTGTTTATGTGTGAAAGTACCATTTTTCATAAATGATGAAAGGGCAATTGCCACTTGATTTCGTTAATAAGGCGCAATACAATTTCAAGTATTCAAATAATTTTATTTCTACAATGTTTTTCCTTTTCATTTTAATGCAATCCATCATACAATAGAGTTATAGATACGTTTCTAGAATTTCGAAACGTACTTAGTTCAGATGTTATAGAGCAACATGAAGTGAAGCATACTTTAAGTGAAATACTATTTTTTTAAAATAGCACGTAGCTCTATGAATGACTGTGAAGGGAGTTGAGGTCAAATGGACATCGAACGCATTAATGAAAATACGTTAAAACTTTTTATAACGTATAGTGATATCGAAGACCGCGGTTATAGTCGTGAAGAGATTTGGTACAATCGCGCTAAAGGTGAAGAGCTTTTCTGGGATGTCATTGGTGATGTGAATACAGACGATTATTTCGATTTAGATGGTCCGATTTGGATTCATATCAATGCATCAGAAGTTGGCTTAGAGGTCGTTGTCACACGTGCATCTGTCAATAATGATTCCGAAACTTCATCTATGGTAGGCGCTTTCGAAGACGACTTCCATATAGCAGACCAATTAAACGAAATGGAAGAGTCGATTTTTAACTCGCTCGGCAAAGCAATAAAAGAAGATGAGCCAATTGAAAATGCGCGATTCCGCTTTAAAGATATTGATGATTTAGTTCCATTAGCAACACGTGCAGTACAATTAGATGTAAAATCGACACTTTATAAATGGGAAGATGACTACTATTTATTCGTTGATTTAAAAGAGATGGACTTAAATGAAGCCAAAAATGTGATCGCATTATGCAGTGAATATTTACCGGCTTCAAAAGTGACACTTCATCGTTTAGAAGAATATGCACAAGTCATTATTGCTGAAAATTGCTTTGAAACTATTGTTAATTATTTTTAAATGATGAAAAGGCTGTCCGAAATGGGCAGTCTTTTTTTCTGCAAAAAGTTCAAGTTATTCTGTCGTCAAAAAGAAAGTTTCGCAGTAGTTATTTTACGTAAGTTGAAAGCGATTGGCATTGTCGTTACCATAAAGTAAAAAGGGGGATGACGTTGTTAGTAGCTATAACAAAAGAGCAAAAACTTTTTCAGCTTCAGCGCGAAATGTCACACGATGATTTAAGACAACTAAAAGAAACGAATCCATTTTTTTGCCCGCAATGTAAAGAACCTCTACTATTAAAAATAGGGACGATTAAAATTCCTCATTTTGCCCATTTGAAGAATAATGCCTGTGATTCCTTTTTTTCAGAAGGAGAATCCGCAGCCCACCTACTCGGAAAGCAGCAACTGTATTCGCTTTTTACAAGGCTTCAACTTCCAACAGTTGTAGAGCCCTATTTACCGCAAATTCAACAACGCCCTGACTTGCTTGTGACAAAAGATGACGAGCAATATGCTATCGAGTTTCAATGCAGTAAAATTGCTGGGCCGCTATTTCAAAATCGTACAAATGGCTATCAAGTTGTCAATATAAACCCCGTTTGGCTCCTCCATACTCCAAATGCCCACTTTAAAACTGTAGGTATAACGAAAATTTCCATCAATCATACAAACGCACAATTTATTCAAACGTATAAAAAGCAGCACTATTTAATAACCTATGATGTCCAACGTGAAATGTTTTACTATGTCAGTAATTTAATACCGATTCAAGGTCTGCAATATTTTGGCGTCATTCAAGAGTTACCATTAACGCAGCAAAACTTCCCATTTTTTATTCCGAAAGTAATGTCAAAACAAACATTTCAAATGATTTTTACAAAAGTACTGATGATTCGTAATACAACGCTTCGTTCTCGGTTATTCTTAAGTAAGAAGGGTGTAAATGATTCATTTTTACGAGCCATTTATGAAATGCAGTGTACCATTTTTAAACTCCCTCATTTTATCGGCATTCCTGTTGAGTGTTCTGCACCACTTCCAGTACCCAATGTAGAGTGGCAACTATTATTATTTTATTTTCTACAATGTCACGAGTTAACGCCGCAATCGATGCATCTAAAGTCCATTCCTTATTTTTTAAAGTGGGCGAAATTAGATGAAGGAAAACAAATGGTACAAGCGGTCGATAACTATTTAGAACTTCTAAAAAAACTGGCTATTGAAAATGTGCATAGTGATATACTGGAAGAGCAATTAATTCATTTACTTTACGACCAATTGGTTGCATTTGGTTAATGGAATTGTTTAAATAGACTTATAATTCCGAACTTCGGAATAATTAGGAGGCATATAAAATGGCGAAAAAAGTAATAACGCGTAATGAAGTTCCAGAGCAATTAACATGGGACTTAACACCGATTTTTGAATCAGATGAAGCTTGGGAAGTAGAGTTAAAAGAAGTTGAAAAACTATCTGAACAGGCAGCAAACTTCAAAGGCAAAGTAGCGGATAGCGCGGAAAGCTTATATAACACATTACAATATAGTGATGCAATGTATGAGCGTTTAAACAAATTATACGTATACTCTCATTTAAAACATGATCAAGATACAGCGGATGGAAAATACCAAGATTTAGACGGCCGCGTTCGTTCAATAGCAGCAAAAGTTGGTGCAGCATGGTCATTCATTACTCCAGAAATTCTAGCTTTAGATGAAGCGACTTTAAATAGCTACGCAGCAAGTTATGAACCACTAGCACTTTACAAACAAAGCTTAAAAGAAGTGAACTTAGGTCGTCCGCATATATTATCTGCTGACAAAGAAGAGCTACTTGCACAAATGGCTGAAGTATCAGGTGCATCTGGTTCAACATTCAGCGCTTTAAACAATGCTGACTTAGAATTCCCGAAAATTAAAGGGGAAGACGGCGAAGAAATCCAATTAACACATGGTAACTACATCATGCAATTAGAAAGTGATAACCGTGAAGTACGTGAAGCTGCGTTTAAAGCGGTTTACAAAACATACGGTCAATTTAAAAATACATTTGCTTCTACGTTAGCTGGTAATGTAAAAGCACATAACGCATCAGCAAAAATTCGTAACTACGATTCAGCGCGTCATGCAGCACTTAGCAACAACTTCATCCCTGAAAAAGTGTATGATCAATTGATTTCAACAGTTCATGATTATTTACCAGCCTTACACCGTTACGTAGAGCTACGTAAAAAAGTGTTAGGCGTGGATGAATTGCATATGTACGATCTATTCACACCACTTGTTAAAGAAGTGAAAATGGAAGTAGCGTATGAAGATGCGAAGAAAACAATGGTAGAAAGTTTCGCACCACTTGGTAAAGAATATCAAGAAACCGTACAAAAAGGGTTGGATAGCCGTTGGGTAGACGTGCTTGAGAACAAAGGAAAACGTAGCGGGGCATACTCTTCAGGTACATTTGGTACAAACCCATATGTATTAATGAACTGGCATGATAACATTAACAACCTATACACATTAGCACATGAATTTGGTCACTCGATGCACAGCTATTACTCTCGTGCCAACCAACCATACCAATATGCAGATTACTCAATTTTCGTTGCAGAAGTAGCTTCTACATGTAACGAAGAGTTATTATTCGATCACTTAATGAAAACATTAGATGACGATAAGAAGAAAATCTACTTATTAAATCAATGGTTAGACGGCTTCCGCGGTACAGTATTCCGTCAAACAATGTTCGCTGAATTTGAGCATATCATTCATGAAATGGACGCAAAAGGCGAAGCATTAACTGCAGAAAAATTAACGTCAATTTACTACGACTTAAACAAACAATACTTTGGCGACGCAGTAACAGTAGATGAAGAAATCGGGCTTGAATGGGCACGTATTCCACACTTCTATTACAACTACTACGTGTACCAATATGCAACAGGTCAATCTGCTGCAACAGCGTTAAGCAAACAAATTTTAGAAGAAGGCAAACCAGCTGTAGATCGTTACATTAACAATTTCTTAAAAGCAGGTTGCTCGAACTTCCCAATCGAAGTACTAAAAGCAGCTGGTGTAGATATGGAATCTCCAGAGCCAATTGCACTTGCATGCCAAGTATTCGAAGAAAAATTAAATGAGCTTGAAAAATTATTATTAAATAATTAATTGATAATGAAAACGCATCTAGCTTAGGTGCGTTTTTTTCTCGTTAACCATGAATTTCTGGAGAATGGTGGCTATTTATGGTAGTGGATATTTGATTTATGAAAGTTTTTGAAAAAATTTGGATGTATTATGAAGTGTTGTGTATCAATGGTTTTGAAGGTTTTTTTCGTTTATAAGAATGTTAAACCTTATTAAAACGCTTTCATTTCTATGGAAACGCTTACTATATGTCGAATTTGTGAAACAATGCTCGATTCGTTGCAACAATTATTATTCCGTGATAGAGTAATAAACGTGAAATAAATCACATAACAAACATACACCCCTTTGTTTGAACGTGAACATTTCTCCCATCCCCTTTGTGAAAAAAGAGGCGTCCTATCTGATGAAGATAGGGGCGCCTCTTTTGTTTTTCTAGGGATTTATCATAGCTAGTTATTTTTCTAATATAGAGTTCGTAAAATAAAAGTGAATGTGGATTTGGCAGGCTAGGCTTGCCAAATCAATATGTAACCCATTAAACATAGCAAAAAAGGATTATCAATAGTTTGTTTTAGTATTGGTAAGTAAATTTGGATAACTGCATTCATTTAATCTTGGGGAGTCAAGTATCAGTTTTTTAGGAGAAGGTGAAAAAATATCCAAGAATTTATGCAAGATCCATAATTTAAAGCTTGGCAAAAAATGCGGGAAATGGTGCTATATCAATGCTTTATGTGTCATGTATAAAATCATGCATAATCGTTATATCAAAATAAAAGCTCAAAATACTGATTTAACAGTATTTTGAGCTTTTATTGGTATTCCCAAACTTTTATTTGGGAACGTTATTTTGTATAGAAGTGCATTTAAATATATGATTAGGTAAAATACAATGAAGGGGGAATGCATGATGAAAAAATTAACTTTATTATTGTTGATGGTCATTTCGGTTATTGGATTGAGTGCCTGTCAAAAAGATAAAAGTGTAAGTGAAGATGATATAAAAGCTTTTTTAAAAGAGTATAAAACTATAATTTATACAGCAGATTCACAGAACCCGACAGACTATTCAAAGCTTTTAGAGGACGTAAAACCTTACGTAAATGAAGAAGTATATGAAAAACATGTAAAGAACGGAATCTTTAATTTTCCAAATCACTTTGCCACTGAAAACCAAACTGATGTGAAGTTAAACGATGTCAAAATTGATACTATCAAAGAAAAAGATAATAATTTCGAAATCGCATATACAATGTTTGTGACAATTGGTAAGCGCAATGTTGAAAAAACAGGTAAAATGACCATTTTTAATGAAGAAGATAACAAGTTCATTGTTACTTATGATTGGGAAAATCCTGTTACAGTAGATAATAAAAAATTTAAGTAAGCAAAGTGGATGAATTAAATGTGCAAAAAAATCCATTGAAAATTCAATAGTCACTACAATCCCAAACCCTCTAGAAAATCTCGAAGAATTACCAATATTCTGCAACGATAGTTGAAGTATACCCTAGTTACCAAAGCGCCCTTGAACTGCACCCCAATTGTTAGACACTACTAACAATTGGGGTGCAGTTCAGCTTTCATTTGGGAACGTTTTTAGAATGACTTATAAATACTATATACAATAAAAATAACAAGAATGATTAGAATTAATACACCGATTTCTTTAATACTCATTCCAGTAGTATTAGGCATACCTGCTTGTGTGCGATTAAGATTGTCATTAAAATTTCCAGCAGGATTCTTTTTTTGTTCTTCTCGATATAAACGCTCTCTTGTCTGTTCTGGTGTTTCTTTTCTTTTAGACATTTAAACACCTCCTAAGTTGTTATATTAATATTTCTAGAAGAGGTCAATAGATTCCTTTAATGGTTCCCAAAGCGAGATTTGGGGACATTTCGAAATGCTGTTACACTAAAGCCCCCGTTAGTTGAATATCACTTAATGTTTCACTGGACCATAAAAAGGGTTTTTACTATTGTCGGTTATAAACTCAATTGCTTTCGCTTGATACATTTTATCACGGTATTCATAAGTAATGATAATATCTCCAACAAACATCGCTGGTGAAATTTGACCACTTACTCTGACCATAAGATTTTTGTTAATTACTTCATAATCAATAATATTGCCGAAACTTATATCCTCAAATAAATGCGACGGTTCTATTGACTTAGTTTCAATAATGGTTACTTTGTCTCCCAAAATGATTTCTGCTTTTTCAATAGTTAATTTTGTTTTTACGTTTTTATTGATAATTGCTAAAGGATTATCGACAATGATATCAAATAATCCATTCTTATTTTTATAGACATACACTTCTTCATCTAGTACACCAGTACCATATCCTTTTGTTAAAGTTATGATTAATTCCTTGGTTCCATCTTTGTTTATATCTTCGTAAAAAAGTTTTGGGGCATAGGTAGGATTCGTAACATTTATCCAAAAAGGTCTGAAGTAAGTATCTCCTTTGAAATCAAGTTTAAATTCCCGATATAAACCGTTCATTTTCTTAGCGTACAATTCTATATTCTCGTTGGGTAGCTTCGTAACCAGTTCATATCCTTCATTTGTTGCACTATTACTTTTTGGAACTACAAAGAAAATAAACACTAACAATAAGAACACGTATTTTTTCATTGAATACACCTCATTTTAGTGTTCCCTGAAATGATTTCTTATTCCACTAAACTGCTGCGTTAGTTGAAGTATAACCTTCCCAAACCGACGTTTGGTAACTTTTGAATGAGATTTATTTATACGTTACAGCCACTCAGAACAAGTGAATCGAACAGTCCTCTTTAAAATTATTTTTCGCAGTACAACTTCACTTATGATTTGGTTCTCCGTAACATAGTTAAAGGCGGTTTTAAACTACGCTCAAATATAAATTTTATTTAGGCTTATACTCCTTTACTAAGAAAAAATTACTTAGTTGTTACACTCAATTATTTGGTAAATATTTTTTATATCGTTCCCATGCATCCATATATTCTGGCAAATCATGTGGATGCACTTTAATACATATTCCTATACGTGTATATAATTGAAAAATTACCTCATCTAAAAGTCTTTCCTCGGTATAGCTAACATCACTGTTCCACATTGCAAATAATGTAAGCAACGTATTCAAATCTAGATTGTCTGGTGATGAACAAAATGCATATGTAAAATCATAAATTTTTGGTCCAATTAATGGTGAGGGATCAATCACACCTTTTAATTGCTTATTTAAATAAACAAAATTATGTACGCCAGTATCTCCATGTAAATAATATTTTTCTTCCAATTGGCTATATCCCTTTAACTTATTTACTAAAAGTTCTACCCTTTTATGATCTTCTACTGAAAGAACATTTCCTATATTTTGCTGCGCATATTCTAGACTACTTTGATTAAAATCAGACCAACTGCTTCTAGAAGTACCGTTTATTCTTCCCCAAGGAGTAGCTTCATCTACCTTAGTGTATTTATCAAATAGTTGCTTTATTAAAATTGTCATCCAGTCTATTTTAGAACTTCGATTAAAATGTGTTTCTCCAGCAATGTAGTCATACACAATAAATTGTTCTTCTGGATCTGTGTAAATAATATTAGGTAGTAGGCTCGTATCACTATAAGCAGTAAGAAATTGTTGCGTCGGCTTTATTATATTTGCTATATCCATTTTTACTACATATGTTGGTTTGTTATCGACAAGTAGTAAATATAAAACACCATTTGTAGTACCACTATTTAGATTTTCTGCTTTTAAATCTGTGCTGATTAAAGAATTATTTTTTAATAAATCAATAATTGTATTTATTTTTTCCACGTATGAGCCTCTTTTGCTAATTATTATCGTGCCATAATAGTTATATTCCCTCCTAAATATTGAAACCCTTTTATTTTTATATATGAATTTTTGGAGTAAAACGGCTTTAATGGAGGTCATTTTATTTATAAAGTGAAAGACAGGTACATAAGCTTTTTTACAATCCGCACTTATATTAGGTAATGTCTGTAAATAAGCACTCAAAGCGGCGTTTAGGGACATTTTTCTCTTAAGTTTTTAAATTCTCCTAAATTGCTATTTAAGTGGTAGAGGATATTCTGGTCTGTTAGGACAATATTTACAATGAGAGTCACTACATTTTGATTCAGTCCAACTATTACATTTAGGACAGAAATATGTATCAAATTTTTCATAATAAACTAAGTTAGATTTGCATTGTGAACAAAATTTATTTTCCTCAAGTTGACCGTAAAACTCGAAGCCATCTATAATTACTTTTCCATATGCTTCTGATATTTTCATAAATAGCACCTCTTTTTCTTTTTCCAATGATACCAAATTTAATATTAAGTAAGAACGTCCAAAAAGCATTGTTGATAACATTATTTTCGCTTAACGTTGTAAATCCGTATAAATCTGGCGGCCCCATGCTTTATGTGTTTGTAGCTATTGTCGTTAACAGGTTTGCTAGTTTAAGCGAAGAAAAAGATGCCTTTTTCCAGCTCTATTCACTGCCAAGCTGGCTTGAGAAAAAATGGTAACAGAGTTTGATGGGTGGGAAAGTCGTTATGATGAAATTGTCGCTACGAACGAATATAAGCAATGAATTTTCTTAAGTAATTATAGAATGCATTCAGAGCTTTTTCGTACGAATATGAAAACACTGGCAGTTGAAGGGGTATTGCTTGTTGTTCTGTTGACAGCGTTCATTACAAATTATGAGTTCGAACAGAGCACACAATTAGTCATATATCCAACTAAAAAGGGTCGAAAACTTTTATTAAATAAAGGTCTAGCGAGTTTACTAGCAAGCTTCATTGTGATAGCAATTTTATTTGGAGTGACATTATCGGCTTACTTTACCGTCTATGATTACTCGGCTGTTTGGCAAGCTTCGATTAGTAGCGGCTTCAATTGGGAATATCGGTTACATACGAGTAAGCGTAGCTAGATAGACTTTCTTTGTATTGACGGGCCTTCTACAGAGCACAGAGAATAGCCCCAGAGATACGTGAAATATGTCTCTATGACTTTGTGCTTTGCCTGCCAAACAGATCCCACTTTAATCTCACTTTATTAGAAAAAGGGGGACACCACGACAATCCTAAAATCCCCATTAAAAAAGCCCCTTCATTCATGAAGGGACCAAAGTAATAGATTATATGATTACAACTGCGTATGATTGTGTTGCTTATGAAGCAGGAATTAAACACTCATGTTACTTGCTCGGTTGGTTTCAGTTGATTTTGCACGCCATAGTGTCAAATCGTCTGTCATAACACGTTC
The DNA here is from genome assembly GCF_003073375.1 of Lysinibacillus sp. 2017. NCBI lineage: Bacteria > Bacillati > Bacillota > Bacilli > Caryophanales > Bacillaceae > Lysinibacillus > Lysinibacillus sp. 2017. Next base: position 749,279 of record NZ_CP029002.1, read on the forward strand.
CACCTTTTGTTGCAGCATACGTTTTTTTAGTTCGCGCTCTGCGGCTTGCTCATTGATTGAATAGATCTCGGCCACTTCTGCTGTTGTCATTGTCGAAAAACGATCAAATAGTTCATCCAGTCCAGGAAGGGGTTGGCGAATCAATTCTTCATCGAGAAGTTCTCTTAAAATATGCTCATACACCTCGTAATTGTAAGAGCCACCTACTTTTAACCCCTCATCTTCAATACATTCATTAAAGAAGACAATACTTGGAATTTGTTCGACTTCCATTTCGCGAGTTAAATATAAATCACCTTGGAACGCACGTGCTGCTTCTTTCGAGCCAAAATCTGTTGTAAATTCATTCATATCTAAGTTAACGTGCTGTGCAATGGCAAGCAATGTTGCATGTGAATTAATGTTGCGTGTTTTGAGCGCCGCTACTTCTTGTACTTTGTTTAAATAGCGGAATCCTGCACGTTTCCCTTGTAGTTCAGCTGCCTTAATCGCGATAGAAGGTAATGCTGGATGCGTAATATCCAATTCTGCTCCTGTAACACAGCCCTTCATACGGTTCGTCATGCAGTTTAGTGCAGAAAGTTCCGTACTCAGTACATATCGACATGTAAAATAATGACCATATTCGATTTGAAGCTTACGTAATGTCATTTGCATTGCATAGGCTTCTGGGCAAAGGGGGTCAATAAAAATATATAACTCAATCGGTTTATTACATGCAGAAGGTGTTATTGGTTGCTGTAAAAGTTGGACATTATTCACTCAAATCCCTCCTCATCATTGGGGGCATTGACCATATGGTGAGCAGTCATTAAAAGACGTTTGTAGTACACTTCACGGAATTTGCCGTCTAGGCCTACTTCGTCCATTGCTTCTGCCATACATTCAAGCCATGCTTGGGCACGGTCGGGTGTAATTTTAAAATGCATATGTCTAGCGCGCATCATCGGATGACCATGTTCTTCTGTAAAAAGGTCTGGTCCGCCAAGATACTGCGTTTGGAATTGAATTTGTTTACGGATGGTTTCCGTTAAATCTTTAGGGAAAATAGGAATTAATAAAGGGTGCTTCGCCACTCGAGAGTAGAACGCGTTAATTAATTCAGAAAGCTTTTCAGCGCCGAGTTCCTCATACGGAATCGTATATTTTCGATTCATTTGTTTTACCCCTTTGTGTCTTACTTCGTCTATAAGTTAACTAGTTTTTTCACTGTATGTAATGAAACATTTTTATAGGCGATACAATTATTCTAGCAACGTAGCGTAATTTTAACAAATAAAGTGCCCTGCAAAAAATTTTTGAAGGGCATTTTATTTAGGCGTTATAGTAATTTAAAATGTTTTTAACGTAGTTTTGTGTTTCTTTAAATGGTGGAATGCCATCATATTTTTTGACGTTTCCTGGACCTGCGTTATAGGCTGCAAGTGCGGTTTCAATATTATTGTCAAATTGATTTAACATTTGACGTAAATATTTGGCCCCGCCCATAATATTTTGCTCTGGATTGAAACTGTCATTAACCCCTAAATAGCGTGCAGTAGAAGGCATTAATTGCATTAAGCCTGATGCCCCAGCACCACTTTTGGCATCTGTATTAAAGTTCGATTCTTGTTTCATAACAGAAGCGATTAGCTTTTCAGGAATATTATACGTCTTCGCGGCTTTTGCGATTTCAGCGCTGTATTGTTCAGCCCCAGCTAAAAGGTTTGTGTACGCGGTTTTACCTGTGTAATCCTTCGCATATTGTTCTAAGTTGGGTGTTTCCTCAACCTCGCTTGTCGTAGTAACATTTGATGTTAACAAAGAATTGCCAGAGTTGTTTAACAAGAATGATGCGATGTAACTATTTGCAGAATTTGAATTTGTTTCAGAACCGTTCGATTGGATTGAATCCATTAATTGTTGTAATGTGCCGACATCACCTAAGCCGTTTAAAGTGCTTGATGTGCCTGTCGTTTGTTCATTCATTAAATCATTAATTAGTTCAGAAAAAAGTGTTGAGTTTGAAGAAAGCGTGCTTGAATTTGAATCATTTGAAGTTCCTAAATTTTGCATCGCTTGTAACTCTAACAACGTTTTCATTGATGTGATATCCATGAAAGCACCTAGCCTTTCTGGTTTTTTAAGGCCGTTATGAAGCGCACAACTTTTTTTGGTGCTGCTTTCGGCTCAATATTATGCTGGTTTAAAAATTGTAAGAAAACATTTTTTCCAAATGTTTCATCATTTGTTTCATATTCTACCTCATAATCGTCACACTGCAAATAAAAAGAATGATCAAAAACAAGTAACCCCCCTTGAAAAGGGATTTCTACACGGTCTGTTGTCAATGTTCCGTAACAATGTAACGCATCAAGTGGGACTGCATAATGTTCTAGTCTTGCTTTTACAGAGGGCGACATTACTTCACCGCCGTTAAGCATGGCTTTTGCTTGTTCTTTTGAAATCAAATCAGTCGTTTCTAAATGCTGGTGCTCGGCCGTTTTTTCTTTTAATGTACATTGGATCGAATCACGTAACTCACGAATGCGTAAAGCGCTCGCTAGTTTTTGTAAATGATTTTGGGGTGTATCAAAATAATGGTTCGTTTGACGATGAATTTGAGCAGCATCGATTGAAAAAACTTGTAGTAAATGCTCATATTGCTCTTTTGTTAATAAATTTTTAAATTCAATTTCAATTTCTTGACTCAACTTAATCACCCTTACTATTTTTTGTTGTATCATTTCCATAAAACCATTCTGCATCCAAAGCTTTCATATGGTAAAATGTGAAGAGAATGTTTTTAAAAAAGGAGTTCTATTCAGTGCGAAATGTCTATACAGTTGATCAGTTTGAGATCATACATAATGCAGTACATTTTATTTTAAATGAAAAGAAACAACTTAGCCAATTACAGTCAACAGGTCAAGTTATTGTTGACTCGGATAATGAAGGGTTTCTTTATATCATAGAAGAGAATAATGCGTATAGTTACGTAAGTTTCACGAAACAAAATTGGTCACAGTTGCAACAGATGATTTTATCAAAACAACAACCATTTTTACGACTAGAAGATGGTCAATTTGAATTAACTAATTTTGCAGAAGAATTAACAACGCTTTTATTTAACATCGAGGGAAATGGGAATTACGGGGATTCCTTCGTTCAGGGTGTAGAAGAGGCATTTGCTGATTTTTTTGCAGTGAATGAAGTAAAATAGATGAGAGTATAAAATGTACGTCGATAAAATAATCGAGTATTTTATCGTTTTTGGAAAGATATTGTTCTTTTATTTTAAATAGTAAGATATGTCTTTCTAAGAAATAGCAGGGGAACACCTACTATTTCATGTTGGGAGGTTTTGTAGATGGGACAATGGGAAATCTTTTTAAGTCCATATAAACAAGCAGTGGACGAATTAAAAATTAAATTAAAGGGTATGCGTTCACAATTTGGAATAATGAGTGCCAACTCGCCAATTGAATTTGTAACAGGACGGGTAAAACCGTTGGCGAGCATTTACGATAAATCGCTTGCTAAAGAAATTCCGTTTGAACCTACTACTCATTTAGGCAATGAACTACAAGATATTGCAGGTGTACGTATTATGTGTCAGTTCGTTGATGATATTGCGACGGTTTCTGAACTAATTCGTCAACGAGATGATATGAAAGTCATTGAAGAAAAAGATTATATTACACATAGTAAACCGAGTGGCTATCGTTCACACCATATGATTATTGAATATCCAGTAGAAACGATTCAAGGACGTATAGTGATTGTGGGAGAAATTCAAATTCGCACATTAGCGATGAATTTCTGGGCATCGATTGAACACTCGCTTAATTATAAATATAAAGGGATTTTCCCTGAAGAAATTAAAAATCGCTTACAAAGTGCAGCAGAAGCAGCGTTCCGATTAGATGAAGAAATGTCATTAATTCGTAGTGAAATTCAAGATGCACAAGCATACTTCAGTGAAATAAAAGAAGCACCAAATCCGGCTATCCATAAGTCAACTGACAAAAAGGAGCGTGAAAGGTAATGAAGTTTTCAATTCAATCACGCAGAGATGACCAATCAAATGAGCTAATGGGCCTTGCAAAATCGTATTTAATTGATTTTGGTTTACAATACGATGAAGAAGACCCTGAAATTGTTTTATCAATCGGTGGTGATGGTACACTTTTACATGCGTTTCACCGCCATTCGCATCGTTTAGACAAAGTAGCATTCGTTGGGATTCATACAGGGCATTTAGGATTTTATGCAGATTGGAAACCTTCTGAACTTGAAAAATTAGTATTATCGATTGCCAAAAAGGAATTCAATGTTGTAGAGTACCCGCTTTTAGAAATCCAGGTTCATCGTCATCAGTCGCAATCAAGCACGTATTTAGCGCTAAATGAGACAACGATTAAATCACCAGATGTGACACTCGTTATGGATGTTGAATTAAATGGAGAACATTTTGAACGATTCCGTGGAGATGGTTTATGTATTTCCACACCATCGGGAAGTACGGCTTACAATAAAGCGCTAGGCGGCGCGATTATTCATCCGACATTACAAGCCTTGCAAATTACCGAAATGGCATCGATTAATAACCGTGTATTCCGTACAGTTGGTTCGTCACTTGTATTACCAGCACATCATAACTGTGTATTAAAGCCAGTAAATGAGCAGCAATTTAACATGACGGTGGACCATTTAAGCATGACGGAAACCGATGTGAAGTCAATGACATTTAATGTAGCAAATGAAAAGGTACGATTTGCACGTTTTAGACCATTTCCATTTTGGGAGCGTGTACACGATTCATTTATTTCTAATGAATAGAATGAGGAATTATGGATAAACGATATCAATTACAATTTACTGTTGAAATAGAGGGACAATTCCTGCGAGAAGCGATTGCAGCGTGGGGAATATCAAAACGAGCATTAACCGCAATCAAATTCGATGGTGGTGCACTTTTAGTAAATGGTAAGGAACAAAATGTTCGTCATAAGCTTCAAATAGGCGATGTTGTGACGATTTTATTTCCTTTAGAAGAAGTGAGTGAAGGACTGATTGCACAAAATGCGCCACTTTCGATTGTGTATGAGGATGAGGCGGTATTAGTGCTTGATAAGCCAGCGTATATGAGTACAATTCCATCACGTGAGCATCCATCAGGGAGTGTGGCCAATTTTTTACGGGGTTATTTCGAGCAACAACAACTTGCTTCTACTGTGCATATTGTGACACGCTTAGATCGTGATACGTCAGGTCTTATGTTAATTGCAAAGCATCGTCATATTCACCATTTAATGAGCCAACAACAAAAAGAGGGCATGGTACATCGAGAATATGAAGCGCTTGTAGAAGGGTTGCTTGTAGAAGATCAACAATCGATTATTGCCCCAATTGGTCGCAAAGACACGAGTATTATTGAGCGAGAAGTACGTGCGGATGGTCAGTTTGCACATACCGATGTGTTCGTTTTGACACGAGGTGAAACGATTTCACATATACGCCTGAAATTACACACAGGAAGAACACATCAAATTCGTGTTCATATGGCATCAATCGGACATCCGTTAGTAGGGGACGAATTGTATGGGGGAAGTAGAATGTTATTAGATCGACAAGCATTGCATTGTCGATATATTCACTTCAAGCATCCATTAACGGGAAAAATGATGGACTTTGAAAGTCTGTTACCCGAACAATTTATTAAAATACTGACTAAGTAAGAGATGCCTGTTATTATAGGCATCTCTTTCTGATTTTATCCTCATTAACCGGCAGTAAGACTCCATCTCAAGGCTTAGGGAAATTGAAAAGAGTAGGCGTGGATTCCACTAATTGAAGGTTCACATTATGCGAATCATGACTTTTTTATTGAAATTAGGGAAATAAAATTACATAATGATGAATCTACTAAGTCATTATTTTTACGTTAATTTCCTATGATAAGTTTTGGATAGTCTACTTGACTTTATGATAATTTCAAGACTAAAATAATGCGTTATTAGCAAAAGTTGAAAGGAGGGGACCAGCGTGATAGAAGAAAAAGATTCAACTAATGAAGTGCAATATGATGAAGATTTTTTACGAATGCTACTCGATGAAGAAAACATTGAATCATTCCGTGAACATTTTTTAGTACTGCATCCTTATGATCAGGCACAGTTTTATGAAGAGGTGGGCCCTGATATACGAAAAATCATCTATCATTACTTGTCTCCTCAAGAAATGTCGATGATTTTCGAGGTAATCGAGCTCGAGGACGATGAATACGAAAGCTATTTAAATGAGATGGATACGTCTTACGGTGCAGCAATGCTGAGCTTCATGTATACCGATGATGCCGTTGATATTTTAAATGAATTAGATAATGAACAACGTGAAAATTATTTAGATATGATGGATGACGAAACTGTCGAAGAAATTAATGAGTTACTTGGCTACGAAGAATATACTGCCGGGGCCATTATGACGACGGAGTTTGTATCTGTTTTTGAAAATTCGAATGTACGTGAAGCAATGCGTACACTTCGCAAGGAAGCACCGACTGCAGAAACAATTTACTACATTTTCGTAGTCAATGAAAAACACCGTCTAAAAGGCGTGATTTCATTGCGTGATTTAATTATTGCAGAAGGAGATATGCTCATTCGTGATGTGATGAGTGAGCGTGTCGTTTCCGTAAAAGTAACGGATGACCAAGAAAATGTCGCGAATATTATGAAGGACTATAACTTTTTAGCGATTCCCGTTATTAATGAAGAGCGCGAATTACAAGGGATTATTACCGTCGATGATATTATCGACGTTATCGATGAAGAGGCAGAGGACGACTACTCGAAATTAGCTGGTATCATCGATATGGATGACAATGATTCAGGTCCGATTAAAGCGGCAGCCAAACGTTTACCATGGCTAATTATTTTACTGTTTTTAGGAATGATTACATCAGGATTAATGGGTATTTTTGAAGCAACCCTCGACAAAGTTGCGTTACTTGCAACGTTTATTCCACTTATTTCAGGGACATCTGGTAATAGTGGTACGCAGGCGTTAGCCGTGGCAATTCGCGGTATTGCAACAGGGGACATCGGAGGAAAAGATAAATTAAAACTGGTCATTCGCGAGTTGAGTACAGGACTTATTATGGGACTTGTCAGTGGCGCGATTGTCGTTGGAATAATTTTCGTCTGGAAAGGTACATTAGTTATTGGATTACTTGTAGGCGCGGCAATATGTTGTTCGATTATTGTGGCAACATTAGCGGGCTCATTTATTCCAATTTTAATGAACAAAGTCGGTGTTGACCCTGCAGTTGCATCGGGTCCATTTATCACAACATTAAATGACGTAACGAGTATTATCATTTACTTAGGACTTGCTTCTACATTCATTACGAAAATTATGTAAGTAACTTGTTTGGGTGTTCGTGCATATCGTATGAAAAAGGATGTGCAAAATGGAAATTCATCCGCTGCTGTATATTGTTTCACCTAGCTATTTTGAAGCAGATAAAAGCCTAACTCAAAGTCAATTGGAGGAAAGTACATCAATTTATGAAAGACAGCCTCCTGAAACGATTCGTAATACGTTAATCGCACGTCAGCTTCACTATTTTTCAAAGCCATTGAAAGAACCGAGAATGCTACTGTTTGTGTTAGCATCAGGTGAAAAAGTTTGGGCTTCAATTGATCAAATTGACGGTTGTGAAGTGAAATTAAATAGCTATGACACGAAACGAATCATTCATGCAAATGATATTCAAGCAATTTATTCGAGTTAACTAGAAATGGGAAGCCTACATGACGAGGCTTCCCATTTTTTAGTCGATAAGTAAGAAAAACATGTTGCACTATTTGGTACAACATGTATCTTTCTAGTGAATTAGTTACAAATGCCAAGGTCTACGTCGTCAATACATTGAACAGCGCAGAAGCAATCTAAGTCTACTGTTACACAGCTTTCTGAAGTAGCGAATTGTGTTACTTTACAAACTTCGCGTAACGAAATTTTTGTACCATCATCGTTTAATAAATCTACTGGATCCTCATTCTCATCTAATGGCACGAGTACTCGTAATGTTGCACAGCAGCCATCAAATACATCCTCAACCCGGAAATAGATTGATACACAAGGTTCACAGTCACCGTCGCTTGTACTAAATTGTGCGAAGAATGGAGAGCCATCCTTTGTTAATAATGTAAATACGCGTGTATCCACAGAAGAACGTGCAGGGTTTACAATTCCTCCAAGTGGCTCTAAGAAACAGTTTGTCGTACAATTCGAACATTCATCCTGAACAGCCGCATTTTGAATTTCTAAGATTGCACGTACGACTTCACATACACAGCCACGATTAGAAGTTTGACCGCCTACTTCATTATCTCCTCTTCCACATCCCATGAAATTCACCTCCAATCTCCTTAAACTCTCTCTACAATATGCCTACGTTACCGCATGAATCGGGCGAATGAAACGGGTAGGGTAACTTCTCTTTTTATTCGTGAATACTTTGGAAATCGAAGGGCTATACTTTGAGAAAACTTGAGTAAGGAGGGGTCTCCATTTTTATAAAAAAAAGCATCTGGCTATTGGGTGTTGTACTTTTATTAGTCGGTTGTAATGACCAGGAAAAAGTCGTCATGTATCCAGAGACCAATGATGAACAAATGTCTAAAGAAATTCAGAAATTGTTAGAGGAGGCCAAAGAGATTGAAGAGGCAAATGTCGTGTTTATGCAAAATGAGTTATTTGTGGCGATGCAGTTAAAACCTTTCGACAAATGGAAAAAGCAAAAGTACGAAAAGGATTGGAAGAAAAAGCTAGAAAAAAAATTCCCAGATGAAACGGTCCATGTGTCAACCGATTTTAAATTATTTTGGGAGTCAACAAAGTTAATGGATGAGAAAAATCATGAAAAAGTATTGGAAAAAATACAGAAACTAAAGAAGCTTGCCAAGGAGGAAACATAAGATGAAAGAAGCGCAATATAACAAGCTGAAAGAGCAATTGACACCGCCAACACCATACGGATTGAATGTATTAAAAGCATTTGTTGTAGGCGGAATTATTTGCTGTGTTGGACAAGCCATTTCATTTTTTTTCATGATCTTTTTTGATTTTACAGAGCAAACTGTAGGAAATCCGACAGTAGCGACAATGGTGTTCATCGCGATGCTTTTGACGGGGTTTGGCTATTATCGTAAACTTGGACAGTTTGCGGGAGCAGGAAGCGCGGTGCCAGTTACTGGCTTCGGAAACGCCGTTATCTCAGCTGCCATCGAATATAAATCAGAAGGCTTTGTACTAGGGGTTGGCGGTAATATGTTTAAACTTGCCGGCTCAGTCATTTTATTTGGAGTTGTTTCAGCATTTTTCGTCGCGTTAATTAAACTAATTTTAGTATCGGTAGGTGTCGCTTCTTGGTAATTGTATTTCAATCAAAGCCTTCGTTATTAGCGGCAGCTACGGTTGTAGGACCACTAGAAAAACGTAGTGTCTTTCATTCGTATTTCGATAAAGTGCTCGATGATGAACGATTGCATCAAACGACAAATGAGCAAGGGAATGCAATGCTCATATCCGAAGCATGCCAAATGATTTTAAAGAAAACCAATCTTAATAATCTAGATATCGATTATTTTTTAGGTGGGGATTTAATTAATCAAATGACGCCGACGAACTTTGCGGCAAAAGAATTAGCGATATCTTTTATTGGAATGTTTTCAGCATGTGCCACTTCCATTTCTTCTATTATTATTGCGGCATTATTAACAGAACTAGGCGCAAGTGAATTTGCCATTGCGGGTGCTTCGAGTCAGCATAATTCGGTTGAACGTCAATTTCGTTATCCCGTCAATTACGGTGGTCAAAAACCAGCAACTGCTCAATGGACGGTAACTGCAGCAGGCTTTGCACTAGTGGGCAAGCATCAAGACAAGGCACCAACTATCGAAGCAGCAACGATTGGGAAAGTGGTTGACTATGGTGCAACCGACCCTTTTCATATGGGAGGTGCGATGGCGCCAGCTGCATTTGCAACTATTCAAGCGCATTTGGAGAAGCGTCAGCAAAAACTACAAGATTATGATGTGATTATGACGGGAGATTTAGGGAAAATTGGTTTGAAACTTTTGATCGCCATGTTTGCACAAAATGGCACATCTAAGGAAGATTTAGCAAGGTTTCGCGATGCAGGAGCAGAATATTTTGGCGAAGACTCAGCATTTCAAGCAGGGGCAAGTGGGGCAGGTTGTTCGGCCTCGGTCTATTGTAGCTATATGCTTGAACAATTTAAAACGGGTCGTTATAAAAAGGCGTTACTTGTTGCAACGGGTGCCCTACTTTCACCGCTTTCTTTTCAACAAGGGCAAACCATACCTTGTACCGCTCATGCAATTGAAATAGGAATGAGGTGAGCACGATGGGATTTACTTTTTTAATTGCCTTTTTAGTTGGAGGAATCATTTGCGTCATTGGTCAATTAATTATGGACTTTGGTAAATTGACACCTGGCCATACCTTATCCATTCTTGTAGTTGCCGGAGCTATTTTAGATGGTTTTGGATTGTATGAACCTTTAATTGATTTTGCCGGTGCTGGTGCGACCATTCCAATTACTTCATTTGGTAACTCCTTAACGCATGGTGCAATGGCAGAAGCAGAGAAACACGGATGGATCGGCGTATTAACGGGAATGTTTGAAGTAACTAGTTCTGGGATTAGCGCGGCTATTCTATTTGGCTTTATTGCAGCGCTATTATTTAAACCGAAAGGAAAAGTGGATTAGACCAATACCCCCCTTTTGTTTGTGGTGTGTGCATACACTACAAAATAGAAAGGAGGGATTTTTTATGTCTGGATACGGCTGGCAGCAAGGAAACAACTATGAATCTCCAGCTTATAGCTATTGCAATAACAATACCGGGGGCAATTACGGGAACAATAACGGTAGTACATTCGTACTGATTGTTGTATTGTTCATTTTATTAATCATTGTTGGTAGTGTATTTATTTAAAGGAGGCTTTTAACGTGGATGGGTCTTTTTTTAAGAGAGTTGAGAAGAAAACAGGTGTAGATTTTGATGAAATCATGACACTTGCTAATGCATTATCTTACGCAAATTTTTCGGATGAAAAACAAGTTCGAAAAATTGTGAAAAAGGTAAGTCGCATTGCGAACAAACCGATTTCAAAAGAACTGGAAGATAACATCGTGAAATCTATTTTACAAGACGGGCAATCGCTTGATTTTAGTAAAATTGAGAAGATGTTGAAGTAGTCATATGAGTCGTTTATATCGAGTAAGGGCGGTGCTTGCAATTGCGGGCACCGTTTTTTTATTGAAGCGAATTGGTTAAATAAAGGGATTGTCAGAGCGAGTCGTTTTCTACTATGGGGCTGTTGAAAGTGTATCGGGTTATGGCGTGCTAAGCGCATGAATCGCACAGCTTTGTTGCACAAATCTATACGACTCATCTGTGCGCTTTATACTAGGCACGCCAATCACAGCATAGTCCATTAAATGTCTTTTAAAAAGGTGAGGCGCTGTTGCAAGCAAAGGCGCCGTTCTTGTAATAAAGTGGATCCATTACATTTGATGGAGCAAAGGGGATAATCAGAGCGAGCCGTTTTTAATAAAGAGACTATGTAAGTGTATCCAGTTATGGCGTGCTAAGCGCATGAATCGCACAGCTTTGTTGCACAAATCTATACGACTCATCTGTGCGCTTTATGCTAGGCACGCCAATCACAGCATGGTCCATTAAATGTCTTTTAAAAAAGTAAGGCGCTGTTGCAAGCAAAGGCGCCGTTCTTGTAATAAAGTGGATCCATTACATTTGATGGAGCAAAGGGGATAATCAGAGCGAGCCGTTTTTAATAAAGAGACTATGTAAGTGTATCCAGTTATGGCGTGCTAAGCGCATGAATCGCACAGCTTTGTTGCACAAATCTATACGACTCATCTGTGCGCTTTATGCAAGGCACGCCAATCACAGCATAGTCCAATAAATGTCTTTTAAAAAAGTAAGGGCGCTATTGCAAGCAAAGGCGCCGTTCTTGTAATAAAGTGGATCCATTACATTTGATGGAGCAAAGGGGATAATCAGAGCGAGTCGCTTTTAATAAAGAGACTTTGAAAGTGTAACGATTATGGCGTGCTAAGCGCATGAATCGCACAGCTTTGTTGCACAAATCTATACGACTCATCTGTGCGCTTTATACTAGGCACGCCAATCACAGCAAAGTCCATTAAATGTCTTTTAAAAAAGTAAGGCGCTATTGCAAGCAAAGGCGCCATTCTTAGAATAAAGTGAATCCATTACATTTGATGGAGCAAAGGAGATAATCAGAGCGAGCATTTTTAATAAAGAGACTTTGAAAGTGTAACGATTATGGCGTGCTAAGCGCATGAATCGCACAGCTTTGTTGCACAAATCTATACGACTCATCTGTGCGCTTTATGCAAGGTACGCCAATCACAGCAAAGTCCATTAAATGTCTTTTAAAAAAGTAAGGCGCTATTGCAAGCAAAGGCGCCGTTCTTGTAATAAAGTGGATCCATTACATTTGATAGAGCAAAGGGGATAATCAGAGCGAGTCGCTTTTAATAAAGAGCTATGTAAGTGTATCCAGTTATGGCGTGCTAAGCGCATGAATCGCACAGCTTTGTTGCACAAATCTATACGATTCATCTGTGCGCTTTATGCTAGGCACGCCAATCACAGCATAGTCCAATAAATGTCTTTTAAAAAAGTAAGGCGCTATTGCAAGCAAAGGCGCCATTTGTTTAATAAAGTGAATCCATTAGATTAGGTGGAGCAAAGGGAATAATCAGAGCGAGTCGTTTTTAATAAAGTGACTATGTAAGTGTATCCAGTTATGGCGTGCTAAGCGCATGAATCGCACAGCTTTGTTGCACAAATCTATACGACTCATCTGTGCGCTTTATGCTAGGCACGCCAATCACAGCAAAGTCCATTAAATGTCTTTTAAAAAAGGTGAGGCGCTGTTGCAAGGAAAGGCGCCATTCTTGTAATAAAGTGGATCCATTACATTTGATGAGAAAAAGAGATTATCACGGTTTTGCTTTTAATATAATAGAATGATTAAATCTATATAAAAAACGAATTCTCCATATAAAAAAACCGGCGCCTTGAGTTAGCATAGCGCCTTAACGTATTTAAAAATATTTATAGAGATACACCTTGTATGGGCGGGCCTTACACAAAGCACGAAGAAAAGTCGCATAGATACGTGCAACGGATCTAGGTGACTTTGTGCTTGCCCGCCCAACTGATACACCTGAATACTCTCTTTATTAGAAAAAGAAGCACTCTGACAGTAGCTTTACTAACCTTATATAAGGAATTCTCCATATAAAAAAACCGGCGCCTTGCGTTAGCATAGCGCCTTAACGTATTTAAAAATATTTATAGAGATACACCGTGTATGGGCGGGCCTTACACAAAGCACGAAGAAAAGTCGCATAGATACGTGCAACGGATCTAGGTGACTTTGTGCTTAGCCCGCCCAACTGATACACCTGAATACACTCTTTATTAGAAAAAGAAGTACTCTGACAGTAGCTTTACTAATCTTATATAAGGAATTCTCAATATAAAAAGACCGGCGCCTTGCGTTAGCATAGCGCCTTAACGTATTTAAAAATATTTATAGAGATACACCTTGTATGGGCGGGCCTTACACAAAGCACGAAGAAAAGTCGCATAGATACGTGCAACGGATCTAGGTGGCTTTGTGCTTAGCCCGCTCAACTGATACACCTGAATACTCTCTTTATTAGAAAAAGAAGCACTCTGACAGTAGCTTTATTAGAAATCCCTATAACCATCAAAAAACCCGCTGAGCCAAGGACTCAACGGGTTACATAAATAGATTAGATGTACTTCTCCATTGCACGATGTGGAATACCCGCATCCATGAATTCTGGGGAAGTCACCATATAATTTAACTTCTCATAAAACGGCACGGCATAGAGCTGCGCATTAAGCTTTAATTTTTCAAACTCAATTTCCTTTGCATAGTGCTCAACAGTTTCCATAATGAGCACACCAAGACGCTTGCCACGGAAGCTACTAAGTACGCAAACACGTTCTACCTTACCGATCTTTGGCTCGATTTCACGCAGGCGCGCCGTTGCAATTGTATCTGTACCATCATTAACGATGAAATGAATCGCTGTTTTGTCATGTTCATCTAATTCTAAACTTAAAGGAACACCTTGTTCTTTGACGAAAACCTCTTTACGAAGCGAAAATGCACGCTCGCGATCTTCGTCGGTTGTTACTAATTTAACATCAAACACGTCTTACTCAGCTCCAGTCAATTTGTAGGTTTCATAAGTTGTCCATGAGCCATCTTCTAGTTGGTAAAGTATATGAATACGGTCAATCGTATCTTGCTCATCAACGCCAACCATACGTAATTGACCTAAAATATCATCATGTTCAGAGGCTGACATTTTTTGTGCAATCGTAATATGCGGTACAAACACGTATTTCGGTGCCCCAATATTTAATGTTTGTTGTAGTGTGTTGTATAAATTCTCTAGTTGCTCAGTGGGTTCAACGCGGAAGTAAATGGCGTTTGTCGTTGGATAAAATGAACTGATTCGTGAAGCATGAATTTGTAACGGTGCAGTTTGCGTTGAAATTTCTGATAGCTTTTTAGAAATTTCATCAATCTGTGACGCGTCTGCATCAAATGCATCCTTTAATGTAAGGTGAGGCGTAATTAATGCATAATGCGGGTCATAACGCTTACGATACGTGTTCGCTAAATCTTGTACTTTCTTTGATGGAAATGCAACAATCCCAAATTTCAAATTCATTACCCCCTAAAGAATTAATCAAATTTTATATAAGTATAACAGAAAATTTTGTCAATAAACATTTCAAGCCCTTAGTAATTATCCTAAAATTCCAATTAATGCACGTTTTAAATCAGGCTTCCAGGAAATCCAAGTATGATTCCCGTCGATTTCCTCGTAAAATGTTTCAATCCCTTTTTCAACAAATAAGGCATGCAGTTCTCGGTTCGGTGTTAAGAAATCTTTGATGGAATTGTCTTTTAAAACGACTTCTTTTTCCTGTTGACCGATAATATGATACGTTGAAAGTAAGTCAGTATTTTTGGCTTCACGAACGGCCTGTAATACATGCTCATCTATATACGGAGATTGCAAGGCAGCCTTCCCAAAAATATTTGGATAATGTAGTGTCGTTAAAAGTGAAATCGTTGCAGCCATAGAATCACCAATTAGGGCACGACCTTGACCCATCTGTGAAGTTGAAAATTCCTCATCTAAATAAGGAACAAGCTCATGTGCTAAAAAACGCATGTATGCTTCAAATTGATCACCAGTCGGAATATACTTACGGCGTCGATCCTCGTAATCCTTATAAGGAACACCAACAATAATAACATTTTCAATAATGTAGTCATCAATCAGCTGGTCTGCAAGTCGAGGAATCCCCCCTAATTGGAAGTAATCTCTACCATCCGATGCGATTAAAATGTTATATTCATATAGTGGGGAATAATTTGCTGGAATGTATACAAGCAGCTCCAATTCCTCCTGAAGAGCATTACTATAAAATGTAACGTCTTTTACTGAGCCCTTTTCCAAAGTTGTCACTCCTATCTATCGTTGTACCGAAATTGTATCATAAAGAAAATTAAAGGTGTAATATAGAGAAAGGGTAACAAAAAGCAGGTTGAAATCAAATTAAAGTGAGGATTTATCTATGCATAATAAAAGTATTCGAGTGCACTCTGATGAAGTGACAAAGGCAACACACGACGCTTTAGTTCGTCGTAATGTACAAATTGAAGATATCGCTGAAATCGTTTATACAATGCAATCTCCTTATAATGAAGGATTAACAATTGAGCACTGTATTCAATCGGTAGAGCGTGTACTTAATAAACGTGAAGTGCAGCATGCAGTTTTAGTTGGTATTGAACTGGATGAATTAGCTGAAAAGAAATTATTATCAGCGCCATTACAAGCAATTATCGAATCCGATGAAGGATTGTTTGGTGTTGATGAAACATTAGCGCTAGGTTCCGTATTTACTTACGGAAGTATTGCTGTAACGACATTCGGTCATTTGGACAAACAAAAAATCGGTATCATTAAAAAATTAGATACAAAAGCTGGCGAATCCGTAAATACATTTTTAGATGATCTTGTTGGTAGTATCGCTGCTTGTGCGGCATCTCGTTTAGCTCACCGTATGCGCGATTTAGAAGAAGAAGGCGAAACATTTGCCGATATTCCACCAGTTGTTTTAGGACCTCTACCAAAGCCCAAAACAGAAATTTAGGAAGGATTTAAATAATGAAGTTAAGTGATGTGAAAACGCTCATTACGAGTGGAACAATAATTTTAGCAGTTGCCCTTTATCTGATTTTTAGTGATCCAAAAGAAGAGGCAACACCCGTAACAACAGATACGAATGTATCACTTGAAGAAACAAAAGAATATGTCATTACGCCAGAGTTTGCGATGGACAAAACAGGTAAACAATTAATCGATGTTAACTACTTATCAGCAAATGATGGGGATACAATAAATGTCGAGCTAAAAGGTGAAAAGAAAAAAGTCCGTTTCCTAATGATTGATACACCTGAAATGAATTACGACAAAGGGGATCCAATGCCTTATGCAGAACAAGCTAAAGCATTAACGATTCAAAAGCTAGAAGCGGCAAAGTCTGTTCAAGTATTATTTGATAAAGGTCCAGAAACAGATAAATACGGGCGTTTACTTGCCTACGTCTTTGTAGATGGAGTGAGTCTACCTGAAATTTTATTGAATGAAGGGCTTGCGGCGGTTCGCTATGTGAACGCACCAAATAATACGCTTGAAAATGAACTTTTAGAAGTTCAAGATGTTGCTAAAAATGCGAAATTAAACATTTGGGAACATGAAAATTATTTACAGCGTGATGGATTCCACCCAGAGGAAGTAAGTAAATAAAAAAATATAAAAAAATGGGCATAGCTGATATTAAGTGCAGTTATGTCCATTTAATTATGAAATGTAATTTCCAAGTATTATTTCTGACAAAAATATGGATTTTGAGGTAAAATTACATTTATATTAAAAAAAGAAACATGTTGATATTTGTACAACTTAGAATTTTGTGGCATGCTATAGATTGGTAATGAGAAATGTTCTCTATTAGACAATTTACAATCTGCACGAAAGGGAGGAAATTGGAATGAGAAAGTATCTCATATTAATGTTTGCAGCACTGTTATTTGTTGGATTTAGTTTTCCAATGAATTCAAAGGCTGCTATTGCAGATGGAACATATAGTGTTCAGTATCAGGTGAATAAGCCGGGAAGTAACTCTGCATCGATGGCGAATGATTATTTTTTAAAACCTGCCAAATTAATTGTAAATAATGGTAAGATGACTATGCAGCTTACAATCAAAAAAAGTGGATGGGTTACACAATTTAATCCTCCAGGTGGTGCCAAAGTGATTAGCGCAAACGAAGCCGCAGATCAACGTATGGTACAGTTTTCTATATCGAATGCACACTTAACAACGATTGCCATGAAAATTGATATTGAAGACATCGATTATCATCATGCGTATAGTGTTGACTTTGTATTTAATACAGACGCTTTACCAGAGGCAAAAGCTGAAGAACCAAAGCAACAAACAACTCCAGCACCAGCGCAAACAAAGCCTGCTACAACACCATCGACAAGCGGAAAGACACCGACACAATCGTCAGGAAGTAATACTTCTTCAAATAAACCAGCAACACCCACAGAAAAAGTAACAACGGAATCATCTAATGCACAATCAACACCTGTAACAACAAATGATGATTCGACAAAATCAGAAGAAATTGAGCAATCAACTTCAACTTCAACTGATATAGAGCAAGCTGAAGAATCTGAAGCAGTAGAAAATCCAGAGACGAGCGATGAATTACCAATCATGGCATTACTACTATTAATCGTAGCAACGATTGTATTCATTCGCACCAAAAAAACAAAAACTTATGAATGAATTGGGAGGAATTTTGAATGGCAAAGCAATCTAAAGCAACAAAAGCTGTAATCGCTTCATTATTAGCGACATCAGCAATCGTACCAGCAATGGCAGTATCTGCTGCAGACGCGACTACACCTGCAACAGCAAAAACGATCGACTTCAAATTAGAAGATACTATGGGGGGGATTCTATCAAAATACATTACAAGTCCTGGGGCTTTGGTAGAGTTACAAGGTAAGCAATATATCCAAGTAACATTGCCAGATGCAGTATTATCATTGGTTAAAACGGTTACAGTAAATGGTACATCAATCATTAACGACAAAAAGCAAATTTCTGTACCATTAACAGCAGACTATGCTCCTGTAAAAATTGAATTAGAAACATCCCTTGGTAATATTACAGCGACTGTAACTCCAGACAAATCGTCGATTAAAGGTGGCGAAGAAAAAACTGAGGAAGCTAAACCAGCAGTAGAAGGTAAACCTTTTACACCTGGTAAAAAATTCGAATCTGTTGCAGATGGTACGTATGATGTAACAATTGATGCATATGATCCTGAAAAAAATGTGGGCGGTTATGCAGCAATTACTCCACATTTATCTACAAATGCTAAATTAGTAGTAAAAGAGGGTAAATATAAGTTACAAGTTTCTCCATCAGCGGCTTCAAACGCAATGATTGCAGGTTTTAAAATTAATGATAAAGAATTAACTGCCATTTCAGGTTCTCCAACAGGTGAAGTACAAGTATTTGAAATTGAACTCGATTCAATTAGTGAGTTATATAAAGCAAGCGTTCATGTTGTTGTAAAAGCTGCAAATATGGATAAATGGTATCCATTTGGTATTGCAATCAACACGGCTGATCTAGAATTACCAAAAGCTGGAGTAAAAGAAGAAACTAAACCAGAACCAACTAGCAAAACTATGCCTGTATCTGTTTATAAAGACGGTACAAAAGAAACTTCAATCATGCAAGGCAAATACTTAGCTGATACAGTAACAGTAACTGCTACTGAAGGCGGCTATGATGTAGACGTAACTTTCCCAGAAGGTCAACATTTAAATGACTTTACTGTAGAAGGCGCAACAGTTGCATTAAAATCTGAAGAGGTTGTGGGTGCAAACACAGTAAAAATCTACACAGTTTCTGTAGCCGATTTATCAAAACTTTACACTGCTGCAGCTGACTTAACAGTTAAGCTAAACGGTGAAATCTTATATGAAGAAATTCATGAAGTTCAATTAGAATTTGGCAAAAAAGTAACTGAAAATCCATTCTCAGATATTGATAATGATATTCATAAAGACTATATCTTAAACTTATATGCAAAAGGTATTTTCAAAGCGGATGATAAATTCAATCCAAAAGGCCCATTAAAACGTTACCAATTCGCTTTAATGTTAAATCGTGCATTAAACTTAGAAGTACCAACTTCAACAAAATTCACTGACATCTCTAAATTAGATGCAGAATCTCAAGGCGCAATTAAAGCATTAAATGCTTACGGTATCATCAACGGTACTTCTGCAACAACATTTGGTGCTGGAGATGGTATTAAACGTCAACACGCAGCATTAATGATCTACCGTGTATTAGAGAAAAATGGCTTTAAAGCAACAGGCGCTACTGCTAACTTCACAGACTTACCAAAAGACGCTGAAACAGCAAAAGCAATCTCTGAATTAAATGCATTAGGTATCATGACTGGCTACAACGGTAAAGTTGATCCTAATGGTGTATTAACTCGCTCTCAAATGGCGAAAATCGTTAATAACGCATTAACAGCATTAGCAGACTTAAAATAAGCTAATTGAAAGTGCAGGACTTCCGCGGATAACAGCGGGAGTCGCTGCCTTTTTTCAAGCCAATGTAGACATACTAGATTTGATTAAATTGAAGTAAGCTTCCATGGGAAAGTATGAAATTTTACTTCAGTTTAATGATTAAGGGGGACAAACAACATGAAAAAATGGCTAGCTGGCCTTGCGCTTACGATGGCAGTATTAGCAGGCTGTGGCGACGATCAAGCTGATCAAAATAAGGAAGCAAAAGTCAATGTTGAACAAACAGGACAAGCAACTTCAGTAGAAGAGGATCACCGGATTATTGCGGGGACAGTTGTTATTGCACAAATTTTAGATCGATTGAACTTAGATGCTGTTGCCGTTCCGGATACAGCGAAGGATTTACCTGCACGGTTTGACGGGTTACCAGACATCGGCAATGCAATGGATCCAGATGCAGAAATTATTAAATCATTAAATCCGACAGAAGTATTATCGGTATCGACATTAGAATATGATTTAAAGGATAAATTTGAAAAGTTAAAAATTCCAGTAGATTTTGTTGATTTATCTGGGATTGAGCCAATGATGTCAGAAATAACAGCACTTGGTGAACGTTATAACCGTGTTGAAGAAGCAAAAGCTTTGAATGCGGAACTTCAAGCAGAGATTGATGCAGTAGAAACAACAGCGAGTACGAAGGATAAACCACGTGTCTTAATTTTATTAGGTGTGCCTGGCAGTTATTTAGTAGCGACAGAAAATTCTTATGCGGGTGACTTAGTTCGTTTAGCGGGTGGGGAAAATGTGATGGCGGGTCAAGACGCTGAATATTTACCTTCGAACACGGAATATTTATATGAATCAAATCCAGACATTATTCTGCGTTTAGCACATGGGATGCCTGATGAAGTCATTAAAATGTTCGATGAAGAATTTGTGACGAATGATGTATGGAAACACTTTAATGCCGTAAAAAACGACAAAGTTTATGATTTACAAGAAGAACTATTTGGTACAACAGCAGCACTTAATGTACCACAAGCACTAAATCAGTTAGAAGCAATTTTTTATAAATAAGAAACAAACGAAAAAACAAAATCACTGGAGGGTTTTGTTTTTTCCATTACATAAAGATAAAGGGTGTTTGCTGTGACAAAAAAGATTATCAGCTTTGTAGCAATCGCAATTTTACTGTTTGTAACAATTGTATATGCTTCAACGACAGGTAGTATTAAAATGTCATTTATTGAGTTTATTACAAGTTTGTTTGATGCGAATAATGATAAAATGGCAGCGATTAAGGATTTACGCTTTCCGAGAATCATTGTAGCCATTTTTGCAGGGGCTGCGCTATCGGTAGCGGGCGTATTGTTACAGGCAATTATGCGTAACCCACTTGCAGATGCTGGATTTATCGGGATTTCAGCAGGGGCCGCATTTACAAAATTATTTATCATATCGTTCGTTCCGACAATGTTCTTTTTTTCTCCGATTGCTGCGTTTATCGGGGGGGCCTTTGCCTGTTTCTTAGTATTTTTACTGTCATGGAAATCAGGCTTAAATCCGCTTAAATTAATTTTGGTCGGGATTGCGATTAATGCGATGTTCTCTGGTTTAACAGAGGCCATGATTAATTTTGGTGCTTCTTCGTCAGGTTCGATTACGTCAAATTTAACATTAAAAACATGGGATGATGTTTCGCTTATTGCGACATACGGAACGATTGGTTTAGTACTCGCTTTCGTTTTATATTCATGGTGTAATGTGTTAGTGTTATCAGATAAGACAGCGAAAAGTGTCGGCTTTAATGTAATGTGGGCACGAATTTTGATTGCCATTGTAGCGGTCATGTTAGCGGCATCTTCTGTTGTCGTAGCGGGTGTGATTTCATTCGTTGGTATTTTGGTACCACATATCGCACGTCGCTTAGTTGGTTATGATCATAAGGTGTTAATTCCGTTTACAGCACTATTAGGGGCCTTGCTTATTTTATTAGCAGACACATTAGGTCGTACAATGTTTAGCCCAATGGAAATTCCTGCGTCTACGATTATGGCAATTATCGGTGGACCATTCTTAATATTTTTACTTAGAAAAGAGTGACAAGCATAATGGAAATTAAACAAGTAGTTGTTTCACATGATGGCAAGACGCTCCATTTAAATGGAGTGTCGACGCAAATTCCAAATGGAAAAGTTACGACAATCATTGGACCAAATGGCTGTGGGAAATCGACATTATTAAGTGTTATGTCACGCAATAACAAGCCACTTGAAGGACAGGCGACGCTAGAAAATCGCGATTTAGTGGACTACAAACCGAAGGAATTTGCGAAGAAGTTTGCAATCGTCTATCAGCAAAATGATATTCCGACTGATTTGACCGTAGAAAAATTAGTTATGTATGGACGCATGCCACATACGTCAATGTTCAAAAAAAGCTCACCTGAAGATAAGGAAGCTGTGACTTGGGCATTAACGTGCACGAATCTACTCGGTAAACGACATAATGATTTGTCAGCATTATCTGGTGGGGAACGTCAGCGTGTTTGGATTGCGATGGCACTTGCACAAAAGACGGATATACTTTGCCTAGACGAACCAACGACCTATTTAGACATTTACTATCAATTAGAATTACTAGAGCTTGTGAAGCGGTTGAATGTAGATCACGGTTTAACGATTGTCATGGTATTACATGATATTAACCAAGCAATCCGCTATAGCGACCATATACTTTTAATGAAAGCTGGCCAAATTATCGCTGAAGGTGCACCACGAGCAGTCATTACAAAAGACGTGATTAAAGAAGTGTACGGCGTGAATTCAGTATTCCATGAAGATGATGAGCTAGGCCTTTACATGATGCCACTAGGAATTTAACATGCGAAAATGGATCCGATTCGCAAGCGTCGTTGTCATGGTCATATGCACAGGTGTGCTCATCAATTATTTTTATAGCTATATAAAAGTAGAAAAAGAGCTTGAATCAGCGCAGCAAATTGTCGAAACGAGTAAGCTTGAAACATTACAACAGCAAAATAAAAAGATTATCGGCTGGTTATCTTTAGAAGACAGTCGATTAAATAATCCAGTATTACAAACGGATAATAATGAATTTTATTTAAAGCATAATTATTTAAACCAAAGTAGTCGTGGCGGTAGTATATTTGTAGATTATCGAAACGATGCGTTGTATGACCGCCATACGATTTTTTATGGGCATGTTTTACGCAACGGCTCGATGTTTGGCGAGCTTGCAAAGTTTTCAGACCAACAATATGCCACGGAGCATCCAGTTTTTATTTATGAAACGAATGATAAAACGTATACGTTAGAAGTATTTGCTGCTTATGAAACGACGACGGATTTTTATTATTTAGAAACTGATTTTACCGATGATACTTTCGGCCAATTTTTAACAACAATCCAAAGCCAATCGGTCATTGAGATGCCAGTAGAAGTAAGTGAGCAAGATCAAATTGTTACATTTTCAACTTGTACGACATCTGCAGACGATATCGAGCGCTTTGTTGTTCATGCAAAAGTTATCCCACAAGAGCCCACTGAGTGAAGGATCACTTTATAGAACAAGAAAATGAAGAGGTGAGATCATGAAAAATACAAAAAAATTAATGACCATTTTACTTGCTGCAAGCGTATTAACTGCTTGTGGTACGAAAGAAGACGAAACAGTAGAGCCAATAGAACCTGTTGAACAACAAGAAGAAGTAAAGGTTGAAGTAGCCGCTGAAGCAAATGAATTTAAAGCATTTGTTGACGGTCAAATTGATGATTTTGTGAAGGATACAGAACTACTTGCATCACTTGTAAAAGAAGGCAAGTTAGAAGAGGCACAAAAACTTTATCCACTTGTAACGATGTATTATGAGCGTATGCAACCAATTACGACTGATTTTGAAGAGCTTGATAAAAAAATCAACGCACCCCTTGAACAAGGGAAAGAAAATGAAGGAACAGGCTTTACTCGTTTAGCATACGGCTTGTTCAACGAAAAGAAAACTGCAGGTTATGAACAAGTTGCAGAGCAGTTAGTAACGGATATCAAAGAATTGAAAACACAATTATCGACAATTGATGTTACGCAAAATAATGTATTAGCTTCATCGGTTAAGATGTTGGACCAATTCGCAAATGAGCGTTTAACAAAAGCGAGTGATGCGAACAATGAAGTGTACGCAGCAAAAGCGCAAACAGAGATAGCAGAAGAAGTTGTGAAAATCTTTATGAGCCGCACAACACCTGAAAGCTCGGCGAAAGCAACGGAACAAATGGGTGTTTTAAACGAAACCATTGCGTATTACGAAGTTGGAAAAGAAGATTACGTGAATTACAGCTTCTTCACAAGCAAGCAAAAAGAAGAGCTGACAACAGCTATCAACAACGTAAAAGATGCTTTACAACAAATGAATGACACATTGAAATAAAATGAATGACAATGTATGAAGAATTTCTTCTTTGTGCATTGTCTTTTTTGTTGTTCATGAAATTACCGGTTTTTCGATCTTCTAATTCGAGTCCGTTGAATTTTGTGAGTTGAAGGGATTGTCATAGCTAGTCATCTTTTAATAGAGAGGTTATGAAAGTGTATCGTGTATTGGCAGGCTTGGCCTGCCAAATCAAAGGCTAGCCCATTCTACTTTTGCATATATTCAGGTGCGGCGCTGTTGACAAGCAAAGGCGCCGTTTACTTTTAAAGCGAGTCCGTTGAATTTTGTGGGTTAAAGGGATTGTCAGAGCTAGTCACCTTTTAATAGAGATGTTATGAAAGTGTATCGTGTATTGGCAGGCTGGGCGCCCAGAGTCGCAAAGATATGTTGCACATATCTGTACGACTCTTCTTTGCGCCTTGGGCTAGGCCTGCCAAATCAAAGTGTAATCCATTATGCCTTTGCATATATTCAGGGGCGGCGCTGTTGACAAGCAAAGGCGCCGTTTACTTTTAAAGCGAGTCCGTTGAATTTGGTAGATCAAAAGGGATTGTCAAAGCTAGTTATTTTCTAATGAAGATGTTATGAAAGTGTATCGTATTTTGGCAGGCTGGGCGCCCAGAGTCGCAAAGATATGTTGCACATATCTGTACGACTCTTCTTTGCGCCTTGGGCTAGGCCTGCCAAATCAAAGTGTAATCCATTATGCCTTTGCATATATTCAGGTGCGGCGCTGTTGACAAGCAAAGGCGCCGTTTACTTTTAAAGCGAGTCCGTTGAATTTTGTGGGTTAAAGGGATTGTCAGAGCTAGTCATCTTCTAATAGAGAGGTTATGAAAGTGTATTGGGTTTTGGCAGGCTACCGCATATCAGCAGCAGGGTCACGTGGTACGTGTCCCTACTACTGATACTGTTGCGGTATGCTAGGCCTGCCAAATCAAAGTGTAATCCATTATGCTTTTGCATGTATTCAGGGGCGGCGCTGTTGACGAGCAAAGGCGCCGTTTTTCTATAAAGCGAGTCCGTTGAGTTAAGTGTGAAAGGGACTGTCACAGATTCTCTTTTTGTAAAGGGATGAATATATGAATAGGGTTCAATAGTTGTCAATGCCTTCATATTCTATAATGGCTAGATAAATGAGTTCACAGTATTTAGATGTTTTAAATAAATACATTGTGATTTCCCCTACTTTATAAAAAGGGTTCACCCTATTAGAAGACTGGCGCCTACCACTGTAAGCGCCAGAACGTGAATATAAGTAAAAGGAAAATGGATACACCTTATATTGGCAGGTCTTTCACGAAGCACAAAGGCGAGTCGTACAGACATGTGCAACATGGCTGTGCGGCTTGCGTGCGAAGAACCTGCCAAATGACTATGCCTGAATAACCGCTTTAATAAAGGATGAATTCACTGTGATTTCCCTGATTTTATAAAAAGATTCGCCTAATAAACCGACTGGCGCCTTGCCCGCATAGCGCCAACACGTGAATACAAGTAAAGGAAACTTGGATACAACAAGTATTGGCAGGTCTTTCAACACCTTTTATATAGTCTGTTAAATTGTGACTGTCGCTTCGCTTTCGTCACAAAGATAATGTCACAACAAACGGATTGTGACATTATCTTGACTGTGCGGCTTGCGTGCGAATAACCTGCCAAGTGATTATGCCCGAATAACCACTTTAATAAAAGGCAGATTCACTTGAACTGTATCCTTCTCTACTTTAGAAGGAAGATTCGATAAATTTAGAAGACTGGCGCCTACCACAGTAAGCGCCAGCACGTGAATACAAGTAAAGGGAAAATGGATACACCAAGTATTGGCAGGTCTTTCACGAAGCACAAAGGCGAGTCGTACAGACATGTGCAACATGGCTGTGCGGCTTGCGTGCGAAGAACCTGCCAAATGACTATGCCTGAATAACCGTTTTAATAAAAGGCTACAAATGTCAATTAATCTATGTACAAAAACGCTCACTTAACTGTGTATAAAATTACTCACTTTCTGGAGCTAAATGGTTTTTCAAACGATAAGAATTACCGATGATTGTTACAACCGTTGCGTGATGTAAAATGCGATCTAAAATCGCATTGGCTAACTTAGGCTCCTGAAACACTTCGTCCCAAGATTTAAAGTTAGCGTTTGTTGTAAAGATTGTGCTTCGTTTTTCATAACGCATATCGATTAACTGGAAGAAGAGTTTTGCATCCTCCGGATCAATGGGTAAATAACCAATTTCATCGATAATAAGTAACCTATATTTTGTGTAATGCTTCAAGCGGCTCTCTAGACGATTCTCTAGGCGAGCCCTTTTTAAGTTCTGAATCAAATCATGACATTTTATAAAATACGTACTTGTACGTTTTTTTGCAGCCGCAATCCCGATAGCGGAGGCTAAATGGGTCTTACCCACACCACTAGGGCCTAAAAATACGATGTTTTCATTACTCTCAATAAAACGTAATGTAAGAAAATCATGAATCTGTTGCGGGTTGATTGACGGTTGGAAGTCGAAATCATAGTCCTTTATCTCTTTTAGATTTGGGAAGGCACCCACTTTTACCATCGCATGAATCATATTGTGTTCACGTAAATCAATTTCATAATTTGTTAATTTAATCAACGTATCGATAAATGACATTTGATTGTGGATGCCGAAGTCCACGACTTCATCTAAATGTGTAACCATTTGTTTTAATTTTAAATACTCTAAGTTCTTCAAAAGTTGCTGATAATTTGTTTGCTGTATCATGTGTCATACACCTCTCCAATAGCTTTTAGATTGTTTTTCGCTAAAGTATCAATGTCTGGATAACGAGGTGCAGAAATTTGCAAGGTTTCTTTATAATCTGAAGGACGAATATTTAATTTTCGATTCGATATAAGATGCTGTGCAATACACTCCATGTTATAATAAATCCATAATTGATCATCATGTATTTGTATCCCAACTTTTTGGCCAATGTACTTAGTGGGGACTGAATACTGGTTGGCTTTGTAGGAGACCATACTTGATGTGTTTACTTGTACAAGCTGATGCTTGATACGGTAAGAGTTCCTTATCTTTTCTGCGGGTAGCGGAAGTAGGGAGCTCTTTTCTTTTTCTAAAGCAAATACGGGTATTTTGCCTGACCCTTGATGGAAAGATTGATTCAATCGATTCATTAACTTTTCAATGAAATGATAGAGCTCTTCTAAGGTCAATTGACCTTGATATGCATGGATTTCATCAATAAATTTCATCTGTGTTTCTACTTTACCTTTTGTACGAGGACGCCGTGCTATACATGGTCGTACCTTAAAGTCAAAATCCTTCGCAAAAGCGGCGAACCTGCTATTTATTTTTCCTGAACACTGTTCTGTTCGTGCCACATCCATAATTGTTTTTGGGTTATCAGTTACGATCTCTTTTGGAACACCCCCAATTTTTTCGAATGCTTCGGTTAAAAATGAGAACAAAACATCTTGTGTTTTACTCAATGTCAGAGTAAATATACGGAATCTTGAATACCCTAGAACCAGCGCACCTACGTTTACCTCTACTTTTTCACCATCACTTGTCTCAAAAGGAATGCTTTCCTTCCAATCAAACTGTGCCTGTTGACCTGGTGGTGTTTCAAATCTTGTCGTACCTTTCGGTGAGGGAATACGCATTTGATCTGTAAAATAAGCTGCGAATTCGGGTGTCTTTGCGATATAGCGACGGAATGTAGAAGCACCACATTCTAAACCGTGATTGTCTTTTAAATATTGCCAAAGTATACGGCGGTAATAAAACACCTGCTTTGAATCCTCCGACAGTAGTGCAGCGATTACCTCATAATAATCATCTAAAATAGATGCCTTTTCTTTTGTTTCTTTTGGTGTAAATCCATTTAGGTACTTATCAACTGTACGTCGATCCACACCCATTTCTCTAGCCAACTGGCTTTTGTTAATTTTCATTTTTAAATTCTCCATTAACTGTTTGAATTTTGGTAAGTCTGAAAGACTATTAATTTCAAAATTCGTTTGAACATCTAGCGTTATGTACATACTAATCACCTCATGATTAGTATGCTAGAAAGTGAGGCAAAAGTGTACATCTTTAAGTGAGTGCGATTGTACATGAACATCGTAGCATTTGTAAAAGGCGGATTCACTTGAACTGCATACGTTTGCAAATATCCAATGACGGGAATGCATACAAGAAACTGATATAATTAAAATACTTCTATGCATTTTGAGCATAGAAGTATTTTTTAATCTCCTAATTTTTATATAATCATGCGATTTGTTTGGTTTACACAACATCATTTAAATCGTTCATCTTTTTTATAAGTAGTCGCCAGTTGTTTTAAGTCGACAGATGTATAATTTTTCATCGTTGAAAGTGATTGCTGATCAAAGGAGAGTGCAAGCATTTCGGTATTTTTGTTTTTAACAGGCATGAACCATTTTAATGTGAAATTTTCAAGATTTTGAACGCGGGACAATTCTTTTACTATGTTGTAGCTGTCTTTTAAAAGGGTATCTTCTGTTTGAAATTCACTCGCTTGCAATGAAAGAACCACATTTTGACTTTCTTGCGCTGGTGTAATTTCAATATGTAAAATGACATTTTCGATGAGCTGATTGACAACAATTTCAGAAATCTCGGTAATCGTTTGAACTTTCATCTCTTCAGGTGATAGCTGTGCCTGTACTTTCTCAATTTTTTTCGGCTCAGCAGAATCAGATGTTTTGACGTAGTAAACACTAGCACAAACAGCGATTAGAAGTATGAATACAACAAGCATAATTTTAAGTAATTTATTCAAAATAAGGACGCCTCCTTTTGAATTTTTACGCGCAATAAATTACTACTATTCGTCATTATGCCACAAAAATAAATAAAAAAGACCGCCAATTGTGACAGTCCTTTTACGAGTTAAGTATTTTGTTCGTCATTAAGAGTTGTGGCTGTTAATTCGTCAAAGTATAAAAATGATTCATCCTCTAATTGTGCTAATTTTTGTTCATTTACTCCGATAGATAATGGTCCAGAAAAAATTTCGCCCCACCAAGTTTCAGTAATAATCATGATTATAGCCTCCTTGTACGAATAGTATGTGTTAATTTTTCTCTGATTACTTGTTAATAAATAAATTCCCGTATGTTTAAATTTTTAAACCTTGCCTTAAAAGTAGTGCTTTAAAAATTGATTCCTCCTTTCGTGCAGGAATTCGTTATAAAAATGTAGTAGTTATTACTATAGTTAATATGTGTGAACAGTTATAATTTATGCATAGTTTTTCTAAGAAAGGATGAGAAAAATGAATTTTTCTACACAAGACGTAGAGCAAATGATTTCCTTACAACGATCGTTTTACTTTACTGGTGCAACAAAGGATGTTGAATTCCGTAAGCAACAATTAGTGTTATTAAAAGAAAATATAAAAAAATATGAGAACCAAGTTATCGAAGCATTAGCGTTAGATTTAAGAAAAAGTGAATTTGAAGCGTATTCAAATGAAATCGGTATTGTCTACGATAGCATTTCCAACTTTTTAAAAAATATAAATAGCTGGATGAAGCCAGAGTCGATTAAAACGCCACTCCACTTCCAACCAGCCAAAAGCTATATTGTACGTGAGCCATATGGGGTTGCGTTAATTATTGGTCCATTTAATTATCCATTCCAATTAGTGATGGAGCCATTAATTGGGGCGATTATCGGTGGTAATACTGCCATTGTGAAACCTTCAGAAACAGCAGTCCATACCGCGGTTATTGTAAAAAAAATAATTGAAGATACCTTCCCACCGAACTATGTACGTGTCGTGGAAGGCGAGAAAGAAGAAGTAACAGCACTTATTCATGCGCCATTTGATTATATTTTCTTTACAGGTAGTGTAGCGGTCGGAAAAATCGTTGCCAAGGCTGCAGCAGAGCGCTTAACACCATTAGCGCTTGAACTGGGAGGGAAAAGTCCTGTTATCGTCGATCAAACAGCTAACCTAGAAATCGCGGCAAAGCGTATTGCCTGGGGGAAATTTAATAATACGGGGCAAACTTGTGTAGCACCAGATTACGTGCTCGTGCATGAATCGGTTGCGAAAAAGTTTAATAAAATAATGAAAAAGACACTTCGAGAATTTTTCGGTGGAGATGCGCAAGCAAGTCCAGATTATGGGCGTATTATTAATACACGCCAATTTGACCGTCTGCAAAGTATTTTAGACCGCGAACGTGCCACTGTAACATTTGGTGGTGTGACAGACCGCGAAGATTTATATATTGAACCAACAATCTTAGAAAATGTTTCATGGGATAGTCCATCAATGGAAGACGAGCTCTTCGGACCGATTTTACCTGTGATGACGTATCAACAATTACCACAAGCAATTCATGAAATTCGTCAGTTACCTAAGCCGTTAAGTGCGTATTTATTCTCTGAAAATGATAAAGCCATTGACTACTTTTTACAAGAACTTCCATTTGGCGGAGGCTGTATCAATGATGTCATTACTCATGTGGCCAATGGATATTTACCATTTGGTGGTGTTGGACCTTCAGGGGTGAAGGCATATCACGGAAAGGCAAGCTTTGAAAACTTCACGCATGCCAAATCAGTTATGCAACGCTCGAATAAGTTAGAAATAGGTTTATTGTTCCCACCGTATAAACAGAAAGTTAAACTTGTACGTACAATCATGAAATAAAAAAACTCCGTTGCGAATCTCATGCAACGGAGTTTTTCGTTAATGTTGTTCAACTGGAAAGCTTAGTAAAATTTCGGTACCCATATTTTGTTTACTCTTGATTTTAATTGTCCCTTGATGATCTTGAATCACCTTATTAATAATCATCATACCCAGCCCAGTTCCTTTAGACTTCGTCGTGTAGAAAGGCTCGAAAACTCTTTCTAACACATGCGGTGGAATGCCACATCCGGTATCTTTAATCGTAATGTAAATCGATTTTTCATCACTGCTTTTACACATTTCTAGTTTAATCGTTCCTTTTTCACTAATCGCTTCAATAGCATTCTTAATTAAATTAATAAATACTTGTTTAATTTGATTTTCATTCCCCATAATGATGGTGTTTTTATATGGATTAATCATTTTTAACGTAATCGATTTTTGCTGGAATTCAAATTGGAATAGCTGTGTTACTTCCGCTAATATTTCGGCTAAATTTATCGGTGTAAATTGTTTTACTTGCGGGCGCGATAAAACTAAAAACTCCGCTAAAATTAAATCGATTCGTTCCGTTTCGGTTTGAATCAGTTTTGTATATTCATAATAAGGAGAAGAGGCATCTTCATTCATCATCTGAACGAATCCAGAAATTACAGTCATAGGATTGCGAATTTCATGTGCAACTCCCGCGGCAAGTTCCCCAACTAACTTCATTTTTTCCGATTGAACGATTAAATTTTCATTTTCTTTTATATAAGATATATCACGTGAAATGACAGAGGATGCAATAATTTCACCGTGTGGATTCAAAATTGGTGATAAAGAGATTTGAGCATCGAAAACTGTACCATCTTTACGCATATCTTGTGTTTCAAAAAAAGTATAGCTCTTTCCTTCACGTAAGCGAGCACAACGAGTTTTCGCTCCTTTTAAATGAATTGGAGGAATCAGTGGTAATGCATTGCCGATTGCTTCTTCTTTTGTCCAACCATATAGTTTTTCAAAGGCGGGGTTTACGGCAATCACACGATCCTCCATATCAAATACGGCAATCGCATCTTCAGCATGTTCAAAAAATAAGTTTAAGTAGGCTTGCTTTGAATTCAAATCATATTCACGAGCCAACGTTTTTTGTTCCATCTTTGACCAGATTCTTTTAATCGATAAACTTTGAACTAAACTAATGATACATACGATTAATAAAAAAATTAGGAATAAATGATTTTCTTGTGTGTTCAGAATAGTAAGTGACATAATAGACGACTTAACCAAAATGATAATTTCGATGGTTACAAAAAGAATATTAATAAAATTTAAGAGTAACGAACGGTAAATTGTTAAAACACCAAATAAATAAATAAAACCGTAAAGGGTAATCGTATTTATACTTTGGCAATTATAAAGAAAGATAAGAATATGCCAACTAATAACTAAACTAATTTGAAAAGCCTTCGGAGGTATTTTAAAAAAATAAAATGCGAGCAGTAAGAGCGTGCTAATCCCGCAAAAATATAAATAGGTATAGTTGTTTTGAAACTGCTGTGAAATTATCGCTAAAGTGACGACTAAATTTGAGAATAAATACGTGATTAAAGTAAATATATTTCGTTTTTGTAAAATTTCGTATTGCATGGAGCACCTCATTACATCATATTACCTATATCATACCGTAATTCTTAATGTCGATATATGACGAATTTTGATATGATAGAGACAGACAATAAATGAATGAAATTTTTGAGTTAACACGAATTCTTCGTACATGAAAAAAGTATTATCTGCGAGTAAACGACGTTTTTTTAATTTGTCATCGTGAAAACATGGCATTTTTGAAGTCATCGCAGTATGATGAAGAGTAATAGATGAAGTAATGTAGTAAATGAAAAAATTTGCATTCGCAAGTACATTGCAGTTGGGGGAACAAATTATGTATGCACAAGAACTTTTTAGTACACTTATGCAAAAAAAAATCGTAGGACAATTACCAAAATTAATTAAAGATATTGCAATTGACTCTCGTAGTGTTCAGCCGAGCAGTCTGTTTATTTGTATAAAAGGTTATACGGTTGATGGGCATGACTATGCACAAAAAGCGGTAGATGCTGGAGCAACCGTAATTGTTACAGAACGTCAATTAGAGCTAGAAGGCGATGTTGCACAAGTTATTGTTAACAATACGAATCGCACCCTTGGAATTTTAGCCGCAAAATTCTTCGATTACCCATCAAAAGACCTGACAATGATTGGTGTAACGGGCACGAATGGTAAAACAAGTGTATCAGGCATTATTCATAACATTTTAATTGGTCTTGGTGAAAAGTCAGCGTTATCTGGCACAATCGGCTTTAATTTAAATGGTGTACTTTATGAGTCAGCAAATACGACAAGTGATGCATTAAACACACAGCAAATGATTTTCCGTGCAAAAATGGAAGGCTGCCGCGCGATGGTGATGGAAGTATCTTCCCATGGTTTAGTATTAGGGCGTTTAGCTGGTGTCGATTATGACGTCGCTATTTTTACGAACTTAACACATGACCATTTAGATTTCCACGGTACGATGGAAAACTACGGCAATGCAAAAGGCTTGCTGTTCTCTCAATTAGGACAAGACTTAGAAAAAAATAAGCATGTCGTATTAAATGCTGATGATCCTTGGTCAGAACGTTATGCAGCGATGACACCATTCCCAATTTGGACATATGGTTTAAAAAATGATGCATTATTCCGTGCAGAAAACTGCCGTTATGAAGATGGTATGACCTACTTTGATATGATTACTCCAGAAGGTACATTCCCAGTAGCCATGCATCTTTTAGGGGAATTTAATGTTTATAATATCCTTGCTGCAACAGCCATGTTCTATGCACGTAATTTCCCAATTGAGGCCATTATTGAACAAATTGAAATGCTTTCACCTGTAAAAGGGCGTATGGAAAAAGTAATGACCGATTTACCAATTCAAATCTTTATCGATTATGCACATACACCGGATGCAATTGAAAAAGCAATTAACGCAGCATTACCTTATAAAAAACCTGAAAATAAATTAATTTTCTTAGTCGGCACAGGTGGAAATCGTGATAAAACGAAACGTCCAACAATGGCTGAAAAAGCATCGGTAGCGGATTATGTTATTTTAACAACAGATGATCCACGCTATGAAGAATTTGATAGTATTACAGGTGATTTAGCTAAAGGGATGCTACATGATAATTATACATGTATCGGAGATCGTGCAGAAGCAGTGAGACATGCGGTCAGCATGGCAGAACCAGGAGATATTATTATTTTTGCTGGTAAAGGTCATGAGGATTATCAAATTATTGAAAATACAAAATACCCACATAGTGATGCAAAGATTGCCATCGAAGCAGGGAAATTAAAATTTGTATAGTATCTAATCATTAATTTTGGGTCCACCGTATTGACGTGAAAACGCGAGCGGTGGATTTTTTATCGATAAAAAAGTATAACTTTCTAAGGACATCAGGTTGCGCTATGTGGCACAACAGGTATCTTTCTAATTGGAGGTGGATATAACAACGTGATTCTTTATTTTTTTAGGAGTATGGCAATTTATTGTATAATCTGTCTCCCAATATATATTTTTTTCCGCGTTCTACATATGAGAAAAAAAGAAAAGAATTGGCTTCGTGAAGGAGTCATGCTACTTTTTTTCCTCTATTGTGTTAGCATTTTTTCACAGACGATTATTCCAAACTTTACTATTATAAATTGGCGAATTGTATTGGATACCTCAACCGCCTATTCTCGTAGTAATTTTACACCGCTCAATACGATTTTACTTTTTTATAATCAATTAAATGGGCCCCTTGCAAATATTGCCTTTTATAATTTAGCTGGTAATATTGTACTGTTCATTCCATTTGGCTTCTTTATTCCATTAGTATGGCCAAAATTTAGAGGATGGGTCATCATGCATGTTGTCGCATTTTTAATTCCACTCTTTATTGAATGTACGCAATATTTTATCGGGCGTAGTATTGATGTGGATGATGTTTTACTAAATGCCATCGCGATTGTAATAGGCTTTGTTTTGTACAAAGTGTTGCAACGTGTTCGTAAAATGATAAAGGATAAGTAAAAAAGGTTGTAACAAGGTAGCGATGTCTTTTAAAATAAGAAAGTATGAAAAGGAGACGAAATTAAAATGACTTTAGAACAAGATATATTATCACGTCGTACCTTTGCCATCATCAGTCACCCGGATGCTGGTAAAACGACGATTACAGAAAAATTATTATTATTCGGTGGTGCCATCCGTGACGCAGGTACAGTAAAAGGGAAGAAATCAGGGAAATTCGCAACATCTGACTGGATGGAAATTGAGAAACAACGTGGGATCTCAGTTACTTCATCTGTTATGCAGTTCGATTATTCAGATTGCCGTGTGAACATTCTGGACACACCTGGACACCAAGATTTCTCCGAAGATACGTACCGTACATTAATGGCGGTAGATAGTGCTGTCATGATCGTCGATGCAGCAAAAGGGATTGAAGCCCAAACATTAAAGCTATTTAAAGTATGTAAAATGCGCGGTATTCCAATCTTCACATTCATCAACAAATTAGACCGTCAAGGGAAAGAGCCGCTTGAGCTAATTGAAGAATTAGAAGAAGTACTTGGCATTTCAGCTTATCCAATGAACTGGCCAATCGGTATGGGGAAAGAGTTCCTTGGTATTTATGACCGTTACAACAATCGTATCGAGCAATTCCGTACGGATGAAAATGAGCGTTACTTACCAGTAGATGAAAAAGGCCATTTAGCAGTTGAACATCCGATGAAAGTAACATCTTATTACACGCAAGCCATGGATGATATCGAATTATTAAACGAAGCAGGTAATGCGTATTCAGAAGAAAAAATCCGTCGTGGGGAATTAACACCCGTATTCTTCGGTTCTGCTTTAACAAACTTCGGGGTACAAACATTCCTTGATACGTACTTAAAATTCGCACCAACACCACAGCCTCGTATTACTGAAGATGAGCAATACATTGATCCTGTAGAGTATAATGAGTTCTCTGGTTTCATATTCAAAATTCAAGCGAATATGAACCCAGCGCACCGTGACCGTATTGCGTTCGTTCGTATTGTTTCAGGTAAATTTGAGCGCGGTATGAATATGACACTAGCACGTACAGGTAAATCATTTAAAGTAACTCAATCAACACAATTTTTAGCGGATGACCGTGAAATTGTCAATGAAGCCGTTGCAGGTGATATTATTGGTCTTTATGATACAGGTACGTACCAAATTGGTGATACAGTTGTTGGCGGTAAAAAAGGCTTCAACTTTGAAAAATTACCACAGTTCACACCAGAAATTTTCATGCGCGTATCTGCGAAGAACGTCATGAAAGGGAAACAATTCCAAAAAGGTGTACTGCAATTAGTACAAGAGGGTGCAATTCAATACTTCAAAACATTGCATACAGAAGAAATTATTCTTGGTGCAGTAGGTCAACTACAGTTTGAAGTATTCCAACACCGTATGATCGGCGAATATAACGTTGAAGTAACGATGCAACCAATTGGTAGTAAAATAGCTCGTTGGGTTGAGAATGAAGAAGATGTGAAGGATTCAATGCATTCTCAACGTTCGATGTTAGTAAAAGACCGTTTTGATAAAAAGGTATTCTTGTTTGAAAATGAATTTGCGATGCGCTGGTTCGCTGATAAGAACGAGCATATTAAATTATATAGTTTATTATAATTTTTCAAACTTCGACCGTTGGGCAAATGCTCAGCGGTCTTTTTTGTTTTTTGGGGTTTGTCATAGCTAGGGCAGTGTATTTGGTTTGGCGGGCTAAGCGCATGAATCGCATAGCTTTGTTGCACAAATCTGTACGACTCATCTGTGCGCTTTATGCAAAGCCGCCAAATAAAGTGTAGTCTATTAAATTGTATTTAAAGAAGTAAGGCGCTGTTGCAAGCAAAGGCGCCATTTGTGAATAGAGCTTATCTGCTGAATACAATGGAAAAGGAGAGTATCATAGCTAATCTTATTTTAATAAAGTGTTATGAAAGTGTACGGGGTTTGGCGGGCTAAGCGCATGAATCGCACAGCTTTGTTGCACAAATCTGTACGACTCATCTGTGCGCTTTATGCAAAGCCCGCCAAATAAAGTGTAGTCTATTAAATTATATTTAAAGAAGTAAGGCGCTGTTGCAAGCAAAGGCGCCGTTCTTTTAAATAAAGCGGATTTGCTAAATAAGTAGACAAGGGAATTGTTATAGCTGTCATGTTTTAATTATAGAGTTAAGTATGTGTACGTGGTTTGGCGGGCTAAGCGCATGAATCGCACAGCTTTGTTGCACAAATCTGTACGACTCATCTGTGCGCTTTATGCAAGGCCCGCCAAATAAGGCATAGTCTATTAAATTATATTTAAAGAGGGAAGGCGCTGTTGCAAGCAAAGGCGCCGTTTGTTTAAATAAAGAGGATTTGCGGCAAGAAAATTTTTATTCAATAACGTGCATGGATAATGTTCCATAGAAAAGCCAAGTGTTGGTAATGCATTTGTTTATTAGACTTATTTTGTCACGCCTGTTGATTATCTAGTTTCTTCCAATAAAATTGCATAAAAAAGAGAGATTCTCATGTAAAATGTTAGTTACGACACAAACAATTACGAAATGAGGAATCTCTCTTGAACAAACATACCACGATTTTCACGCTGATTCAAAACTTTCTTTCAGAAACAGAGCTAAAAGCGATTTTAGTAGAGTTTAATTATGTAGAAACGGCACGTAAATGTACGGTTTCCACACTCCTCAAGTATTTAATTGGTGCTGCGACAAATGAGTGGAAAAGTTTACGGCACGCAGCCGATGTTGGTTCGAGTAATGGACTTGTTTCGGTCGATCATTCTTTGCTTTCTAAACACTTAAAAACATTGAACTACGGCATTATCAAGCGTATTTTTGAAATCATCGTGAGCAAGTTGAATCGTGCTGCACGTCGCAGAATGAAACTCCCTAAAAAACAGCTACTTTCCATTGA
The DNA here is from genome assembly GCF_003073375.1 of Lysinibacillus sp. 2017. Taxonomy (NCBI): domain Bacteria; kingdom Bacillati; phylum Bacillota; class Bacilli; order Caryophanales; family Bacillaceae; genus Lysinibacillus; species Lysinibacillus sp. 2017. Next base: position 787,265 of record NZ_CP029002.1, read on the forward strand.
TTCAACAACGATTACAGTAGGAAAATCGCGCTTACCATGGGCACTTTACCACGGTGAACGCTCAGGGATTAAACTGCATGTAAGCCTCACAAATGAAACCGCTATGCCCTTGAAGGTCGTTGAAACAACAGGCTTAAAGCACGATGGACCCATTGGTGAACAACTCGAAGACAAGCGTTTTATTCTCGTGTGCGACCGTGCTTATTTTTCAATTGATAAAGTGGATCGTTACCGAAAAGAGCACCAAGATTTTGTGCTCCGTATCAAAGAAAACGTGCAACTGAATCGAAAAAAATCACTCAAAGGCCGTCGTACCAATGATTCAAATATCACAGCTGATTTCACTTGTATCCTTGGAACACCTCAAAAACAAACCGAAAAGCGCCATCGTATTGTCGAGTTTACCGACCACGAAGGAAAAGAAATCCGTGTCGTAACCAATTTGATGGACATTACGGCCGAAGAAATCGCAGGCATGTACAAATCTCGTTGGGCCATCGAATCATTTTTCCGCTGGATCAAGCAAAATTTAAATGTGCCAGTGTTATTTGGCACGACTAAAAATGCGGTATTTAATCAACTTTTCGCAGCATTAATTGCCTATGTTTTATTAAAATTTCTTCACGTACAAGGACAGAAGAAAGCTAACGTCAAACGCTTATCTTTCGCGGGTTTTACGCGCCTGTTTCTTTGTGATGACTTGCCAATTGAATGGCGAATTCGCGTGAAAGAAATACTTGAGTTTCACAGAACGATGAATCAAGTAGATACTGTATAATTTTGGTTAATCAACACGCGTGTTATTTTGTATCTTTATAATGGATTGCAAAAAAAGATTATTTTATTAATTCTTCTCCTGTTAATATTCCATATAATTCGGCAGAATCTTGCGTTGTTAGTTTTACAAATTCATCACTTTCGGTAATTATCTCTAGATTTTGACCATTAGGGCTAATCCAAAGTAAATAAGATGCTATTTTATCTTCTTTACCGTTGCTATTCTTAGATGGAAATTGAAATTGGTAGTCTGCATAGCGTACCATTTCTACTTTCTTATTTTCCCATTTAGCGTTTTTAATTATATTTATCGCTTTTTCCACTTGTTTGTTTTCAGTGACTTCTCTGAAATCTTCAAAAATATTTTCTTCACTAGTTCGTTTCTGTACAGTTATTTTCTGTACAGTTATTTTTTGTCCATTCGTTTCATCCAAACAACCCGATGTAACTAACAAGACACTCAGAATTAAAAAGAATAATACTGTTTTCTTCAATAGATACCTCCACTACTAATAATTAATATTATAATTCTTCCCGTACTAAATTTTAAAGTTTTTAAAAGTAAATCTTTTATTTCAGCCAAATAGACAATTCAAAAACGATGAGATTAAAAATAACAATTACTCCGAATATGATTAAAGTTTCATTCGGCAAATTGAAATAAACGATTATTGTTAAAATAATAATTGCTACAATAAGTATTTCTAAATAACCTTTTATTCGTTTACTCATAAATCCACTCCCTAAATCCATTCGGACTAACAGTAATAGTACCTTTACAGTTAGCGTGTTCTTCAGATGTGTTAAAAGGTATAGTTTGTAATACGTATGCATTTAATGCTTCTCCAAATGATTTTGCATATATTTCTGCTATCAGAGTATCTAAATGCATTGGTAAGTTAGGACCAAATTGTTCCGTCGCCCCAACAGATAATACTGCTGTCTCCGTACCGCTTTCATCAATCTCTCTTGTAGAACTCTTATAACTTAGCATAGTAACCTCCGCGTATATTTTAAAAATATCGTTCTATATATTTAGATTATTCTAACATTTATAAAACCTTTTTAATATCTTCTTATTCAACTAAACTGCCAAGAACATGTGCAACATGATTAGGTGTTGTACCGCTCTTGTTTTAAATAGCGATAAATTGCAGCCAGACTAATTCCGGTCATTTCGGCAAATCTATATTGTTCGGATTTGTATAAGTACTCTAATGAAATGTAATTTATATACTATATTTACAGAATATTACCAATAAAATATACTATTAGATAAACAGGAGTTGAATTCTTATAAACACAAAGGAATTTTTATGGAAGAATTAGGGGGACATTTAAACACATGAACAATAATTCTATTGCTAATCTATCATTTATTGTATGTGCTGTTATCTTATTGAATAACTTTACAGCCCTTTTAATAAATACAAAACTTTCCGAAATGACATTTAATATGTCTATAATATTGATGATTTTATTATTAATAAATGGTATTGTGCACAAAAGAAGAGTTAGAAAATAGGAATCTGAATGGTAATAGGAAAATATCATTAGTAACATAAGTGGCAAATATTATTTGCTCATCTACAAGTGCAATAAAAGGATAACAAACAATTAGGCGAGATTATGTTGTTTCTTCAAGTATAAAAGTTGAATAGGGATAGATGGAGGAAAATATGGTAAAAAAACAGAGTTCAAATAAAAAATTTATTTTATTAGAATTACTTTTTTATGCAGCATTACCTTATATCATATGGAAATTTGGGAGGGAGCCTTTTGGCGATTATGTAGCCATGCTGATTTCAACCATTCCGGGATTTATTTATACGATTTACCGCTTTATTTTGGATAAGCAATTTAACATAACAGGCTTATTTATTTTAGGCTCATTAGTACTAGGGACTACGGTGAATCTGCTATCAGGTTCAGCAGAGCAAATGATTTGGAATGGGGTGTATTTAAGTCTTTTTTATACATTTCTTTATTTTGTTACGCTAATCATTAAGCGTCCCTTTTCTTTATATTTTGCTGTTGATTTTGCCTATTTACAAGGTCATGACAGAAAGCACAGCAGAGCATTATTTTATCAAAAAGGAATTTTTAAATGGTTTCAATGGATTCAGGTTGTTTTTATCATCAGAGGTCTTTTTATGGCTGGATTAACCGTATTCCTACTTAAAAAATATGGAATTGATGGTTATGGTGGAATGTTGATCTATAAGCAAATCGCAGGCTGGATTTTCTCAGTCTTAATTATGGGGATGTTCTTTTATATAAATATCCCAGTACGAAATTTTTTTGCTAAGCAACAAAGTCAATTACAAGACAACAATAAAGAACCTATCCAACAATCAAACGTAATTGTTGACTAAGCCACATTTCTTCTCGTAATTAATCTAATTAAACATGCAAACAAGTAAACCTCATATTGTGATCAAAATATGAGGTTTATTTTAATGCGGGAATTGGTCGTGAAGAATTTGATGAGATTCTTTTCTTATATGAAGATGTTGGAGTCGCTACATTTTTATTTGATGAAGAGCTTTACGATTTTCCCTTCATTAATTTTAAAATAAAAATCCAATAAGAGTGGATCGGGTAAACCTGTTTTGTCATAATCTCCATCAATCCTATAATAAAATAGTTTTTTGTTTATTAGGAAAGGGGAAAGGGGAATCCTACACGAATAGTTGTAAGGGAAATCGTTTTATTTAAATAAGTATTTGAAAAAAAGGGGGGGAATCATGGGTAGTCACTTTTTCACCGGCTTTCCAGGATTTGTTGCAACAGAAATGATTCAACAATTATTTAAACAAGGCATAACAAAAGAAGTTTATGCAGTCGTATTACTAGAGGAGTTAGCTGGTGCGAAAGCGGCTGTTCAATTGATCGAACGACAATTTGAAGGGTGTCAAATTGTGTTGTTTGAAGGGGATATTACATTACCCAATCTAGATATTGCCGATCGAGAGTTAGCAATCATTCAATCTAACGTTGAAGTTGTTTGGCATTTAGCGGTATTGCAAGATTTATCGGTAAAACGTGAACACGCATGGAGAGTAAATGTTCACGGGACAGTAAATGTGAACGATTTTGTTTGCCATTTACCTAATTTAAGACGCTATATGTATTTTAGTTCTACGTTTATAGCAGGTAAGAGAACTGGGAAAGTTTTGGAAATGGAACTAATTCGACCAGATGAGTTTCATAATTATTTAGAGGAGACAAAATTTGAATCGGAGTTACTTGTAGATGATTTGAAGCTAGATGTACCCACGACAATCATTCGTCCAAGTATGATTTATGGCCACTCCGTTACAGGAAGCACAAAACGCTTCGATGGCATATATTATATGTTAAAAGGTATTTCCTTTTTCAATTCACGTCGAGTGATTCCGAAAATCGGCAGTAAGGAGCCGCTTCATGTTGTGTCAATCGATTATGTCGTGCAGGCGAGCATCGCGCTTAGTGAGCTGTCTGATGCGGAAGGGGAAACTGTTCATATAATGGATAGGAAGCAATATGATGTTTTGTCGATTTATTTGGAAATGGTCAAACTGATGACGGGTAAATCCACATTTGGTCGATTGCCGTTAGGAATTGCAAAGGCGATGTTGGAACAACCAACGGTACATGAACGATTACGTATACCTCCACAATTCATCGATTATTTAGATTATGCCGCTGAGTTTGATACGAAAGATTGTGAAGCGTTACTAGCTTCAATTGAACTACCAGCTTCAGATTTAATGCATTCATTGCCTGAAATTATCTATTTTTATGAAGAAAATAAGCATTTACAAAGTTTTTATAGGTAAATTGAATAAATATTATAAAATATATTTGATTTTTTGAATGAATATCGTTACACTAAACAATATATTTGAAATGAATATCCGTTGACAGTTTGTCAAAGGGGAGTAGCTATAGGTGATTTAGTGGTAGAATGTCGAAATAAAGCATCTGCCGATAGACTAATGAACTTACTTCACATTCGTCATTACATGGTTAGGAACCATCGGGTGTGATAGCATTAATTTGCTTAGCAAGACCTTTGCCTTTTAAAAAGGCAGAGGTCTTTTCTTTTTGGAAAAATTCGGATGTTTATTCAACTAAGTATAAGGTAATTTACCCGCAAATTTGGGTAATAGTACATCATAAGGAGGAGAACTTTCATGGAAGCAATTTTATTAGAATACGCATGGGTCTTACTGGTTTTAATTTTCCTTGAAGGACTTTTAGCTGCAGATAATGCGGTCGTAATGGCGGTAATGGTAAAACACTTACCGAAAGAACTACAAAAAAAGGCATTGTTTTATGGATTATTTGGAGCGTTTGTATTCCGCTTCATCGCACTATTCCTAATTACGTATTTAGCGAAATATTGGGAAATTCAAGCTATCGGGGCTGCTTATCTATTATTCATTTCAATAAAACATTTATATGATAATCACTTTAAAAAAGAAGATGAACATGAGGAAGCGGAAACAGTGAAAAAGGGCTCTGGCTTCTGGATGACGGTATTTAAAGTTGAGTTAGCGGATATCGCATTTGCTATTGACTCAATGCTTGCAGCAGTTGCGATTGCTATGACATTGCCACATTTAAGTGATATGCATATCGGCGGCATTAATGCAGGTCCATTCGCAGTTATGTTCTTAGGTGGATTTATCGGCCTTGTCATTATGCGATTTGCTGCACAAATGTTCGTAAAATTATTAAACGATTACCCAACATTAGAAACAGCTGCATTCTTAATCGTAGGTTGGGTTGGTGTGAAGTTAGCTGTATTAGCTTTAAGTCATGAAAACTTAGCAATTATTGATCCACACTTCCCACATTCGACTGTGTGGAAAGCAATCTTCTGGGTTGTCTTACTAGGCTTAGCAGTGGGCGGTTATGTAGTAAGTGTTGTTAAAAAGAAAAAAGAAAATGCGAATTAATGAAGCGTAATTCGTGAAAATTGGGGATTGCTACAAAGAGAACCTTTGAGCAGTTCCTTTTCTTTTAGTTAAAAATTCATTATACTAGGAAAAAATGTTATGAATTAGGGAGGCGAAGAGATGCCTTTTAAACAGTTAGCGACTCGTAATATTACGCCTTTCCAAATATTACTAACCTTTTATTTTTTTGCGATTTTAATTTCTTACTTATTACTTCGCATTCCAGGTGTCCACCTTGAAGGTGTAGAAGTATCACATTTAGACAGCTTATTTACGGCAGTAAGTGCGGTAAGTGTGACTGGTTTAACGACTGTGATTGTTTCAGAAACATACAGTGGCTTTGGACTTGCAATGATTTTATTGATTTTACAATTTGGCGCCATTGGAATTATGTCGATTGGTACGTTTTTGTGGCTGTTATTCGGAAAGAAAATTGGGATGCGCGAGCGCCAATTAATCATGATTGACCACAACCAATATAATCTTTCAGGCGTTGTTATGTTAATTAAACAAATTGCAAGGTTATTGATTTTGATAGAAAGTATTGGTGCACTTATTTTGACAGTGCATTTTAAACGCTATTTTGATACGTGGGAAGAGTCGGCGATTCAGGGTGTGTTTGCCTCTGTTTCCGCTACAACGAATGGTGGATTTGATATTACGGGCTTAAGTTTACAGCCATTCCATCATGATTATTTTGTGCAGTTTGTGTGCATGATTTTAATTTTTTTAGGGGCAATTGGGTTTCCAGTGCTCATAGAAGTAAAAACGTATTTAATGAAAAAGGATTCTACATTTCGTTTTAGTTTGTTTACGAAAATCACGACTGTTACGTATGCAGGACTTTTCGCTATCGGAACGTTAATCATTTTACTTTTGGAATCATTTCACTCATTTAAAGGAATGCGATGGCATGAAGCGGTTTTTTCTGCGATGTTTCATTCGGCATCGACAAGATCTGCAGGATTGACGACGTATGATGTGACTACTTTTAGTGAAGCTACAGACTTATTTATGAGTGGACTTATGTTTATCGGAGCTTCTCCAAGTTCAGTAGGTGGGGGAATTCGTACGACGACCTTTGCCATTGTCACGCTATTTTTAATCGCCTTTTCACGTGGACAGTCTGACATTCAAATTTTTAATCGGGAAATTCATGTCATTGATGTATATCGTTCGTTTGCCGTGCTAATTTTTGCAGTATTTATGGTACTCGGTGCCACGATGGCCTTACTAATTACAGAGCCGCACGCAACGATGATTCAAATTATTTTTGAAATCACCTCAGCGTTCGGAACGTGTGGGATGTCACTTGGAATAACGGAAAACTTATCGACGATAGGGAAATTTATTATTATGGGATTGATGTTTATTGGACGAGTTGGATTAATTTCCTTCCTTTATTCGATTACAGGTAGACCGACCAAGAAAAAATATCATTATCCGAAAGAACGAGTTATTATTGGATAAGAAAAAGTGCTGCACTATCTTAACAATAGATAGTGCAGCGCTTTTTAATTTTAGGAAATTATAAATCCATCGTATTGTGGATAACTTTTAAATAAAGCATATCTCACGTCTAGGCTAAAGCGCCAACCCCTCGAGCTTTTCGGCCCCTCTGTTGATGCGTGATGGAACGTTTACTTTCTTGTCGGGTCCTCCAAAGCTGTTCGGGGCTAAACGGACGCTTTAGCACTTTTGTTCTTAATTAAATGTGTAAAAGTATGGTGTTTGTCCATTACGGAAGTACGTAAATAAGTAACCTGGTTGTTTTTGAGGAGCACCGACTTCATAGCTTTGTAAATCGATATGGAATGGGATGATTAGTGAGTGTTTGAATAGCTCGCGCTCATTAATATTCATATTCGAAAATTCCTCACCAACAATAGCTGGATTTTCTTTAATACGTCCATACACTTGCTTCATTTGGTCTTCAGAAAGACGATCATCCCACCATAATTTACGTGGTTGGAATTGTTGACCTTTTAAATAATCGTATTTCATCAAGCTAATGATGACGTCTAAATCAGCATTTTCAACCGTTTCTAAAAACTCAATTAAACGACGGAATAAATCTTCAAGCTGATGACCTATACGTGACCAGCCTTTTGTTTCCCAATACGTACCAAAGTTTTGGAAGAAATCAAATGGTGTGTCGAATACTTTTGTTACTAAATATTCAATCGTGTTATCCATACGATGTCCGTTCCAATACTTTTCTAACACGTCTTCTGCATGTTTAATGCGAACGATGTCATCAAATGTTAAAACGTTATTTGAGAAAATTTCATATGGCGAAATATCGACATAGGTGTATCCATATTTTTCAGCTTCAAGTCGTAAGCCTGTCCCGCGTAATAACTTTAAGAAGCCAAGCTGTAATTCCTCAGGACGCATCGCGAATACATCGTTAAACGTTCTACGGAATGAAGCGTAATCTTCTTCTGGTAAACCAGCAATTAAATCTAAATGCTGATCGATTTTACCGCCTTCTTTTACCATCATTACAGTACGTGTAAGTTTTTCGAAGTTTTGGCGGCGTTTGACTAAATCATTCGTTAAATCATTAGTAGATTGAACGCCAATTTCAAAGCGGAATAATCCCTTTGGTGCGTTGTCATTTAAAAATTGAATGACTTCAGGACGCATAATGTCCGCTGTAATTTCGAATTGGAACACAACACCTGGCTTATGCTCGTCAATTAAAAATTGGAACATTTCCATCGCATAACTACGGCTAATATTAAAGGTACGGTCAACGAACTTAATTGTACGTGCACCATTGTCCATAAGGTAGCGAATATCTTCTTTTATTTTTTCGCGGTTGAAGTAACGTACACCAACTTCGATACTAGACAAGCAAAACTGACAGCTAAACGGACAGCCGCGGCTTGTTTCAATATATTGAATACGTTTCCCGATATGTGGTAAATCCTCTTCAAAGCGGAACGGAGTGGCAATTTCACGCAAGTCCACTTTTGGTGGCTGGGCATGAATTTTTAATTTTCCATCTTCTAGGTAACAAATACCTGGTACTTTTTCTAAAGCAATTTCCCCATTAAAGTAGCGCATCATTTCTTTGAAAGATACTTCGCCCTCTCCCATAATGATGAAATCAATTTCCTCATGCTTACGAATCCAATCGTGCACATCATAAGAAACTTCTGGACCACCAAGGACGATTTTAACGTTTGGTAAAACCGTTTTTAACATGCGGATAACGGCAATGGTTTCGTTAATATTCCAAATATAGCAACTGAAACCAATAACGTCAGGTTTCTTTTGGAATAAATCCGACACAATATTGAATGCAGGATCTTTAATGGTATATTCAGCTAATTCACAATCGAATTCTGGCAATGCAGCAGCTTTTAAATAGCGAATGGCTAAATTAGTATGGATATATTTCGCGTTTAATGTACTTAAAACTATTTTCATATTTTATTTCTCCTCTTCATATATACTATTGTACCAGTGTGCGAAGAAGCACACAATTGGTAGGAATTGCCCATTTTATTACAATTCAAAATATGGAATAATATTACTTGTGAATGAAGATTCAGAATATTCGATAATATGATAGACGGTGGAGGGAATTGAAGCAGTGGAAATCCATTTTGGAAACATGTTAGAAGAATTATTTCAGCAAGCACATGAAAATATTGTTGTTTTAAATCGTTCAAGAAATATCGTGTTTATAAATTTAAAAGCCACAAGTGAACTTCAACTGTCAAAATCTGAATCAAATTATTTAAACTTAACAGCACATTCTGAAAAAGAATGGGAAGAATTTATTCGAACAATTGATCAAAATATGACAGCGAGCTGTATTGTTACGGTAATCAATGATGCAAATCAAGAACTGTCGCTAAAAATTAGCGGTTATTTGATTGGAGGGGAGCAACTCATATATTGCCGACTTCAATTAAACCCACTGCAGTCTTTGACAAAAACTATTCCTTATAGGTCTATTTCATTTCAACAATTAATCAATGGTATGGCACATGGTGTCGTATTAACTGCTTTGAATGGAAAGATTATTACAGCCAATACCGAAGCACTTCAATTAATGAATCGTGATTATTGGCAAATTGAAAAGAGAAGTTATGACTGCTTATTTGAAGAATGTACGTATGATTCAGCAGTCATTGTCAATTATTATAAAAAAATCGCTAAAAGTGAATTAGCGAGTGTTGTTGTGCAAACAACAGATAAAATAGGAAATCGACGCTACTTAAATTTTTCAAGTAAAATTGATGAGACATTAGGTATTTTAATTACAACGATTACGGATCATACAGAAATAATGGAGTTATTACAAAAAGTTGAACATCAACAAGTATTATCTTTAATGGGGCAAAATGTGTCGGTTATTGCTCATGAAATTCGCAATCCTATGACATCGATACAAGGGTTTATTCAAATGATAAAAAATAATAGTGAAGAAAAAGAACATCCGTATTTTCATATTGTCGAAACGGAATTAAAGCGAATGGATGATTTATTATTAGATATGTTGAATTTCTCTAAACCAAAAAAGAGTAGTTTGGTTTATGTGAATTTACAGCATTTGATTGAGGAAGTTATTGAATTTATGCAGCCTAAGATCCAATTATCTCAAGCAAAAATATTATTTAATTACGAGGAAAATGAAGTATATCTTTTATATGGAGATGAAAAACGATTGAAACAATTGTTAATCAATTTATTGAAAAATGCGATTGAATCGATTGAAATGAATACGTCAATTTGTATTCAACTTCGTTATACATCAAAAGATTGTTTACAGTTATCGGTAGGAGATCAGGGACGTGGCATCGATCAAACACAAGTTGAAAAGGTATTCGACCCATTTTATTCAACAAAAGAAACAGGGACAGGCTTAGGCCTTTTACTCGTTCAGGCCATCGCAAACGAACATAATGGAACCATTCAAGTTGAAAGTGAAGTAGGGAAAGGTACAACATTTATTATTGACTTTAAATTAAATCATACTAATTATGACCGTTTAAATAATGTTAATAAGTTAGCGAGTGTTCAGACGAAAGTGAACTTCATGTAGTGATTTTGACAAAGCTTTCTTTTCATCGCATAATAAACCTATTACCAAAAATAGAGGATGGTTCTTGTTATGGCTTTGGATGAAGTGAAACAATCGTTAAAGTTATTTATTGTATTATCAAGAGCTCATAAAGCAATTAGTGAGGCGACAAACCAATTTATTCAAAAAAGTGGTGTCAATCCGACTGAATTTGCTGTGTTAGAGCTTTTATATCATAAAGGGCGTCAGCCGCTCCAACAGATTGGAAATAAGATTTTACTAGCAAGTGGTTCGATTACGTATGTTGTCGATAAATTAGAAAAGCGCGGTTTTTTAGCGCGTATTTCATGTCCTAATGATCGTCGCGTTACGTATGCAGAAATTACAGACGCAGGTTCTGAATTTATGAGTAGCTTATTTCCCGAACATGAAAAGCAAATACATGAACTATTAAATGTACTTTCTGTTGAGGAAAAGCAAACGGCAATCGAACTATTAAAAAAACTAGGTTTATCCATTAAAGACTTATCTTATTAAAAAAGCTTATCGGCCCTTATAAGGACTGATAAGCTTTTTCTATGATTCTCGCAAAATTTGGATTGGTGAAATTAACAGTAGTGGGTCTTGCTCATCAAATCAGCACTGATTGAAAGTTCACTTTATTGAATTGTTAAACCCATTTGTAAAAATGCGTCTGTTAAATCAGCTTCAGCTGTGTCGTAAATTGTTAATGTAACAAGTTTTGTACCTTGTTCCAATGTTACGATTGTTACTTTTTCTGAATCGATTACAGTTTCAAAACCACTAATATTTTGAATATCTGAATGAGTTGTTACCACTTTAGAAAAATCGACTTCGTTATAATTGCCTTCTGATGCAATAGCGGAAATGGATTCTTCAGATGATGCTTTTAAATTATTAAAGCTTGCTTCGCCTGTGCTAGTTACTTTAATTTGCATTGACAATGTATCATCATCGTTATAGAAAAGGTGGTCAACACCAGGTTCTTCCGCTTCTAATGTAAAGTTTTCGAAATGTGAAATAGTATAATCTAATTCTTCGCTTGTAGATTCAGTTACTTTTTCAGTGAAAGCTTTACCGTTTGAAGTATACGTTAATGTTGCCTCTTCTGTTGCAGTAGTATCTGTTGAGGCTGGTTGATTCTTTTGTTCTTCTTGCTCACTAGATGCTGTAGTTTCTGTTGTGTCTTCAGATGCTACATTTTCAGTTTGTGTAGTAGTATCGCTTGCTGAAGTATTTGCTGGTTCCACTGTATCCGTATTACAAGCTGCCAGCATAGCTGATAATAATAGGAGTGAGCTAATCATTGTTAAAGATTTTTTCATGGTGAATTCCCCCTTTAGAAGTATAGACGACGATTTTTTTCGATAAGTTTCTGCTTATAGTGGATTAAACGAGTGGTAATACTAAAAATAGTAATAAAGTGAACACGACATGGGACACAATGATAAGAGGTAAACTTTTTTTCCATTCATAAAGTGCTCCCCAAATAAGTCCAACGACAATCGCTGCGATCGCTCCAGGAATAAACCCACTAATTGCTAGTGAAAGTGAAAATAATAGTGCTGTAATAAATACGGCCCATAATGGAGAAGTAAAGCGTTTTAATTGTTGCTGTACATAACCTCGCCAAAACATTTCCTCACCAATGGCTACAATAAATATTAATAGGAGGTAGTGGAAAATATTTTGTGGTCCGTAAATTTTTAAAAACTTTGCAATTTCATGTGTCGATGTGGAGCCCATGGATAGATAACCTAATTTCACAATGCCATATGTTACTGTTCCATAGCCAATACCATACAATAAATATTGCCACGTAGGAATACGATCCTCAAACTTCGCAGCGACCAAAGAAACAGCGATTCCAACTAGTAAAGTAAATGCGTATAAATACCAGAAAATCGTTTTTTCATGAAATGTATAAAACATCATACTAAAGATAAAAACCAATGCCAGAAGGAGAATAATTGTTTGCTTATGTTTTTTCATCATTTGTTTTACCTCCTGTATCGTATCGTATCAAAAAAAAACCTTTTTATCATCTTGCGGATGCTAAAAAGGGTAATTTGCATTAATCTTACTCATGATTAGTTAGAATTTTGTAGCGTTTATGATTAACAACTGTTCGCTCTTCCATTTCAAGGTCTTGAAAGTTATCCATAATTGTAATATCTACAATTACCGAATTTTCATTTACTTTTTCAACGACACCTTTAAGTCCCTCTTTAAATTCGATAATATTTCCAACTTCAGCAATTTTCATACGCAGTCCGTCCCTTCATCGACTAATTTTTAACAGTTTCTTGAGATTATACTATAAATAAAGTTTATTTTGAATATTTATATTATATTCCTTCATTTTGTGAATCATTTCATTTCGTAGACGATTTTGGTATATTGAACGATAATAAATGGTTTTGTGGAGAGGGGATTTTACAATGGCAGATTATAAAGCGTTATTAGACCAATTAAGAAATAAAGAAATAGAATCAATTTTTATTAAGAAGGAGGAATTCTTACAATTTCGTGAACATTTATTAAAGGACGAACAGTTTAAAAATTTTCGTGGCGAAGCAAAGCAAGGCGGGGACGTTGTTTACACGTTTTTAGATGTTCCAAGATCGTAATTTTTGTCGAAATATGCAATAGGATTTCTTTGGACGTATCCTGTTAATTGAGTATAATAATGGTAAATGTTTACGGTTGAGGAGGAAAAATTTTGGATAACGTACTATTAAACGAACTTGAATTAAAGCGCCAGTTGATGATTAAATCTGGAATTGAAAATGGATTGCAAAGTCACGAAACGCTTCAACTAAGTGAACAAGTAGATCGTTTAATGAATGCTTTTGAAGAAAGACATTATTATGATTCAGTAACATTATATGGAGAAGATTAAATAAAATTTTAAACTGTTTTTACTAAACATGTTTATTATTTAGAAATTGGGGAATATTATTTTTGAACACAGCAACATTCTCATTTCCCCCTTTAAGAGTAGAAGCGTAATGCTACTGCTCTCTTTTTTTGACCAAATTTAACTTTCTCTTCTCACGTTCATCACAGTAAGTAAAATTTTATAGTAAACCTTTCATCGCATTGTAGTTTAAAAATAATTTGATAAAATGAAATAAAATAGAAAAAGGGGACTTGTTAATGGTATCGAAAAAAATTGGCTTCATTGGAACAGGTGTTATGGGAGCTAGCATTGTAAAACACTTACTAAATGCAGGACATAAAGTAACAGTATACACACGCACAAAGAGTAAAGCAGATGCACTTATTACGTTAGGAGCAAAATGGGCAAATTCACCAGCTGAAGCGAGTGTAGACCAACAAATTATTTTTACAATGGTCGGCTACCCAAAAGATGTTGAGGAAGTATATAACGGTGCTCAGGGGATTTTCTCAGCAGCTAATCCAGGAACAATTATTGTTGATATGACAACATCCGAACCGACACTTGCTAAAAAATTATATGAACAGGCAAAAGAGAAGAATATACATAGTTTAGATGCACCCGTTTCAGGTGGCGACATTGGTGCGCAAAATGGCACATTATCATTAATGGTCGGCGGCGATAAAGATGTGTTTGAAGAAATGAAACTGATTTTTGAAGTATTCGGTCAAAATATTGTATATCAGGGCGTTGCTGGCTCTGGGCAACATACAAAAATGTGTAATCAAATTGCCATTGCATCAGGAATGATTGGCGTTTGTGAATCGATTGCATACGGTTTAAATGCGGGCTTAAATTTAGAGGACGTTTTAAAATCGATTACGGCAGGTGCTGCGGGTTCTTGGTCATTGTCAAACTTAGCGCCACGTATGCTTAAAGACGATTTAGACCCAGGCTTTTACATTAAGCACATCATTAAAGACATGAAAATTGCGCTTGATGAGGCGGACCGTATGAATTTACAATTACCAGGCTTAAGCTTAGCAAAATCAATGTATGATAAGTTGCAAGAAGAAGGTTATGGGGATAATGGGACGCAAGCACTCATTAAATTCTATCAAAAGTAGTATTCCACATTTAGTTTTCACAATCGTTTATAGGAGAATTGAACACCCTATGATACAATATATGTATAGAAAACTTGGGAATTTGGAAGGAGAGGTACACTTTGGAAAATCAAAAAGGGATTTTACTAGAAAGTGGTACAAACGAACTTGAAATCGTTGAATTTGAAGTTGCAAACAATAAATTTGGTATTAATGTAATTAAGGTGAAAGAAATCATTCAACCGATTCCAGTAACATTTATTCCACATGTTCATCCTCATGTTGAAGGTATTATTCAATTACGTGGAGAGGTATTGCCAGTGGTTGATATGCTAAAAGTTTTAGGTATTTCAACAGAAAATCGCAATCCACAGCAAAAGTATATCGTCGCAGAGTTTAACAAACAGCGTGTTGTATTCCACGTAGATAATGTAACACAAATACACCGTATCTCATGGGATCAAATAGAAAAACCTTCTGATATGTATCAAGGTGGAACTTCTCAGGTAATCGGTGTCATTAAGCGTAACGAAGAGATGATTTTATTATTAGATTTCGAAAAAATTATGGTTGATATTAACCCAGAATCTAGTATTAGCGTAGAATCTGTGAAAAAGCTTGGTAAACGTGATCGTTCAGAGAAACGCGTTGTTATCGCAGAAGATTCACCATTATTACGTAAATTGTTATTCGACACAATGAATGAAGCTGGCTATGTCAATACGGAGTTCTTTGAAAACGGTCGTGATGCATATGAATATTTAGAAGCATTAGCGAAGGCAGATAAAGACATTGAAAAGCATGTTCAAATTGTGATTACTGATATTGAAATGCCACAGATGGACGGTCACCATCTAACGAAGAAAATTAAAACACATCCTGAACTTCAGAAGCTCCCTGTAATTATTTTCTCAAGCTTAATTACGGACGACTTACGTCATAAAGGCGATCAAGTTGGTGCTGAAGATCAAATTTCAAAACCAGAAATTGCAGAATTAATTTTACGTATTGATAAATTAATTTTATAAAGAATCAATTACAGAAATTGAACTTACAATTAAATTAAATAAAAAATGGAAAGCCGGGTACTTGAAAAAGTAATTCCGGCTTTTTTTACAAACTATCTTTAAATGCGGCGATAATCGAGTGAAAAGAAAGAAGTGACAAATGCTTATGAAAAACTGGAAGACAGCGATTATTGACATCGGTTCCAATACAATTCGACTTGTGCTCTATGCCTATAATGAAAATGATGGGCTCCATGAATTTGGGAATATTAAAACAGTAGCTCGTTTACGGACGTATCTTTTGCCGAATGGTGAAATGTCTGAAGAAGGTATTCAATTATTAGCAGATACATTAAATTCATTTCGAGAAATTTTAGCAGATTATCAAGTAACAGATATCAAGGCAGCTGCAACTGCTGCTGTGCGACAAGCGGTTAATAATGAAGCAATAATCACTCGTATGGTACAAGAAACGGGTATTAAAATCGACATTCTTTCAGAAGAAGAAGAGGCCTATTATGGGTTTATTGCGGTCGCTCATTCGATGGACACACCATCTGCAGTTACGATTGATATCGGTGGTGGTTCGACTGAAATTACGCTATTTATAAATAAAAAATTACAAAAAACGTTTAGTTTCCCTTTTGGTACGGTGTCGTTAAAACAAAAATTTGTACGTAATTCCATTATTAATGATACCGAACGTGAAAAATTACGAGCATTTGTTACAGAACAATTTTCTTCATTAGCTTGGATCTTAAACTTGGGCTTGCCGATCATTGCAATCGGAGGGAGTGCGCGTAATATTGCACAAATTCATCAGCAAAAGCAGGACTATCCATTGTCCGGGATACATCAATATGAAATGAAGCGTAGCGATTTGGTTGATTTATGCGATCATTTAACAGAATTTACATTCGATCAACTAAAGCAATTAGACGGCCTGTCTTCAGATCGTGCGGATACTATCGTGCCAGCACTTGAAGTATTTATCTCACTTATGACTGTTGTCGATTCACAATCTTTTCAAATTAGCAAAAAGGGTTTGCGCGAAGGGTTAATTATTAGTCGTGTTATGCGCGGAAATGCAAAAGCATATGATAAATACAATGTTTTTGATGAAAGTGCACGTAGATTAACGAAAGCATACGGACGTACAGAAGAGGAAGTTGAGACACTCGTCCAATTATCTGAACAGCTCTATATGGAATGTTGCCATTTACAGTTTTTTGACTATAGTAAGCAAGATTTAGAGCTATTAAAAAAAGCAGCAAACGTATATTCAATCGGTGAGTATATCGAGCTTGATTCATCAAGTCAGCACACATTTTATTTAATTGCGAATCAATCAATTGAGGGTCTGTCGCATATGGATCGCGTCAAGGTTGCTTTATTAGCTTCCTATAAAAATCGCGATTATTTTCAACGTTTTGCTCAACCTTATGAAACGTGGATTTCAAAAGAAGAATTAAAAAAATTACGCGATTTTGGGGCGATTTTGAAATTCGTCTATGCACTAAATATGACGAAGCGCAATGTCGTGAAAAAAATTGTTGTTGAAAAAAGTGGGGACGGCATACTAATAGAAATTGTGACTTCAAAGCGAGCAATGGCAGAAATGGCACAAGCTGAAAAACAGAAAAAGCATATTGAACGTGTCTTTAAAAAGAATGTTGAATTGATTTTTATTGAAGAAGGGTGGAAATAATATGACAACTAATTTTGAAGTAGATGCTGTGTTTGAACCGGACGTTGATAACAAAAATCAAATTTCTAAATCACAGGCACAATTGTTAGAAGAAATTGCAAAACCACAATATTACAATAACCGTGAATTAAGCTGGTTAGCGTTCAATGAGCGCGTATTAGAAGAGGCCGAAGATATCGATAACCCACTATTGGAGCGATTAAAGTTTTTAGCAATATTTAGCTCTAACTTAGATGAGTTTTTCATGGTTCGTGTCGCGGGGTTACAAGATCAAATTCGCGCGGGTTTCCATAAACCAGAAAATAAATCTGGTTTTACACCGAAAGAGCAATTATCGAAAATTGCGGAGCGTACACAGGCATTAGTACGCCGTCAAACAGAAGTGTATCGTCATTTGGTGCATGATTTATTGCCGAAAGAACATGTTTATATGCGCGATTTAAAAATGCTAACACCCGAGCAAAAAAACTATATAAATGAGCTATTTGAAGAAACAATTTTCCCAGTATTAACGCCAGTAGCAGTTGATGCATACCGTCCTTTCCCGACATTATTAGGTCGTACATTAAATTTACTTGTTATGCTTGAAAATAGTGGATCAGATAATGAAAACATGGACAAAGTGGCAATCGTGCAAGTACCTTCTGTATTAGAGCGCTTTATTAAAGTGCCGTCAAAAAGCGATGAGGCAGTATTTGTATTGTTAGAAGATGTCATTTCTAGTCGTATTGACCGATTATTCCTTGGCTACAAAGTGAAATCAACACAAGCGTTCCGTTTAACGCGTAATGCCGATTTAACGATCCATGAAGAAGGTGCCCAAGATTTACTTGTAGAAATTGAAAAGGAATTAAAAAAACGTAAATGGGGCGTTGGTTCTCGCTTAGAAGTTCGCGACGGGGAGATGAATGATGACGTTTTAGAATATTTATTGGATGAATTTGAAATTGAGGAATCCGATGTATTCAAAATCGATGGACCATTAGATTTGACGACAATGTTTGCCTTTGTTAAAGCGATTTCAACAGGTCGTGAGCATTTAGAATATGAAAGCTTTATTCCACAGCCACCCCAAGATTTACAATCAGACGAAAATATTTTTGAAAAAGCGTTACTACAGGATTTACTATTCCACCATCCATTCGAATCCTTTGTGCCCATTGTTGATTTTATAGCGGAGGCAGCCAAAGATCCAAGTGTACTAGCAATTAAACAGACGTTATACCGTGTAAGCGGAAATTCACCCATTATTCAAGCGCTGAAGCAAGCGGCTGAAAACGGTAAGCAAGTAACAGTGTTAGTAGAATTAAAAGCGCGTTTTGATGAAGAAAACAATGTCCACTGGGCAAAACAATTAGAGCAAGCGGGTTGCCTTGTCATCTACGGTATGAATAATCTAAAAACGCATTCGAAAATTACACTTGTTATACGTCGTCGCCAAGGGAAAATTGAACGTTTCGTGCATCTCGGCACAGGAAATTATAACGATGCGACAGCGAAGTTTTATACTGATATGGGGATTATTACGTCGAATAAAGAATTCGGAATTGATGCGACCAACTTTTTCAACTATTTAAGCGGTTATACAGAAAAGCCGAAATTCCATCATCTTGTTGTGGCTCCATTTGATATTCGCGATGAATTTATTCGTCTTATCAACCGTGAAATTGAGTTGCATAAAGAATATGGAAATGGCTTCATTCGTGCGAAAATGAATTCGTTAACGGATAAAGATTTAATGATGAAATTATATGAAGCCTCGATTGCAGGTGTGAAAATTGAACTTATTATTCGTGGGATTTGCTGTATTCGCCCAGGAATTCCGGGTATCAGTGAAAACATTACGGTAACAAGTATTGTCGGACGCTTCTTAGAGCATTCGCGTATTTTCTGGTTCTACCACAACGGTGAAAATAATTTATACTTATCCTCTGCCGATATGATGACGCGAAATATGATTAAGCGTGTTGAAATTTTATTCCCGATTTACTCAACAGAAATTAAAAAGCGGATTCAACGTATTATGGAAACGCAGCTTGAAGACAATCAAAAAGCACGTGTTCAAGATTCGAATGGTAAGTACCATTACAAAGAGGATCATAATAGTGATGTGCGCATTAACAGTCAAGAAATGTTCTTAAACGAATCATTGGGAACAATTGTAGAAGAATAATAGGGGAGCTGTCCGATAGGAGTCGGTTTTCTAATATAGAGGTTATTCAGGTGTAGCTTTTTGGCAGGTTCTTCGCACGCAAGCCGCACAGCCATGTTGCACATGTCTGTACGACTCGCCTTTGTGCTTCGTGAAAGACCTGCCAATACTTGGTGTATCCATTTTCCTTTTGCTTGTATTCACGTGCTGGCGCTTACAGTGGTAGGCGCCAGTCTTTTTATTAGGCGAATCTTTTTATACAGTAGGGTTTATCATAGTGAATTCATCCTTTGTTATAGGGGTGATTCGGGTGTTTCGTTTGGACGGGTGCAGCACACATTCACAAAGCCTCTTTCGGTCTTCTAATGAAAAGGTTATTCAGGCATAGTCATTTGGCAGGTTCTTCGCACGCAAGCCGCACAGTCATGTTGCACATGTCTGTACGACTCGCCTTTGTGCTTCGTGAAAGACCTGCCAATATAAGGTGTATCCATTTTCCTTTTACTTATATTCACGTTCTGGCGCTTACAGTGGTAGGCGCCAGTCGGTTTATTAGGCGAATCTTTTTATAAAATCAGGGAAATCACAGTGAATTCATCCTTTATTAAAGTGGTTATTCAAGCATAGTCATTTGGCAGGTTCTTCGCACGCAAGCCGCACAGCCATGTTGCACATGTCTGTACGACTCGCCTTTGTGCTTCGTGAAAGACCTGCCAATATTTAGTGTATCCATTTTCCCTTTACTTGTATTCACGTGCTGGCGCTTACAGTGGTAGGCGCCAGTCTTCTAAATTTATCGAATCTTCCTTCTAAAGTAGCGAAGGATACAGTTCAAGTGAATCTGCCTTTTATTAAAGTGGTTACTCGGGCATAATCACTTGGCGGGTTCTTCGCACGCAAGCCGCACAGCCATGTTGCACATGTCTGTACGACTCGTCTTTGTGCTTCGTGAAAGACCCGCCAATATTTAGTGTATCCATTTCCCCTTTACTTGTATTCACGTGCTGGCGCTTACAGTGGTAGGCGCCAGTCTTCTAAATTTATCGAATCTTCCTTATAAAGTTGAGAAAGATACAGTTCAAGTGGATCTGCCTTTTTTAAAGTGGTGATTCGGGTGTTTAGTTTGGGCGGGCGCAGCACACATTAACAAAGCCTCTTTGCAAGAGTCTTTCGCGAATGTTCTTTGTGCTGTGTGTAAGGCCCGCCCATTCAAGGTGTATCTATTTTCCCTTTACTCGTATTCACGTACTGGCGCTTACAGTGGTAGGCGCCAGTCTTTTTATTAGGCGAATCTTTTTATAAAGTAGGTGAAATCACAATGTATTTATTTAACATCTAAATACTGTGAACTCATTTATCTAGAGTTTTAGTAGAAAAGGCAATCCTGCCATTATAGAAAATGAAGGCATTGACAACTATTGAACCCTATCCGTATATTCATCCCTTTATAAAAAGAGAATCTGTTTCAGTCCCTTTCACACTTAATTCAACGGACTCGCTTTAAAAGTAAACGGCGCCTTTGCTCGCCAACAGCGCCGCCCCTGAATACATGCAAAAGTAGAATGGATTATCATTTGATTTGGCAGGCCTAGCATACCGCAACAGTATCAGTAGTAGGGACACGTACCACGTGACCCTGCTGCTGATATGCGGTCGCCTGCCAAAATATGAAACACCTTAATAGAATATTTATTAGAATTTGACTAGCTCTGACAATCCCTTCAACCCACCAAATTCAACGGACTCGCTTTAAAAGTAAACGGCGCCTTTGCTCGTCAACAGCGCCGCCCCTGAATACATGTAAAAGTAGAATGGACTATCCTTTGATTTGGCAGGCCTAGCATACCGCAACAGTATCAGTAGTAGGGACACGTACCACGTGACCCTGCTGCTGATATGCGGTCGCCTGCCAAAACCCAATACATTTTCATAACATCTCTATTAGAAGATGACTAGCTATAACAATCCCTTCAACCCACAAAATTCAACGGACTCACTTTAAAAGTAAACGGCGCCTTTGCTCGCCAACAGCGCCGCCCGTGAATACATGCAAAAGTAGAATGGACTAGCCTTTGATTTGGCAGGCCTAGCCTAAGGCGCAAAGAAGAGTCGTACAGATATGTGCAACATATCTTTGCGACTCTGGGCGCCCAGCCTGCCAATACACGATACACTTTCATTACATCTCTATTAGAAGATGACTAGCTCTGACAATACCTTCAACCCACCAAATTCAACGGACTCGCTTTATAGAAAAACGGCGCCTTTGCTCGTCAACAGCGCCGCCCCTGAATACATGCAAAAGTAGAATGGACTAGCCTTTGATTTGGCAGGCCTAGCCCAAGGCGCAAAGAAGAGTCGTACAGATATGTGCAACATATCTTTGCGACTCTGGGCGCCCAGCCTGCCAAAACACGATACACTTTCATAACATCTCTATTAGAAGATGACTAGCTCTGACAATCCCTTCAACCCAATAAATTCAACGGACTCGCTTTAAAAGTAAACGGCGCCTTTGCTCGCCAACAGCGCCGCCCCTGAATACATGCAAAAGTAGAATGGACTAGCCTTTGATTTGGCAGGCCTAGCCCAAGGCGCAAAGAAGAGTCGTACAGATATGTGCAACATATCTTTGCGACTCTGGGCGCCCAGCCTGCCAAAACTCAATACACTTTCATAACATCTCTATTAGAAGATGACTAGCTCTGACAATACCTTCAACCCACCAAATTCAACGGACTCGCTTTATAGAAAAACGGCGCCTTTGCTCGCCAACAGCGCCGCACCCGAATACATGCAAAGGCATAATGGATTACACTTTGATTTGGCTGGCCTAGCCCAAGGCGCAAAGAAGAGTCGTACAGATATGTGCAACATATCTTTGCGACTCTGGGCGCCCAGCCTGCCAAAACTCAATACACTTTGATTACATCTCTATTAGAAAATGACTAGCTCTGACAATCCCTTCAACCCACAAAGTTTAACGGATTCACTTCAGAGAAAAACGGCGCCTTTGCTCGTCAACAGCGCCGCCCCCCG
This sequence comes from Lysinibacillus sp. 2017, assembly GCF_003073375.1. Lineage (NCBI taxonomy): Bacteria > Bacillati > Bacillota > Bacilli > Caryophanales > Bacillaceae > Lysinibacillus > Lysinibacillus sp. 2017. Next base: position 809,964 of record NZ_CP029002.1, read on the forward strand.
AATTCAAGCAAAAGTAGAATGGATTACACTTTGATTTGGCAGGCCTAGCCCAAGGCGCAAAGAAGAGTCGTACAGATATGTGCAACATATCTGTACGACTCTGGGCGCCCAGCCTGCCAAAATACGATACACTTTCATAACATCTTCATTAGAAAATAACTAGCTTTGACAATCCCTTTTGATCTACCAAATTCAACGGACTCACTTTAAAGAAAATCGGCGCCTTTGCTCGTCAACAGCGCCGCCCCCGAATTCAAGCAAAAGTAGAATGTATTACACTTTGATTTGGCAGGCCTAGCCCAAGGCGCAAAGAAGCGTCGTACAGATATGTGCAACATATCTTTGCGACTCTGGGCGCCCAGCCTGCCAAAAAACGATACACTTTAATAACATCTCTATTAGAAAATGATTAAGCTCTGACAATCCCCTTGCTCTACTAAATTCAAAGGACTCGCTTCAATACCGCTCACTTATTAAAATGATATCCATGAACAAAGTAGAAAAATATGTTTATTTCTCCTAATTTATAGTAAAATTCAAATATGAATGAATATTCATTTTATTTCAAAGGGGGAGTTTGAAAGATGTTACAAAATAAAACAATTATTATTACAGGTGGCTCAAGTGGGATGGGACTTGGGATGGCCAAGCAATTTGTAAAAGAAGGTGCGAATGTTGTTATTACCGGCCGTGATGAAGAACGTTTAGCAAATGCAAAACAAGAAATCTTAGCATTCGGTTCTACTATTGAAATGTTCCAAATGGACGTACGTGAGCCAGATCATGCACAAGCAATGGTCGAGTTTGCGGTAGGAAAGTTTGGACAAGTAGATAGCTTAGTGAATAATGCGGCAGGTAACTTTTTAGTACATGCGGAGAAATTATCACCAAATGGCTGGAAAGCAGTCATTGATATCGTACTAAACGGAACATTTTATTGTTCATCTGCAGTTGGACGTTATTGGATTGAAAAAGGCATTAAAGGCTCAATGGTCAACATGGTGGCAACATATGCTTGGGGAGCAGGTGCAGGTGTTGTGCATTCGGCAGCAGCAAAAGCAGGCGTCCTTTCACTTACTCGCACATTAGCTGTAGAGTGGGGCGCACAGTACGGAATTCGCGTAAATGCAATTGCACCTGGTCCGATTGAACGCACAGGTGGTGCGGATAAGTTATGGGAGTCCGAGGAACAAGCAAAGCGTACAATTAATTCTGTACCACTACGTCGCTTAGGAACACCAGAAGAAATTGCTGATTTAGCGACATTTATGCTTTCAGATAAAGCTGCTTATATGAATGGGGAATGCATTACATTAGATGGTGGTGCATGGTTAAACCAATTCCCGTTTTAATTTCGAATAAAATAAAATAAATTTCACATACTATTGTTAATGCAAAAAGGGGGCGTTGACAATAGTATGTGGCTTTATCCAACAATCATCGTATGCGTCGTTATTTGTTTAGTCGGTTACTGGCTTACTGTCCGTGTTGGACATCAAATTGAAGATAGTGGCTCGGAGCGAGATCCATCCGTTCCAGAAGAAATAGAAAATCACCCGTTTATGTTGAATCCGATTTTACTTGTTTACGCCATTTTCTTTATCTTTACCGGAACCATCATTTTTTATTATTGGGCTAAGGGATATTAATAGTGTAACAAGGCGATGATTAATTCGTTTTGTTACACTTTTTTTGTTTTTAGAATGGGCGGCTTTCATGTCATGAAATTGGTTGTTATGGTATGATAGTGGTAAGTGAATCGCGCTGCATGAATTGTAAGGGATTGCTAGCGCTTTTTAAGAAGGCTTTGCAATATTCCTATTTGCAATCGTCTTCATCATGTTGTACTGCCTGCAAAAAGCGGGATAAAAGGAGTAGAATGTCATGATTTCAACTAACAACAGAGCGTTACTAGACATGCCCATTGAAGATTTTATTGTTTCATCTGAAAAGGTAGCCCATGTACAAACTGGAAATAGTGCAGAACATGCATTGCTTGTCTTAACCAAAACAGGTTACTCATCGATTCCAGTATTGGATATGAAGTACCGATTACAAGGCTTATTAAGTACAAAAATGATCACAGAATCCATTTTAGGTTTAGAAAGAATTGAATATGATAAACTATCAACCATTAAAGTGGATGAGGTAATGAGTCCTGAAGTGGCGTATTTAAAAATTACCGACACCTTCCAACGAGCACTGGATTTGGTCATTAATCATGCTTTTTTATGTGTAGTGGACGAAGAAGGTACATTCGTGGGAATTATGACGCGGAGAATTATTTTAAAACAATTAAAGAAATATATTTATCAACATAATGCGTAACTAAAAAGAATCGGCAAAGTCCAATTAGGATTTTGTCGATTTTTTATCTCACACTTAGCAAGAGGAGGCTATACAATGACAGCATCGGAAGCCGAAATCATAAAAATTTTAGCAGAAGAAAAAAATATGCGTAAAGCAGCGGAACGTTTATTTTTAACGCAGCCAGCCTTATCTCAGCGTCTGCAATCAATCGAGAAGGAATGGGGCGCACAGATTTTTATACGTTCACAAAAAGGGTTAACCGCAACACCTGCGGGAGAATTAGTCATTCAGTACTCCAATGAAATGATTATGAAACGTGAGGAAATATTTGAAACGATTCAAGCATTAAATTCAAAAGTACATGGCACACTAAAAATTGCTTGTGCATCGATTGTCGGACAGAATTGGTTACCGAAAGTATTGAAAGATTACGTCACAAAATATCCTGATACGAAGATTTCATTAATGACGGGTTGGAGTTCAGAAATTGTCAAAGCACTTTATGAGGGAGAGGCACATATTGGGATTGTGCGTGGTCAAGCAGATTGGAAGGGCAAAAAAATACATTTATTCCGTGACATGATGTATTTAGTCGACAAAGAAATTCAAGATATGGAAGATATATTGACATCTGATCGCCCATTTATTCAATTTAAAAGTGATTCCAATTATTATCAAGAAATTCAACAATGGTGGCAACGTCATTTCAACTGCAATCCAAAGCACCAAATTCTTGTTGATCAAATTGAAACGTGTAAACAAATGGCTGTTAACGGAATTGGTTATGCGATTTTACCTTCCATCACATTAAATGGGGAAGAAAATGTCCATAAAATTCCATTAACAAACACCGAAAGTGATCATGGATTAACACGCGATACGTGGTTAATTGGTTATGATTCAGCATTCGAGCTACGCCAAGTAGAAGCTTTCGTTAATGTCGTACAAGACCATGCACGCTGCCTATATGATTATACGAAAGGTCAATAATAACAATATTTTTAAATAATGGTGTAAATTTATCTGAAAATTTAGTACAATTGTTCGTGTTAAGAAAACTTACATGCGAAGAGGTGTCTAAATGGAAAAGTTAAATGCACAACAAATTATTGATTTTATTTCACAATCTAAAAAAGTAACACCTGTAAAAGTTTATGTTAAAGGATCAGGTGTTGCGGATTTATCATATGGTACAGATTCAAAAGTATTCGGTGAAGGAAGCAGTGCCGTTGTATTTGGAGAATGGGCGCAAGTGGAAGTTGCTTTAAAGGAGCATGCTGAAAAAATTGAAGACTATGTTGTAGAGAGCGATCGCCGTAACTCAGGTGTACCATTATTAGATACGAAATATGTGAACGCACGTATCGAGCCAGGTGCAATTATCCGTGACCAAGTAACTATAGGGGATAATGCGGTCATTATGATGGGTGCCATTATTAATATTGGTGCTGAAATTGGCGCGAAAACGATGATTGATATGGGCTGTGTGCTTGGGGGACGTGCAACAGTTGGCGAAAACTGCCATATTGGTGCGGGAACGGTGTTAGCAGGTGTTGTTGAACCACCAAGTGCGTTGCCAGTTGTTGTAGAAGATGATGTCGTAATTGGTGCGAATGCCGTGGTATTAGAAGGCGTTCGTATTGGGCAAGGTGCTGTGGTTGCAGCGGGTGCTATCGTGATCAAAGATGTAGAGCCCTATACCGTTGTAGCAGGTGTCCCAGCTCGAGAAATTAAAAAGCTTGATGAAAAAACGAAATCAAAAACAGAGATTATCGATTCATTAAGAAATTTATAAGAGGGTGTAGAGCATCATGAATGAGCTTATTCAAATTCGAAGAGCATTACATCAAATTCCAGAAATCGGCTTTCAAGAATTTAAAACGCAGCGCTATATTTTAACTTTTTTAAAGCAACTACCACAACAACATTTACAAATAACAACATGGAAAACAGGGGTTGTCGTATTTATTCAAGGGACAAATCCAACGAAATGTATTGGTTGGCGTACGGATATGGATGGACTGCCTGTAAAAGAGGAGACTTTCCTCCACTTTTCTTCTCAGCATGAAGGATTTATGCACGCTTGTGGGCATGATTGCCATATGACCATTGCGCTAGGGCTTGTAGAAGCGTTTGTGCATAAGCAGCCAATGCAAAATGTGGTCTTCTACTTCCAACCAGCTGAAGAGGGTCCTGGAGGTGCTGAGCCAATGCTTAATTGGTTAAGGCAAGAACAGCCGCATCTGGTAGCAGATGAAATCTATGCATTACATATCGCACCTGAATACCCCGTAGGAACCGTTGCAACGAAGCCTGGTTTACTTTTTGCTAATACATCTGAATTATTTATCGATTTAAAAGGTGTTGGTGGCCATGCTGCATTCCCTCATAAAACAAGGGATATGACGGTAGCGGCAGCAAATTTAATCATGCAGCTACAAACAATCATTAGTCGAAATGTCAATCCACTAGATAGCGCTGTTATTACGATTGGTAAAATGACTTCGGGAACTGTACAAAATGTCATTGCGGAAAATGCTCGACTTGAAGGAACGATTCGCACGTTAAATGCAGAAGCAATGGCTGAAGTAAAACGCCGTATCGAAGCAATTTGCACAGGGATTGAAGCCGCCTTTGAATGCACGGTTACGATTGATTATGGTTCGATGTATTATGAAGTGAACAATGATGAAACCTGCGCAAGACAGCTACTTGAGTTTGCAAATAGCTTTGAAGGCGCTAGTGCATACGAATGTCCAGCAGCGATGACGGGTGAAGACTTTGGGTACTTTATTAAAGACATTCCAGGTGCAATGTTTTGGTCAGGTGCCAACTGTGAGTACGGCTTACACCATGCAAAAATAAGTCCAGATGAAGCATTGTTAGCGTTTAATGTAAACTTTGTAGAGCAATTTATTCGTGAATTCTAAAATAACTGCTATGTACCCATTTAACTGTAGAGGTTGAATGGGTATTTTTTTATATAACTTATTTTTTATTGGTTCATCATCGGAAGTTGTGCATGACATCTAGGATTCAAAGTGATTCCTTTTTAATCAAGTCCGTTCTGCTACGCTACGGGGGACGCTTTCCTGGGGGCGTGGCTCCATCTAACTTGTTACTTGCCTCTACGGCGGCAAGCAACAAGTGGATATTCCGCTCACGCTTAATCCCCCAAGGAGTCGCCCCCTGCGCTTCGCGTCACTCCATTTGACCAGGTTAAATGCATGACACTTTGAATTGGCGGGCCTTGCATGCGGGCATTAAAGACAGTAGTATGGGCACGTACCACGTGGCCATAATGCGGTCATGCCGTAGCCTGCCAATAGCTAGACAAACTAATAAAGAAAAAATCATCCCCAACTTATAGTGATGAGCCATAAAATGGGATTGAAACTTTATATGGTTGAATTCGTATAATGTTAGAAAGGGAGGTGGCTTTTATTTTGAAAAAAATCATCGCATTTATGGCTGTTTTCTTATTCTTGATCCCTGTAATAACAGCATCTGCGGAAATGAAGATTAACGTAGACTATGGTTTAAATGGACAAGGAAAGCAAGACATGCCACTTGGGGTAACGATTACGATTGAAAATGATGAGCAACCGTTTGATGGGGAGCTATTGACGACATATCCTAGCAATTATTTATTACAAACGGGTCAAGTCTTTCGATTAAAACTCGAACCACACGAAAAATATTCGGAATTTTTCGTAATTGATAGCTATCCCTATCAATTATATAACCAAAAATCGAAATCATTTGTACATGTATATGAGGGGAGTTTAGAAAAAGGGGATAAATATAAAAATTTTCAACTCAAAAATTCTGAGCCTAAGCTTTATTCGTATGACACACATGTAGTCGGTATTTTAGGACTAAAGGATGTATCAAAGGCACTTCAAAAATTACGTGTAATAAAAGGGAATGCTAATTTAGAAGTTCAATATTTTCCTATGGATACCGTACAAACAATTACCGATGTCCGTCAATTAGCTTTTATTAATACGTTAATTTTAGCAGAGCCACTTAAACTTTATGATGAGGAGCAGCTTCAGATTCTTGTCAGTTGGATGAAAAATGGCGGTCAACTAATTGTTGATCAGGATGTAACATTTACACCAATGAAAGAGTTTGCTGCGTTACAAGCAAGCGAAGGTGCTACAAAGACAACGGTTTCAACTCAAAGTTTAGAACAGTTTTCGCGTGAAGGGACATTTCAGTCTGATTTACCACTTGTGAAGAAGGATGCCTTAGAAAATTCGGAGCTGTTTGAAGTAGATGGTCTAATCCTTGCTGCAAAGCGTCCGGTAGGAATGGGTTCGCTTATACAGACAGCATTTTCTTTAACAGATCCAGTGCTATTAACGTCAGATGGCTATGCTAACTTACTAGCACAAATGATGAATCTTCAAACACCAATGTATTCGAATTCAGCAGAAATTGAAATGTCTAATACGGTCGCATCAGTAAATGAGCTCTTTCCTGCTTTTGAATTTTCAATGTGGAAAATTTTAGCCGTGCTCATCGTGTATATATTAGTGATTGGTCCAATTTTGTACTTTATTTTAAAGAAAAAAGATAAGCGAGAGTATGCATGGTGGATTATTCCTGCAATAGCTGTTGTCTTTTCACTTGGGTTATTTTTCATCGGAGCGCGTGATCGTATTGCGCAGCCGCAAATTCAACAAACGGCTGTTATCAAAGTAGGGGAGCAATCGCAGCAATACTTTGTTCAGTCCTTACTTTCAAATCGTAGCGGAGATTATGAATTTGAATTTGGAAAAGAGCTCGATGTAACGGTTTACGGCAATGATTTTTCGAATTTACATGATTTCCAGAATGGTCGATGGAGCTATGTGAAAAATGAGGGTGACAAAAAACAATTACTATTAAAAAATGTCCCGTATTGGGATGTTGAGACGATTGTAGGGAAGGGTGCCATCGATGTTGGCCAATTTAACGTTGATTTAACGAATGAAAATAGAACATTAGTTGGTACCATCACAAACAACTTTGATGTCGATGTAACGAATGTGCAAATTTGGACGGGTGCGGAGCTAGTAACGATTGGTGATATGAAACGCGGTGAGACGACAACCGTTAATAAGACGATGCAACTTGCTGTATTATTACCAACTGTACTTCCAAATAACACAATGTACACAACACCAACACCTGAGACAATAGATACAGAACGAAAAAATCGATTAATAGCCCTTGCTCAAAGTATAATCGCAAGTGAGCAGTCACCAGCAATTATCGCCAATGCCAAAGACATCACGTATGGCGCTACACTAACGAAAAAGGCAACAACAGAATCGACAACTTTACTTGTCCAGCCATTTACAGCAACTACTCAATTTACGGGTGAACTGATTTTAACGGAACAAGCCTTCCTCGTTTCACTGAATTCTGAAATGTATGGTGGGATGAGAGACCAAACCGTAACAAGTTTAAAAGATTGGTATTTTGATCCCGGTGAATATGAAGTGACCTATAAATTGCCACAACAATTAAAAGCAGAACCGATGAACTGGTCGGAACTTCACTATGAGGTTGATGAATCATTTATGAAGGCACAAATTTGGAATGTATCAACGAATGAATATGAGCCATTTTCGTCGCAGTTTTCAACACAAGAGGTATCGAATTATTTGAAACAAGGGGAAATACGCTTCAAATGGACGATTTCAGAAAATATTTATAATCGTACATTTACTTCTCCAATAATCCAGCTGAAAGGAGCGCATGAATTATGATTGAATTTCAGCATGTAAAGAAGAGCTACAATACGGTTCAAGCGCTAAAGGATTTAACCTTAACGATTAAAAAAGGAACGATTTATGGATTTGTTGGGGCAAACGGTGCAGGTAAATCAACAGCGTTTTCTATTTTAGCCACACTCATTCCACCAACGTCTGGCGATGTACTCGTCAACGGGAAAAGTGTTTTAACGAATGCGCATGATGTGCGAGCACTCATTGGTTATATGCCGGATTTTTTTGGAGTATATGATCAACTTAAAGTAGAAGAGTACTTAGACTTTTACGGTGCGGCCTATGCATTGCCTTCAAGTGTTCGTAAAGAAAAAATCACACAGTTATTAGCACTTGTCAGATTGTCTGAGAAACGACAGGAATACGTGGACGATTTATCGCGCGGGATGAAGCAAAGACTTTGTTTAGCAAGAACATTAATGCATGACCCTGACGTATTAATCTTAGATGAGCCCGCATCAGGTTTAGATCCGAGGGCACGTGTTGAAATGCGTGATATTTTGAAGGATTTAAAAAGACTAGGGAAAACGATTTGCATTAGCTCGCATATTTTACCAGAGCTCGCGGAAGTTTGTGATGAAATTGGCGTTTTACATGAAGGAAAATTAATCGCAAGTGGTAATATTTCAGAAATTCAAGCGCAGTTACAAGCGGAGAAATGGATCACGTTGCAAACTGTTAGTGACTTACAGCAAGCACAGCAGTTTTTCATGTCACAACCAAATGTGAGCAATGTGTCAATTCAAGAACTTGGGCAGACGTTAACCTTTGCATTTAGCGGAGGGAACATGGAGCAAGCAAACTTACTAAAGTCGGCCATTGAAGCAACCATTCAAATTACATCATTTGAAGTGCAAAAGAAAAATTTAGAAGATGTTTTCATGGTAATTACAGAGGAGGTCATGCAGCATGAACAATAAACCTTTTAATCCTGTATTACTAAAAGAACTAAAGCTACGATTCCGTAATGCGAAAAGCTTCTCGAGTTTAGCCTTTTATTTAATCGCGTTAACAATTTTTATAGTGGCCTATTTTATCATCGTGACGGGCATTATGGGCAATGGGTATATTCAACCTCAAACGAGCTTTATTTTATTTTGTTGCTTAACGATGTTGCAAATGGGGCTATTACTATTTATGGCACCTGCACTTACGGCGGGTTCGATTAGTACCGAACGTGAAAAACAAACGCTTAATATGTTATTAACGACGACTCAAACGTCGACACAAATCATCATAGGAAAACTAATGGCATCACTCGCATTTTTAGTGGTGATGTTAATCGCAACTTTACCGATGTATAGTGTGTTGTTTTTATTCGGTGGCGTATCACCCAAAATGCTCGGCTCGGTATTTTTAATCTTTTTATTAACCGTATTTGCGGTAGGAAGTGTCGGTATTTTGATTTCGACCGTGACGAAAAAGACGATTGTTTCGATGATTTCAACGTATGGTGTGACGATCTTTTTAGCCTTATTTACAGCTATCTTTTTTGCGGTAGGCATGGTGAATCATGTAGTAGATCAGTCGGCCAATGTTTCGTATTTTTGGATTAGCTTAAATCCATTTGCTGTTGCATTAAGCATTATTTCCCCGGATATCGCGATTGGCATTAAAGAAGTAACGCAAGTCGAACTATCACCGATTTTACTATATTGCATTGCCTATATGTTAATAGGAATTATTAGCTTATGGATTGCGGTAAGGAAATTAAGAGAGACAAAATAAAAAACTGCGCAATTCGAGTTAAAGAATTGCGCAGTTTTTCACGATGATTTCATTAAATGAGGTGCCTTTTTTGATGTCCAAGTAAAAGCTAAAATGAAGCAACCAACTAATACAACTGTTCCTAAGATATAAGGGGAGTCGGGATTCCACTCGAATAATATTCCAGCAAGTGCAGGGCCAAACATATTACCTAAACTCATGTAGGCATTGTTCATTCCCGCTGCAAATCCTTGTTCTTGCCCAGCTAACTTAGAAATGAGTGTATTAACGGCAGGTCGGATAAACGTCGTTGCAATCGAGAATAATGTAGCCACAACTAAAATAACGAAGAAGCCACTAATATAAATGACACATAGCATCATAACAGCTGCGACTAACAAGTTGACTAAAATCACTTTCATTTCGCCGAATCGTTTAAACAATTTATTGACAATAAACATTTGAAGTATGACACCTGCGAAACCACCAACTGTTAAGATGATCGCAATATCTGTCGGTGTGTAGTTAAATTTACCATTTAGATATAAAGCAAGTGTTGCTTGGAAATTAGCAATTCCGAAGCTAAATGTGAATACAACGATCAAAAAGATAAAATACGAGGTTTTCACAGAACGAGCTAGCTGTTTGACTATATTTTCGCGTGGTGCAGAAACTTTGTTATTCTTCACATTTGGTAAAAAGATTGCTGAAAGAATAGCTGCAATTAATGCGACAACGCCAGCTAAATAAAAGGGAAATGTTAAATTAACATTCGCTAAAAAGCCCCCAATACCAGGTCCTATCATAAAGCCTAGAGACATCGCAGCCCCAATCATACCCATGCCCTTGCCACGTTCTTCATAGGTTGTAATATCAGCAACGAATGCCATAATCGGTGGCATAATAAAGGCCGCGCCAACACCACTTAAAAATCGAGCTAAAAATAAAATCCAAACTTCCGATGCCATGCCAAATAAAATTTGGGAACAGCCATAAAGAACGAGCCCATAAACGATAAAGCGTTTACGGCCATGACGGTCAGATAAATCACCTGCAACGGGGGATAGTAAAAATTGTGCGAGTGCAAAGCTCGCAATTAAAAAGCCAAGCACTTGTCCACCTACGCCGAAAACTTGTAAATAAGCAGGCATCACGGGAACAATAATGCCGATACCTCCCATTGTGATAAACATATTAAACATTAATAAGTAAAGTGCAAGCTTGTTTGATTTTTGCTCCATATTCGCCAGCCTTTCAAATGAACGATTTCGATTTTTAAAATGAATATTTTTCCAATAGCATACCATATTGTAACGGCATTATCGATAAAAATCATCCTCCTATTGACTGATGTTATAAGCATATAATCAAGCATAAAATTAAATTGGCCATAAAAAAACCGATCGTATCTTGTGAAAGAAGAGTGCGATCGGGTTTTTTTATTAACGTAAGCTCATTTTAAATTCTAAGAAGTGTTCGTTGTATTTACCTAACCATTCTAGGCCCAGGTTTTCGTATACTTCTAACTTTTCGCGTTGTTCATGCGTTGGGTAGAAGCGTTCATCATTGATTACCTCTTCATCTAATAATGCCCATGCTGCTTCGTTTGGCGATGAATAGCCAACATAATCTGCATTTTGTGCTGCGTTTTCAGGATCTAACATAAAGTTAATGAACTTATGTGCACCAGCTACATTTTTCGATGTTTTCGGAATGACCATGTTATCAAAGAAAATATTTGAACCTTCATAAGGTGTAGCAAAATCTAGTTCTTCATTTTCCCATAGCATATCGGCTGCTTGACCAGACCAAGTTAGTGCGACAGCAGCTTCGTTTTTGACCATAAGTGGTGTAATTTCATCACCGATAATGGCTTTTACGTTTGGTGTTAAAGAAATTAGTTTATCTGTCGCTTCACTTAAAAGCACATCATCTTTCACGTTTAATGAATGTCCAATCGAGTTTAAGCCCATCCCGATCACCTCACGAGAGCTGTCTACTAAAAATAGTTTGCCTTTTAATGAAGGGTCCCATAAATCTTCCCACGACTCGAATGTTAAATGGTCCTCAATTAAGTTTGGATTATAAACAATCCCAACCGTTCCCCAAAAATAAGGGATAGAATATTCATTGCCTTTATCGAATGATAAATCTAAAAAGTCTCCATTAATATTAACTAAGTTCGGTACTAACTTATGATCGATTGGAATAAGTAAATCTTTTTCCTTCATCGATTCAATTGTATATTCTGAAGGCACGGCGATATCATATGCCGAACCACCTTGCTCAATTTTTGTCATCATTGCTTCATTTGAATCGAATGTTTCATAGGTAACTTTAATTCCTGTTTCCTCTTCAAATTTATCGATTAACTCAGGGTCGATATATTCACCCCAGTTAAAAATGGTTAATGTATCTTTGCTACCTGCGCTACCTTTCGATTGCATTTGATCTGCTACAACAAATAATAGGGCGCAGACAATGATAATTGCAATGGTAGCTTTAACTAAATCTCTCATCGTTGTCCCTCCGCAGCATTAGATTTTGTACGTTTACTAATGAAGTAATACCCGATAACGATTATTAACGTCACCGCGAATACTAAACCAGAAATGGCGTTTACTGTTAAGGAAATACCAGCACGAGCCATCGAATAAATTTCAACTGATAATGTACTGAAGCCATTACCTGTTACGAAGAATGTCACGGCGAAATCATCTAATGAATACGTTAATGCCATGAAGAATCCAGCGAAAATACCTGGTGCAATATACGGTAAAATAACACGTGTTAACACATCACGCTTCGTTGCACCTAAATCGCGTGCTGCATCAAGTAAAGAAGTGTTCATTTCTAATAATTTTGGCAATACCATTAAAACAACAATGGGCACACTAAATGCCACATGTGATACAAGAACGGATGCAAAGCCTAATTTAACTCCAACCATTGTGAATAAAATTAAGAAGCTTGCCCCGATAACAACGTCTGGTGAAACGATTAGTACATTGTTTAAAGAGAGCAATGTATTGCGCATTTTTTTATCTTTAATCGAAACAATCCCAATGGCACCAAGTGTACCAATAACCGTTGCGATTAATCCTGATAGTAAGGCAACAATAACCGTATTAATTAAAATAACAATCAGGCGTGAATCTGCAAATACCGCTTTGTAATGTTCTAATGTGAACGATTCAAAGTTATTCATATTGCCGCCACTATTGAATGAATAAAAAATTAAATAGAAGATAGGCGCATATAGAATGACGAATATTAAAACTAAATAGGCTTTAGAAGCTGCTGATAATTTTTTCATTATGCGCGGCCTCCTTTAGATTTTTGCTTTGTTACAAGCATTGTTAAAATCATGAATAAAATTAAGAATACCGCAATCGTAGAACCCATACCCCAGTTTTGAGAGACAAGGAATTGTTGCTCAATGGCAGTACCTAACGTAATTACTTGGTTACCAGCGATTAAACGCGTAATCATGAATAATGATAATGCCGGAATAAATGTAACTTGAATCCCTGATTTTACACCGTCAATAGTTAATGGAAAAATGACACGACGGAAAGTAGTCCAGCTTGAAGCTCCTAAATCTCGAGCAGCGAAAACAAGTGATGGATTCATTTTATCTAATGAGTTGAATATTGGAATAATCATAAACGGAATGAAGATGTAGACCGATACGAATACGAAACTGAAATCTGTAAATAAAATTTGCTTAGGATCAAAGCCGAACACTTTAATCATCGCGTTAATTGGACCACTTAATCCAAAAATTCCAATGAAAGCATAAGTTTTTAATAATAAGTTAATCCAAGACGGGATAATGATTAACATTAACCAAAGCTGCTTGTTTTTTGTTTTTGTTAAAAGATAAGCAGTAGGGTAGGCAAATAATAACGTAAAGACCGTAATTAAAAACGCATACCAGAAACTACTTAACGTCATTTTTAAATAAACGGGCGTGAAGAATTTCACATAGTTGGCAAGTGTGAAGTCACCATTTAAATCTAACACTGAATAGTAAACGATTAATGCGATTGGTGCGATTACGAATAAAAGTATCCAGAATAGATAAGGAATTAACGGTCCCTTTGCTGTTTTTTTATTCATCGTCTTCATCACCATATGCTTCTAAACGTTTGTCGAAGTCCTCTTCTGTTTCGTTTAAGCGCATGACGTGAATTGCTTCAGGGTCAAAATCTAACCCGATCTCTTCGCCAACGTCAGCTTTTTTCAGTGAGTGCACTAACCATTCATTGCCGTCTTTATCGTAAGTAGATAACTCATAGTGAACACCGCGGAATAATTGCGTATCCACTGTTACGATTAATTTCCCTTTATTAGGTGTTGTAATTTCTAAATCTTCTGGACGGATGACGATATCGATTTTTTCGTTTGACTTCATCCCACCATCGACACATTCGAATTCTTTGCCAGCGAATTTAACTTTATAGTCTTCGATCATAATGCCATCTACGATATTAGATTCACCGATGAAATCTGCAACAAAGCGGTTAATTGGCTCATCGTAAATATCAACTGGCGTACCTGATTGCTTAATTTCACCATTAGATAGAACGAAAATTTCATCACTCATTGCAAGTGCTTCTTCTTGGTCATGCGTAACGAATACGAATGTTTTTCCAAGACGTTGTTGTAATTCACGTAACTCATATTGCATTTCCGTACGCAATTTTAAGTCCAAAGCCGATAATGGCTCATCTAGTAAGATTACTTCCGGGTCATTAACGATGGCACGTGCAATGGCAACACGTTGGCGTTGGCCACCAGACATTTCTGAAATTTCACGGTTGCCATAGCCTGCTAAGTTTACAAATTTTAATGCTTCTTGGACACGTCGCTGTACTTCTGCTTCTTTTACTTTCTTTATACGTAAACCGAACGCGACATTCTCAAATACATTTAAGTGAGGGAATAGAGCGTAATCTTGGAATACTGTGTTTACTTGACGTTCATTGGCAGGTACGTCATTAATGCGTCTTCCATCGAAATAAACATCGCCTGTAGAAGCGTCTGTAAAGCCTGCGATAATACGTAAAATAGTCGTTTTCCCACAACCAGATGGTCCTAGTAATGTATAAAACTTACCACGTTCTAATTCAAAATTAATATTTTTTAATACAACTGTACCGTCATCATATGATTTTGTGACATTTTCAAAGCGAATAATTGTGTTATCCATACAAAAGCCTCCTAAGCCTTATAAATAAGATTGTGTTGCGACTAATAGTAATTTTGTAATTCCATTGTGCGCATTAAAAATTTGATGATTCGAAGATGCTTCGTAATAGACAGCATGACCTTCCCCTGCGATATATTCGTCATTGCCTAGAACAACACGAATTCTTCCGTTTATAACATAAATGAATGTTTCTGCTAATGATGGAGCAAACTCTTTAAATTCTGCATCCTTTTGAAGTGTAATGAAAACAGGTTCCATTTCTTTTTCATTTGATGTTGGAATTAACCATTCGATTTCATATTTTTTTTCATGATCAATAAAGCTTGTTTGGTCATCTTTCGTAAAAACAATTTTTTCATTTTTCTGTTCATCATCAAAAAAGTCTCGCGGTGAGCACCCGAGAACTTCTAATAAATTGAATAAAGTTTCAATTGATGGTGAGTTTAGATCTCGTTCAAGTTGAGAAATGTATCCTTTTGTTAAGTCTGTTCGTTCACCAAGTTCTTCTTGGGTTAGCCCTTTTTTAATGCGAAGGGCCTTGATCTTATTGCCAATTTGCATATAATCACGCTCCACTAGTAGTTTACTTCTGTTAAACTCTAAGTATGGAAGTTTACTTTAACAAAACTTTAAGTTTACGAAAACAATAATAATTATACATAATGTATACAGAATTTCAAGTATAATAATGGTATTAAAAAATAAATATTCTTTTAGAAATAAAATCATTTGTCATTTCACGGAAATTGAGAGGCATCATATGCTAACTTGAGGAGGAGATAAATTGAAGATTCGAACGCCAATGCCTAGCTTAGATGGAGATGAGCTAATTATTAATGAAAGGGCATTAACAAAGGATATTTCGAATATAACACTCATTTATTTTTGGTCGATTAGCTGTAATCAATGTGAGACTTCGATTATAAAACTAAAAGAACTGCAACAATTATTTCAAAATAAACTTACGATTATTGCTATCCATATGCCGAGAAGTGAAGAGGACAAAGATGTAAAGGCAATTAAATCAAAATTAAAACAGCTTGCAATTGCATTACCAGTATATGTTGACCAACACTTACGTCTAACGAACGCGTTTGAAAATCGATTTGTACCAGCCTATTATCTTTTTGACAAAGAGAAAAAGCTACGGTTTTATCAAGCAGGAGTACCATCAAAAAAATTATTACAACAAAAAATTGAACGCTTCATTTAATAGCGGAAGTTAAGAAATTACGTTAAAATGTTGGCAATGGATAGGTTCGGAGGAGAAACGATGAAAAAAGAATTTGTAGTCATAGGGTTAGGACGTTTTGGCGGTAGCATTGTCCGTGAATTGGTGAAGCAAGGAGCCAATGTCATGGCAATTGACACCGACAGTGAGCGTGTAGATGAATATTCGAAAATTGCCACACAAGCGATCGTAGCAGATACCACGGAAGAAGAGGTTATCAAATCTTTAGGCTTATGGAATTTTGAACATGTCATTGTGGCCATTGGTGAAAATATACAATCGAGCATTTTAACGACGCTTATTTTAAAAGAACTAGGGGTACCACAAATTACAGTAAAAGCCCAAAACGATTATCATGAAAAAGTATTGCTCAAAATTGGTGCGGATTTTGTAGTACACCCAGAACGTGATATGGGCATTCGAATTGCCAATAACATGATTTCAAATAGTGTTTTGGATTATTTAGAGTTATCCGCAGAGCACTCCATTATGGAAATTAAAGCGAGTGAAAATATTGCAGGAAATTCGTTGATTGAGCTTGATATTCGGGCAAAATATGGTGTTAATATTGTCGGGATTACAAGAGGCGATGAAATAATGATCTCGCCAGCAGCAACAGAGCGTATTCAGCTTGGAGATGTACTACTCATCATTGGTGCGGACGTCGATATTAATCGCTTTGTGAAAAAAGTTATACAACGATAAAAATTGAAGTCCTTCAAATTACTAAAAAAGAGCTGTTCTGTAAGTTTTGCTTACGGAACAGCTCTTTTAAGTATATTTCTATACTTCCATAATAATTGGTAAAACCATAGGACGACGTTTTGTTTTTTCATATAAGTACGGTCCTAAAATGTCTGTAATTTCATTTTTCAAGTCATTCCATTGTGTATCTTTTTCTTGGATTGTACTGTTTAAATGTTGGTTTAACATTTTTTGCGCTTCGTTAATCATTGTACCTGATTCACGCATGTAGACGAATCCTCGAGAGATAATATCTGGACCTGAAACGATTTTGTTATTTTCCATATCAACACTTACGACAACAATCACTAAACCTTCTTCAGAAAGAATGCGACGATCGCGCAGTACGATATTTCCAATATCACCAATACCATTACCATCAATATAAACATCACCTGAAGGGATACGGCCAGCAACATGTGCTTCGTTAGCACTTAATGCCAAAACGTCACCATTATCCATAACGAATGTGTTTTCTATTGGAACATCACAAGCTTCTGCTAATTCCGTGTGAATTTTTAACATACGATATTCACCGTGAATTGGCATAAAGAATTTAGGCTTCATTAAACGAAGCATTAATTTTTGTTCTTGTTGAGAACCGTGACCAGATGTATGGATATTGTTTAATGTGCCGTGAATAACTTCAGCACCAGCACGGAATAATAAGTTGATAATTTTGTTTACACTCATTGTATTTCCTGGTACAGGAGAAGATGAGAATACAACAGTATCACCAGGCTGGATTTGAATTTGACGATGTGTACCATTTGCAATACGTGATAATGCAGCCATTGGTTCACCTTGAGAACCTGTACATAAAATCATCACTTCATTTGCTGGTAAACGGTTTAAGCTTTGTACATCCACAAAAGTTTCCTTTGGTGCTGTAATATAGCCTAATTCTCGTCCAATCGCAATGGCATTGTCCATCGAACGACCGAAAACGGCAACTTTACGTCCGTATTTTACAGCAGCATCTGTTGCTTGCTGTAAACGGTGAATATTTGATGCGAATGTTGCAAAAATGACTCGTCCATCTACTTTACGGAAAATTTCATCAATGCTTTTGCCTACTGTGCGCTCAGACATTGTAAATTCAGTCTTTTCAGCGTTTGTACTATCGGAAAGTAAGCACAGTACGCCGTCACGACCAATTTCAGCCATTTTAGATAAGTTTGCAGGCTCACCCACTGGCGTAAAGTCGAATTTAAAGTCACCTGTATGCACGATATTCCCTGGTGGTGTTTTGACAACAATACCGTATGCATCTGGAATACTGTGTGTTGTACGGAAGAAGCTAACCGAAGTTTTACGGAATTTGATAATATCATCTTCTTTGAATTCGATTAATTTCGTCGTACGTAATAAGCCGTGTTCGTCGAGCTTGTTACGAAGAAGTCCAAGAGCGAGTTTACCACCATAAACTGGTACATTAACTTGACGCAGTAAATACGGGATACCGCCAATATGGTCTTCGTGTCCGTGCGTAATGAATAAACCTTTAATTTTGTCGACGTTACGTACTAGATACGTGTAGTCTGGAATGACATAGTCAATACCAAGTAAGTCGTCCTCAGGAAATTTAATACCTGCATCAATTAAAATAATTTCATCTTGGAATTGTACTGCGTATGTGTTTTTGCCGATTTCGCCCAGTCCGCCGAGTGCGAAAACAGCCGCTTGATCATTCTTAACGAATTTCATAAATGTTAAGCGTTCTCCAATTTGAAGTTCGGGCTGTTTTGTTCATACTCTAAGTAGTTGCCTTCTAATAGCTGAACAAGTTCGATATTATGATTACGGTCTTTTAAATAGTGACGCACTTCTTGTTCAGACGACGCCTCTAAATAAACTGTTTTTGTGTTTTCGCGAACTGGAATCTCAGTGACTGTTTCTTGATAATAAACTTTGTAAATCATAGTTACTCTCCTTTAATTACGAACATTATTATTGCATTTTCTATTCGTTAGAAAAATACATTTCCTTTATCTTATCATGAGGCTCCTTTAAAATAAAGAAAAGCCCTTCAAATTAATGTACAAGCACAATGTTTTATTAGAAGAAAAAATGGTACAACCTCACGACTTTTGAGGTGTACCATCGAAAATATATACATTAGGCGATTAATTTTTTTCCGAGGATGCCATTTAATTGTTTGAGCCATTTCTTTTTGAGACGTCGTAACATTGGTCATCACTCCTCAAATGTTATTTTACTAAAAATTCTGACTTTTGTAAAGGGTATAACTAAATAGAGAGAAGGAATATTAATATGAAGAAATTTTTATTTTTCGATGTAGATGGCACACTTTACGATTCCAATAAACAGTTACCAAAATCAGCGAAAGAGGCAATCTTTAAAGCACGCGAAAATGGACATGAAATTGCAATTGCAACAGGGCGTGCCCCGTTCATGATTCAAAGTTTATTAGATGAATTAAAAATCGATACATTCGTCACGTTTAATGGTCAATATGTTGTTTATAAAGGGAAAGTTATTTTCACAGATCAAATTCCTAAGGACACATTACAAAAGATTTTAAATTATGGTGAAAAAAATGAACATCCTTTTGTTTTTATTAATGATGTAGAAATGATTGCGACTGCCCCAAATTATACTAGTATTTCGGAAAGTTTGGCTACGCTTCATTATCCGTATCCAGCAATTAATGCTTCGTATTATTTGCAAACACCTGTTTATCAAACATTATTATTTGCAAAGCAACAAGAACAACAACATTATGAAAAGGAATTTCCAACTGTCCAATTTATAAGATGGCATGAAAATTCTTGTGATATGTTACCAGCTGGTGGCTCTAAAGCAAGAGGCATTCAAAAATTAATTGAATATATCAATTTCCCAATGGAAGATGTAATAGCATTTGGAGATGGATTAAATGATATCGAAATGTTGAGTTCAGTAGGATTTAGCGTAGCGATGGGGAATGGTCATGAAAAAGCAAAAGCAGCCGCTTCCTATATTGCAAAGTCTGTTGACGAAGATGGATTAGCAAATGCAATGAAGGATTTGCGATTGATTTAGGTTAAAAGTAACTGCTTAAATGTATAAATATTGTATAAATAGACAAAATGTTCTAATATAATGGTGATAGTTAAATTGACTTATTATTTGATTTGGTTTCGGAATGAGGCTTTTATTGCTTTTACAGGAGGGATGTATTCATGATTCGTTTTATAACCATGGTAAGAAAATCTGGTGGGAGTTGTGAAGTTAATATTTCTAATGATCACGAATTATATATTGATATTGAGGATACACACAGGAAAGAAGAAGTAAGAAGCATTGTTAAACAAGGTATACATTACGGGTACATAAAAGTGCTGATAAACGAGGTCGATCCTTTTGTTACATATGAGCGTCAAATTATCCCGTTACAATGGTTGCGCTATATTGAACTATTTGAAGAGTTAGTGGAAAAACAAAATGTCTGTACAAAAGACCCAAACGATATACATCTTAAAAAGTTAGATCAAGACTTTTTGGAGTTTATAGTACAAGAAAAAGTATTTATTTTATCGTATACAAATTTTATTAATGAATTTATTGATTCTGCTAAAAAGTATTTTGAAATATTTACAAAATACGCACAAGATTCCATTTATGAAGATGTGATTGAACATTTAGTGCAATTAAAAAATAGTTTATATGAAGAAAAGGTGTAGCCAACAAATGCTACACCTTTTTATTTGATTATTGACGGTCAAATGGAACGCTGTTTTCAATTTCACCAAACGGATCTTTTTCATTAATACGGTCAAAGAACATTACACCATTTAAATGATCCAGTTCATGTTGGAAACAAATCGCTGGTAATCCGCTTAAGCGCATCTTTTTCTCTTCGCCATCGATTGTCATAAATTTTACTGTAATACGTGCGTGGCGAGGGACATAACCAGAAACTGCGCGATCAACTGATAAACAGCCTTCACCCGCTGTCATATAGGTTTGTTCAACAGAATGACTAACGATTTTTGGGTTAATTGCTACAAAACTTAATAACTCCCCATTTTCATCTTCTAAATGAAGGGCAAACATGCGTTTTAAACTATTTACTTGGTTGGCAGCTAGACCGATGCCTCCACGTAAATTATACTTTTCAGCCATTTCAGGATCTTGGCTGTTAATTAAATATTGAAGCATATCCTCTGCTAATGTTTTATCCTCTACAGAGAGGGGAAATGTCACTTCTTCTGCACGTGTGCGTAATGTTGGGTGACCTTCACGAATAATATCTTTCATTAAAATCATGTGAAACTTCCTTTCAGTTGGAACTTAAATCTTTATGCTTCTAGTATACACAACTCTGTAAAACGTAAGTAGGAAAAACTTCTAACTTTGTTGAACACGCAAAAAAAATGATTTAATTTAACGAAATATGGAGATGGATAAAATGGACTGTAAAATTATTGCTGGAAAACTTTCAATACGAACATTTTAGTCCTATTATAGTACAGTTTCAATTTATGTGTATAACAGACGTACAAACTGTTGTAGTTTTTAATTTTTATTGAAAAATGATTAAATTAGATGGTAAACAATGATTGACCGATGGAAATTTATTCATTATACTCGGGTTAGTAGGAAGTTGTACTAATTGAAAATGATATTTTTTTAATACAGTTTAAAGGGGATGGATAATATGGGAGAAAAAATGATAAAACAATTTGACCCAGCTGGCACATTAAAACAAATTGAAGAACAATTTGAAATGTTCCAAATTTTAAATGAGCAAGGTGAAGTTGTAAACGAAGCAGCAATGCCAGATTTATCTGATGAAGAATTAGTGGAATTAATGTCACGCATGGTTTATGTACGTATTTTAGACCAACGTTCGATTTCACTAAACCGTCAAGGACGACTTGGTTTCTATGCGCCTACTGCTGGTCAAGAGGCATCACAATTAGCTTCTCATTATGCGTTGGAAAAAGAAGACTGGATTTTACCAGGATATCGTGATGTTCCACAAATCGTGATGCACGGTTTACCATTATGGAAAGCATTTTTATTCAGCCGTGGTCACTTTATTGGTAACCAAGTACCTGAAGGTGTAAATATTTTAGCACCTCAAATTATTATCGGTGCACAATATGTTCAAACAGCAGGTGTTGCACTTGGCTTGAAAAAACGTAAATCAAATACTGTGGCTATCACATATACAGGTGACGGTGGTTCTTCGCAAGGGGATTTCTATGAAGGAATTAACTTTGCGGGTGCATTCAAAGCGCCAGCAATTTTCATTGTACAAAATAACCAATTCGCAATTTCAACACCACGTGAATTACAAACTGCAGCGAAAACAATTGCACAAAAAGGGATTGCAGCAGGTATTCCAAGTGTGTTAGTTGATGGTATGGATCCACTAGCTGTTTATGTAGCAACAAAAGATGCACGTGATCGCGCGGTTCGTGGAGAAGGTCCTTCATTAATCGAGACACTGTGTTACCGTTATGGTCCACATACAATGGCAGGGGATGACCCAACACGTTACCGTACTTCTGATACAGATAATGAGTGGTCAGCAAAAGACCCACTTGTTCGTTTCCGTAAGTTCTTAGAAGCAAAAGGATTATGGAGTGAGCAAAAAGAAGAAGAAGTAATCGAACGTGCTAAAGACGAAATTAAAGAAGCGATTAAATTAGCAGACCAAGCACCAAAACAAAAAGTGACAGAACTAATGGATAATATGTACGCTAGTGAAATGCCAGCGAACTTAAAAGAGCAATATGCAATTTATAAAGAGAAGGAGTCGAAATAAGCCATGGCACAAATGACGATGATTCAAGCAATTACAGATGCATTACGTTGCGAATTGAAAAACGATGAAAACGTATTAGTATTCGGGGAAGACGTTGGTGTAAACGGTGGGGTATTCCGTGCAACGGAAGGTCTTCAAAAAGAATTCGGCGTAGATCGTGTATTCGATACGCCGCTTGCAGAATCAGGTATCGGTGGTTTAGCGATTGGTTTAGCGTTAACAGGTTACCGTCCAGTTCCTGAAATTCAATTTTTCGGCTTCGTTTTCGAAGTGATGGACTCAATTAGTGGTCAATTAGCTCGTATGAAATACCGTTCTGGTGGAACGTACAATGCACCAGTTACAATTCGTTCTCCATTCGGTGGTGGGGTTCACACACCTGAAATGCACTCAGACTCTTTAGAAGGGTTAATGGCGCAATCACCAGGTTTAAAAGTAGTTATTCCTTCAACGCCATACGATGCAAAAGGTTTATTAATCGCCTCTATTCGCGATAATGACCCAGTTATTTTCTTAGAGCACTTAAAATTATATCGTTCATTCCGTGAAGAAGTTCCGGAAGAATCATACACAATCGAACTTGGTAAAGCAGATGTGAAACGTGAAGGGAAAGATCTTTCAATCTTTGCATACGGCTTAATGGTTCACGAGTCTTTAAAAGCAGCAGAAGAACTTGAAAAAGAAGGATACTCAGTTGAAGTAGTTGACTTACGTACAATTCAACCACTTGATATTGAAACAATTATTGCTTCAGTTGAAAAAACAGGTCGTGCCATTGTTGTTCAAGAAGCACAAAAACAAGCTGGTATTGCAGCAAATGTTGTGGCAGAAATCACAGAACGTGCGATTCTTTCATTAGAAGCACCAGTATTACGTGTTACTGCACCGGATACAATTTATCCGTTCCCACAAGCAGAGGGTGTATGGTTACCAACTTATAAAGATGTAATGGAAACTGCGAAGAAAGTTTTAACATTCTAAGAATTGAGGGTGAGATAGATGGCATTTACATTTCGTTTACCAGATATCGGTGAAGGTATTCATGAAGGTGAAATCGTTAAATGGTTCGTTAAACCAGGCGATCAAGTAAAAGAGGATGATATTTTAGCTGAAGTTCAAAATGATAAAGCAGTAGTAGAAATTCCTTCTCCAGTAGATGGAACAGTTGAAGAAATTTTTGTAGAAGAAGGTACAGTTGCTGTTGTAGGCGATGCATTAATTCGCTTTGATGCGCCAGGCTATGAAGACATGAAACTAAAAGGCGACGATCATCACGAATCGAATGAAGCGTCTAAAACAGAAGCACAAGTACAAGCGACGGCTGAAGCTGGTCAAAATGTGGAAAAAGAACAAGTAACTACAGACAAGCAAGAAGCAAAAAAAGAAGAAGCTGCACCAGTGAAAGAAGTGGATGAAGCGTCTTCAAGCAAGCGTATTATTGCAATGCCTTCTGTTCGTAAATATGCACGTGAAAAAGGTACGGATATCCAACAAGTTACAGGTACAGGAAAAAATGGTCGTATCTTAAAAGAAGATATTGAAAGCTTCTTAAATGGTGGCCAGGCGTCTGCTTCTACAGTAGAAGAAACACAAGAAGTTTCGACAACATCTACTTCGACAGACAAAGCAGCACAAGCCGCGCCAGTCGTACTTGAAGGGGAATTCCCTGAAACACGTGAAAAAATGAGCGGTATCCGTAAAGCAATTGCAAAAGCGATGGTTCATTCGAAACATACAGCACCACATGTGACATTAATGGATGAAGTAGATGTAACAGAATTAGTTGCACACCGCAAACAATTCAAAGATATCGCGGCAGAGCAAGGCGTTAAATTAACTTATTTACCGTATGTTGTGAAGGCTTTAATCTCGACTTTACGTAAATATCCTGAATTCAACCGTTCACTAGATGACGCGACACAAGAAATTATTCAAAAACATTACTATAATATAGGTATTGCTGCTGATACAGACAAAGGCTTACTAGTTCCAGTACTTAAGCATGCTGATCACAAATCAGTATTTGGCTTATCTGCAGAAATTAATGAACTAGCTGTAAAAGCACGTGATGGTAAGCTAGCACCGCACGAAATGAAAGGTGCATCAATGTCGATTACAAATATCGGTTCTGCAGGTGGTCAGTGGTTTACACCAGTTATTAACCATCCTGAAGTAGCGATTTTAGGAATTGGTCGAATTTCAGAGAAACCAGTAATAAAAAATGGTGAAATTGTAGCTGCACATGTGTTAGCATTATCAATGAGCTTTGATCATCGTATGATCGATGGTGCGACTGCACAAAACGCTTTAAATCATTTAAAACGTTTATTAAGTGAGCCGCAACTATTATTAATGGAGGCGTAAAAAAATGGTAGTAGGAGATTTTCCAATCGAATTAGATACTCTTGTAGTAGGGTCAGGTCCTGGGGGTTACGTTGCAGCGATTCGCGCAGCACAAACAGGTCAAAAAGTAACAGTCGTTGAGCGTGGCGCATTAGGGGGCGTATGCTTAAACGTAGGTTGTATCCCATCAAAAGCTTTAATCTCTGTTGGTCACCGCTTCGAGCATGCTCAACATTCAGATGATATGGGTGTTGTAGCTTCAGAAGTTAAACTTGACTGGTCTAAAGCACAAGCGTTCAAAGACAGCGTTGTTAAAAAATTAGTAGGCGGCGTTGAAGGCTTATTAAAAGGTAACAAAGTTGATGTTGTTAAAGGTGAAGCTTACTTCGTAGACGGTAACACTGTACGTGTAATCGATGGCGAAAAAGCACAAACTTATACATTCAAAAACTGTATCTTAGCAACAGGATCTCGTCCAATTGAAATTCCAACATTCAAATTTACTAAGCGTGTAGTTAGTTCAACTGGTGCATTATCATTCCCTGAAGTACCAGGTAAATTAGTTGTTATCGGTGGCGGTTATATCGGTACTGAGCTAGGTTCTGCATATGCTAACTTAGGTTCTCAAGTAACGATTATCGAAGGCGGTAAAGACATCTTAGCTGGTTTCGAAAAACAAATGACTCAAATTGTTAAAAAAGGCCTTAAAAAGAAAGGCGTTGAAGTAGTAGTAGGCGCATCTGCTAAAGGTGTTGAAGAAACTGAGTCAGGCGTAGTTGTTACTTATGAAGCTGACGGTCAAGAAAAAACGGTTGAAGCGGATTATGTATTAGTAACTGTAGGTCGTCGTCCAAATACTGATGAATTAGGCTTAGAACAAATCGGTATTAAATATGCTGAGCGCGGTTTATTAGAAGTAGACAAACAAGGTCGTACTTCAGTACCTAGCATCTTTGCTATCGGTGATATTGTTTCAGGTCCACAACTTGCACACAAAGCTTCTTATGAAGGTAAAGTTGCTGCAGAAGCAATCGCTGGTGAACCATCAGTAGTTGACTACTTAGCAATTCCAGCAGTATGCTTCACAGATCCAGAAATGGCTACTGTAGGTTACTCAGAAGAGCAAGCTAAAGCGGAAGGTCTTGAAGTGAAAGCTGCAAAATTCCCATTCGCTGCAAACGGCCGTGCATTAGCACTTAACGCAACAGAAGGTTTCGTGAAACTAGTAGCTCGTAAAGAAGATGGTCTATTAGTAGGTGCTCAAATCGTTGGTGTTGGTGCTTCTGATATGATCGCTGAAATGGCTACTGCTATCGAAGCGGGTATGACTGCGGAAGATATCGCATTAACTATCCATGCTCACCCAACTTTAGGTGAAATTACGATGGAAGCTGCTGAAGTATTATTAGGCAACCCAATCCATATCGTTACTAAATAATTTTAAATTTTTGAAGGCTACGTAGTATGCTCAATACTGCGTAGCCTTTTTGTGTGCCGGGCATGTCTGTCAACTAGGTGATGAAAGTTCACTGTGGGCGTCAGGATATGCGAACCACTAGCTGAAAACAAGGGTGTCCGTGGTGACGCGGAATCTGAAGGAAGTTCGAGGCAAAATCTTGGTCTGAGGAACACGAATCGCATGAGGTTGTCTCATCTGGATAAGGTTGCAAAACAAACTGAAGTCCAAAATATCCTCGGAAAGATGAGGCGATAAATGCGGCAGATGGATGAGAGGAAAGTGGGCAGACTTACCCCGGGAGATCTGATGAATAACCCATAGAGGGAACCTGTACAGCGATGTACAACTGAATCATTAGAAGTCAGCAGAAGCCATAGTACCAGTAATGGGAAGGGCTGAACGAAAGGAGTGAACGTGTATAAGGGTATTACATGCGAATGATGACACAGAACTGAAAAGTCTATCCTACAGTAAGGTACGGAATACCCCAGGAGTAGGAATAGCGTGGAATTCTGCATGTGCATTCCTTACCCACACGCGAACATATGGATGGATTAATCAACGTTATAGTAAACAGAGATAATTTGAATGATGCTTTTGAGAAAGTGCGTAAAAACAAAGGTGCAGCCGGTGTCGATGCGAAAGATATAGAGGCAACCCGCCAATACTTAAAAGAAAATAAAGTCCAAATTATCGAAGCAATTCGAGCAGGAAAATACAAACCTCAACCAGTTAGAAGGGTGGAAATCCCAAAACCTGATGGAGGAAAACGACTTCTAGGAATCCCGACGGTTACAGACCGTGTCATTCAACAAGCAGTCGTGCAAGTATTAACCCCAATACTAGACCCAAAGTTTAGTAATTTTAGTTATGGATTTCGTCCGAACAAAAGCGCTCATCAAGCAATCGAACAAGCAAGAAACTATATTGAAGAAGGCTATACGTATGTCGTAGACATAGACCTAGAGAAATTCTTTGATAAAGTTCAACATGATAAGCTGATGTCACTTATGGCGAAATATATTTTATGTAAACCAACCTTGAAATTAATAAGAAGCTTCTTAAATGCAGGAACCATGATAGATGGAACGTTTATTTACGCAAAAGAAGGAACACCACAGGGTGGACCATTAAGTCCACTATTGAGTAATGTGATTCTTCATGAACTGGATAAAGAGCTAGAGAAACGCCAACATAAATTCGTGCGCTACGCAGATGACTGCAACATCTACGTCAAAAGCGTAAAAGCGGGAGAACGAGTTAAGGAAGGCGTCACATCATTTATCGAAAAGAAACTTAAATTAAAAGTAAATGAAGAGAAATCAGCAGTGGGAAAGCCGAGAGCACGTATATTTTTGGGTGTGAGCTTCTATAAATACAGAGGTGAAATCAAGGTATACGTGCCAAAGAAATCAAAGAAGCGTTTCGAAGAAAAGCTGAAGGACATTACGAACCGTAATTACTCAATTGATATGGAATCGCGCATTCAGAAAATTAACTACTTAATTCAAGGATGGGGAAACTATTTCAAAGTTGCCGACATACAGTCTTACGCTAACAAAATAGATAGCCATATTCGAAGAAGATTAAGGGCATGTCGATGGAAAGAATGGAAAAGAACCATATCAAAATATAGAAACCTCAAAAGATTAGGAATCAGCCATAACGATGCCTATAAAATGGCCAATACCCGCAAAGGGTACTGGCGCTCCTCGAACAATCCAATCGTCAATCGAGCATTAGACAATAAATATTGGTTAAAACTCAAGTTGAAGAACCTCGCTACAATCATAAATCCAACATAAAACTTTTGAACCGCCGTATACGGAACCGTACGTACGGTGGTGTGAGAGGTCGACTAGCCAATTAATGGCTAGTCTCCTACTCGATTTTGTCAAAAACTAAATAATACGCTGGCCCCCTTGGAATATCATTCAATATAAATGACCTAAACTTAAATATAGTATCAAATAGAGGTATTGCTTAAATGGCGATATCTCTTTTTGTTTGAAACCTCCGTTGATTTTATCGAAAAAGCATAAATTTTGTAAATTATTTTTAGAAACAAAATAGACATAATTTTTGGGTAGGCGTAAAATAAAGTGAACCTTAATTCAGAGGGGAGTTATCATAACTCTGTAGCTTCAAATAAAGTAACTCACATTATAGCGGGATAAATACGTATACGAGGAGGTACACATGAATATCATTCGCACGATCGCACAAATCGGAATTATTTATTGTTTTTATTTGCTTGGAGATTGGATAGTAAAATTAACTGGGATCATTATTCCTGGTAGTATTATTGGGCTTGTATTATTGTGGCTCGCCTTATTTTTTAAAGTTTTAAAAGTTACATACATACAGCAAGGGGCTAGTTTTTTATTAGCGTTTTTAACATTATTCTTCATCCCTTCGACAGTGGCTGTCATTAATTATCCTGAGCTCTTATCTAATTCAGGGGCACTATTAATTTTGGCGGTTATTGTGAGTACAGTTTTTTCACTCATTGTAACGGGAAAAGTGAGTCAATTTGTAGAGAAAAAAGAACTGAAAAAAAAGGAGGAGAAAACGAACCATGCATCTACTGCAAATTCTCTTCATCATCATTAGTACGGTTGTATTATTTGTTGTAATGAATAAATTGTATTTAAAAGTTGGAAATCCATTTTTACTGCCAATTTTAACAGTAACGATCATTACGGCTGTTATTTTAGTTGTATTTCATATTCCGTATGAGACATATATGGAAGGTGGACAATGGATTTCTAAAATGCTTGGACCGGCTGTTGTTGCGCTTGCCTTTCCTTTATATAACCAACGTCATCTTATTTTTAAATATAAATATTCAATATTAATCAGTGTTGTTGTCGCTATGGTGGCTGGTTTAATTAGTGTGATTGTGTTATTAATTCTTTTTGGTGCAAGTAATACATTTTTACTAACAGCGTTGCCGAAATCATTAACGACGCCTGTAGCTATGCAAGTAAGTGATTCGGTTAATGGAATTGCGCCGTTAACAGCGGTCCTTGTTATGGTAGCGGGATTTACAGGAGCACTACTGGGTCCAACTATATTTAAACTATTTAAAATAGATACGGCCATTAGTCGTGGCGTTGCTATGGGGAGTGCCTCACATGGAGTTGGGCTGACAAGACTAAAAGAATATAGTGAAAAAGATTTATCAATGGGGTCACTTTCAATGGGGTTAAGCGCAGTAATAGGTGCATTTATCATTCCATTTGTGGCAATGTTATTTTTATAAATGAGAAAGACAGAAATGCTGGAATCCAACATTTCTGTCTTTTTTAATAAATTGCTTTGCGTTCTTTAATGACACGAATATTTTGTAATGTATCATCTTCAGGGCCTTGTACAGGAAGACCTGCTTCGATATTCATTTTAATGAAATCGATATTGCTTTGCGTAATTATTTCCCCGGGAATAAAAATTGGAATTCCTGGCGGATAAACCATTATGAATTCAGCACAAATATAGCCTTCAGCGTCTCGTAATGGCATGCTTTCGGTTTGAGCATAAAACGCATCCCGAGGCGTCATTGCTAATGCTGGGATTTCAGGTATATTAACATTCGTCTCCGTTACGGTCGCTTCAGAATCAAATGCTTTTGACATACGTTTTAGTACGTTTACCAATAAGTTGATTTCTTTTTTTGTATCGGCAATCGTCACTAAACATAAAATATTGTATAAATCGGACAATTCTACTTCTAGATTCGCATTGTGACGAAGCCATTCTTCTGCGACATGCCCTGTAATGCCGAGATCCTTCACGCTAATTAATAGTTTTAAAGGATCCATGTCATAGGTTGCAGAAGAGCCTAGTTTTTCACGCCCAACACAATGTAAGTGCGGAATCGCTGAGATGCGTTTACGAGCATCTCTGGCAAGACGAATCGCCTCATCGAGTAAATCCTCCCCGTGGACCGCAAGCTGACGACGTGCCGTATCTAGAGAGGCTAACATTGGATATGAAGTAGATGTTGTTGTTAACATCGAAAATACAGCCTGCACACGCTTTGCAGATACAAGTCCTTCCTTTACATTCAAAACAGAGCTACCCGTCATTGAACCACCTAGTTTATGAATACTTGTAGCAGCCATATCTGCCCCAGCTTGCATTGCAGAAATCGGTAAGTCCTCATGGAATTTAATATGAACACCATGAGCTTCATCGACAATCACCGGAATATTATGGCCGTGAACGATATCAACAATGCGTTTTAAATCTGCAGCAAAGCCAAAATACGTTGGATTAATAACAAGTACAGCTTTTGCATCTGGATATTTTGCTAAAGCACGTTCCACTGATTCAGGTGAAATCCCATGGGAAATGCCAAGTTCTCGATCTACTTCAGGATGAACAAAAATAGGAATTGCACCAGCAAATACGATAGCGGACATGATGGATTTATGTACATTCCGCGGTACTATGATTTTATCGCCTGGACCGACGACGGTCAGAATCATCGTCATTATGGCGCCACTAGTACCCTGTACGGAAAAAAATGTATGGTCAGCACCAAAGGCTTTGGCCGCAAGATCTTGCGCTTCTTTTATAACGCCTTTAGGAGCATGTAAATCATCTAGTGGAGCAATATTAATTAAATCTATTGATAAAACGTTGTCGCCTACGAATTCACGGTAAGCTGGATCCATTCCTTGTCCTTTCTTATGACCTGGAATATGGAACTGAATAGGATGTCTGTTACGATGCTTGAGTAATGCATCAAACAAAGGAGTCTCTAATTGTGACAACGCAGGTACCACCTCACTATTTAGTATTTTTTTAAAACAAGTGAATTATAGCATCGATTGAAGTTGCTGACTATACAAAATTTTTAAATAATTAATATTATATTACAAGTTGGTGAATAATTATTTGATGTATTGAAAAATTGTACAACGACTGTTATTCCGTATAAAATGAGAAAAGATTTAAATAAAGGTAGGGAAAAAATTATGGAATACTCATATCCGTTATCTACAGATTGGACAACACAAGAAATGGTGGATGTCGTTCACTTTTTCGAAGTGATTGAATTAGCATATGAAAAAGGCGCAAAACGAGAACTTGTAATGGAACGTTATAAACGTTTTAAAGAAGTTGTCCCATCACAAGCTGAGGAAAAAACGATTTGCCGTGAATTTGAACAGGCAAGCAGCTATGTAGCATTCCGAGTTGTTAAATTAGCCAAGGAATTAGCGGACGGTCAAATCGTTCGAATGAAATAATAGCGTACTAGTAGCATGAATTGAATTGTGCTACTAGTTTTTTTATAGGTAAGAAAGTATAAAATTTCCATTGGAATTTATATAGGAAAAGACATGATTTCGCGCTATTTGGTGTGAAATCTATTTTTATGAAAAAAAAGCAAAGGGGCATACCCTTTGCAAAATGGTCATATGAATAAGTAATGAATATTATTTACCAACAATAATATTATAAATCGGAACTAAGTCGTCGAATGTTTTTTCGGCAAGCTCCATGAACTGTTCTGAAGTATATCCAATGGCCTCTTGTACTTGTATGTGACGACCTACAAGAAATTCTCCTTTTTTTACATCATGCAGACGTGTTACAAGTTGCTGTAATTTTTCATCTCGAGCTTCTTGAAGTGTAATGGCATCTGGGGACATATGATCACCAGAAACTACGTAATCATCTGATAAATTTTTAAGTATATCCATGTTTTGAGATAAGCGATTCGCAAAATCTTGCTTATTTGGTGCCTCGTAAATAATTGCTAGTACGATAAATAAGTGACTACCCCATAAGCCGATTTGAAAATGAGGTAAAGATTTATAACCGCGTTTATAAGGGGCAAAGGCTACCCAAGAATCTTTTGGAGGATTAACGGTTCTGCGTGCATGTTTGGCTACATGAGCAAAAAATTCATCTCCAGTTGCTGCGCTAAAATAGGATGAAAAGTATTCGCCAAGCTCATTGAACTTTGGACGTATGATCGTTGTTAATGCCTCCATACGTTCTTCTAGGCCGTCAATTTGAAAAACTTGAAAATCTTCTGAAGTCCAATTTAGATTACTCATATTTTTTATCAATTCCTTTCGATAAGATGTTTATTTTATTAATTTTATGGGAAAAAATCTGTTAATAGAAACTTTTTATCATGAGGATTTAGAAATAGTGAAATTTTAGTAATAAGTAACTATTCGCTAATATAAAAGTACTGTTAATCCAAATGTGAAAAGTTCATAAATATGACGAGGATGTGATTGGTATGAAACAGATGATTAAAATTATACGCAAAGTGGATATTGAAAAGCAATATGAAGAGATTTTAATGTTGGAGATGGACTATGAGCTAGCAACACTGTATGCAGCTATGAATGAAAATAATCAATCAGAAATCGATAAATCAAAAAAACGATTAGTTGAAATCCAAGAAGAATTAAATGGCTTACATGCATATGCTTAATAAAAAAACATATCCAAACTAAAAAATCACTTGCTGAATGAAAGAAAGCAAGTGATTTTTTGTTATAATAAGAATATTCAAAGAAATTAAATTGGCTTGAAGATGTGAAATGATGCTTATTAGTAGGTGGAAGGTGGATGCAGGATGGATGTAAAAAAACTTGATCAATTCGCGAAAGAGATTATTGTTGAAGCAGGAGAAAGAATTCGAAAGGCATTTTCTTATGATATCGAAATTGAAACCAAATCAAATGCCAACGATCTTGTGACAAATATTGACCGTGAAACGGAACTTTTCTTCATTGAAAAAATTAAAGCCTTTGACCCTACGTATCGAATTTTAGGAGAAGAAGGTATGGGCGAGAAGGTTGAAAGCCTAGAAGGAATTGTTTGGATTATCGATCCAATCGACGGTACGATGAATTTTGTAAAGCAACATCGTCATTTTATGATATCGGTAGGTGTGTATATCGATGGTGTTGGTATTTTAGGGTACATA
The DNA here is from genome assembly GCF_003073375.1 of Lysinibacillus sp. 2017. NCBI lineage: Bacteria > Bacillati > Bacillota > Bacilli > Caryophanales > Bacillaceae > Lysinibacillus > Lysinibacillus sp. 2017. The sequence continues at coordinate 843,490 of NZ_CP029002.1, forward strand.
TTTGATGTGATGCGTGAAGATTTATTTTATGCAATTGCGGGTAAGGGCGCTTGGTATAACGATTCACCAATGCGTAAACTAGAGCCGTTAAAAATAGAAGAAGCTGTTATTGGCATAAATGCAAACTGGGTTACCCCAAATAATCGGATTAATCACGAAAAAATTATTGAGCTTGTTCGTACGGTTCGCGGTACACGTTCTTATGGATCTGCGGCGATGGAAATTGCATTTGTTGTGAGTGGCAAATTAGATGCTTATATTTCAATGCGATTAGCACCTTGGGATATCGGTGGGGGTGTAGTCATTGCAAAAGAAGTGGGTGCAGTTGCGACGAATTTTAACGGAGAGCATTTCGATTTTTTGACGACTGATACATTTATAATTGCTAATCCATCTATTCATCAACTTATTTTAGAAAATTATATCGAAGAAAAATAAAAAAGCATTCTTGTATATTATTCGTATACAAGAATGCTTTCTTTATTTCTATAATAAGCCTTGTTCTCTGAATTTGCGTTTTGTTTTAAAGGCAAAATCAAAGATAGCGCACATCACTACAAAACCAACGATAGTACTAATAAAACCAGTTGTTTCGTATTTATCACCTGTCATGAAAATTAATGAAACTGAAATTCCCATGCTCAGCATTGATAAAATGGCTGCTAGTGCAAAAAAGAACATAACCACTTTTGCTTTATTCATAATTTGACCTCCATATTACTTTTTATATGTGACTAAAAGATAATCGTAAATTTTCTAAAAAGACATTTAATCTTTCATGTGCTATAATATCACAGTTGAACATCTGATAAAAGAATATGGAGTGGAAAAATGACAAATTTACGTCAAGACTTACGCAATATCGCAATTATCGCCCACGTTGACCATGGTAAAACAACCCTAGTTGACCAATTATTAAAACAATCTGGTACTTTCCGTACTAATGAGCATGTAGATGAACGTGCAATGGATTCAAATGATATCGAGCGTGAGCGCGGTATTACAATTTTAGCTAAAAACACTGCTGTTAACTACGAGGGTACTCGTATTAACATTTTAGATACACCAGGACATGCTGACTTCGGTGGTGAAGTTGAGCGTATCTTAAAAATGGTAGATGGCGTTCTTTTAGTAGTAGATGCTTATGAAGGCTGTATGCCACAAACGCGTTTCGTATTAAAAAAAGCGTTAGAACAAAAATTAATACCAATCGTTGTAGTTAACAAAGTCGACAAAGATTCAGCTCGTCCTGATGAAGTTGTAGACGAAGTAATCGACTTATTAATCGAATTAGGTGCTAATGAAGATCAATTAGACTTCCCAGTAGTATTTGCTTCTGGTGTAAATGGTACAGCTTCATTAAGCTCAAACCCAGCAGACCAAGAAGAAAATATGAAATGCTTATTCGAATCAGTAATCGAGCATATCCCAGCACCAGCTGATACTCGCGATCAACCACTACAATTCCAAGTAGCTTTACTTGACTATAGTGACTTCGTAGGTCGTATCGGTATCGGTCGTGTAATGCGCGGTACAATCGCTGTAGGTCAACAAGTTTCTGTAATGAAATTAGATGGCGCAGTGAAAAACTTCCGTGTTACAAAATTATTCGGTTTCTTCGGTTTAAAACGTGTTGAAATTGAAGAAGCATATGCAGGTGATTTAATCGCCGTATCTGGTATGGAAGAAATCAACGTTGGTGAAACAGTTTGTCCAACTGATCACTTAGAAGCACTTCCTCCAATGCGTATCGATGAGCCAACTTTACAAATGACTTTCTTAGTAAACAACTCACCATTCGCAGGTCGTGAAGGTAAATGGATGACTTCTCGTAAAGTAGAAGAACGTTTACGCTCTCAATTACAAACAGACGTATCATTACGTGTAGAAGATACTGAATCTCCAGATGCATGGTTAGTTTCTGGTCGTGGTGAGCTTCACTTATCAATCTTAGTAGAAAATATGCGTCGTGAAGGTTATGAATTACAAGTTTCTAAACCAAAAGTAATCATCCGTGAAATCGATGGTAAAAAACACGAACCAGTTGAACGCGTACAAATCGACGTTCCAGAAGATTGCGTAGGTTCAATCATCGAATCATTAGGTAACCGTAAAGGTGAAATGTTAGATATGGTCAATGAAGGTAACGGACAAGTTCGTTTAGTATTCATGGTACCTGCACGTGGATTAATCGGTTATACAACTGAATTCATGTCTTTAACAAAAGGTTTCGGTATTATCAACCACACATTCGACTCTTACCAACCATTAGTAGCTGGTAAAGTTGGCGGCCGTCACCAAGGTGCTTTAGTTTCAATGGAAACAGGTAAAGCAACTACTTACGGTATGATGGGCGTTGAAGACCGTGGTACATTATTCGTAGAGCCAGGTGCTGAAATTTACGAAGGTATGATCGTTGGTCAAAACACACGTGATGGTGATATCACTGTAAACATTTGTAAAATGAAACAAAAAACAAACGTTCGTTCAGCAAATAAAGACCAAACAAACGTTATTAAAACTCCTAAAATCATGTCTCTAGAAGAAGCATTAGAATTCTTAGATGATGACGAGTATTTAGAAGTTACACCTGTATCAATCCGTTTACGTAAACAGATTTTAGAAAAAGGCGAACGTGAACGTGTTACTAAAAAGAAAAAAAGCGCTGATCAAGAATAATTCATAATGAGCGCTTTATGGGAAGGATGAATGATGTTGAATATGATGGCTGTGATAAGTAGCTATTTAAATTTAGTATTAGCATCTGCAAATTTAGCATCAATGAATGAACAAGAATACGTTTTTAGTCGTATGTCTGGTGTTACTAGATATTTATACGAAAATTTACCAAGTTATGATATCGCTGGCTATGCAACATTTATTCTTGTGTTCCTTTTGTCAGCATTCGTCTATAAATTAGGCTTTGCAAAAAAACTATCAATTGGTCAAAACATTGTGATTTATGCATTCCTTTTAATAGGATGTTTAATCTTAACGTTTTTAGCGCTATTTTTACCAATGGTAGAAGGTTTGATAGTTGCAGCTTTAATTTTAATCGTTTATAAATCTCGCTTATGGCGTGAAAAACGAGAAGAGGCAAAGGCTGCAAGACAAGCCTAAATTAAAAGGTGTGGAAAAACATTCCGTTTTTCCACACCTTTTTTCTTGTTGAATAAAACGTATAAATTTTTAATGGAATCCACATAATGAAAGACATAATTTCGTGCTATTTTGGCCAATTTAGGTCTTCTAACTAGTGCGTTTAATTGTGAAAAGGGATTCTAAAACAGTATAATTTATAGTTGAGATTGAAATAAAGTAAATGGAGTAGAGGAAAATGCATTTTACAAAAAAACAAGTTATTATCAGTGTGGGATTAGCACTGGTTATTATTAGTTGTATCATTTTTGTCCCAGCAATATTAACGGCTAAAAATGAAGACAAAGCAGCAGCAGAATTAAGTGAAATTTATAATGATCAATTTGTCGTTACAAAATCAACAGTTGGCGCGGTTAATGATGATTTTGACATTACTGTTCAGTCTGAGAAATCGAAAATTGTGTATGATTTTATTTCAAAAGATCGTGACTATTCAGGGGAATACTATGCTGAAAATGTAAATGCCAAAGTAAATGAATTAGTTCAACCAATTGTTGGCGAAGAAACAATGGTCATGTCCAATGTTTTCCAAGATGGATTACAAGAAGAGATTGCACTAGAAGATGCAAAGGTTGAAAAAGCAGCCGTTCATTTATTAGTGGAGCAAGATTTAACAGAAGAAATGGCACAACAAATTGCACATACATTAAAGGCGCAATTTGGGGAAATTCCTGTTGCAATTGAAGCGTATGTAGTAGATGAGGAAGGCATTTTTGATGGAATCAAAACAGAAGTGCGAAACTTCTTCCAACTAAGCAAAATTGATGCAGATAGCTTTATCAAATTTAAATTCCATGAACAAAAATTTGATCTTTAATAAAAATGAAAAGCGACGAGCCCAATTCGAAGGGTTCGTCGCTTTTTGGTTCAATTAAAATTCTTCATCAATTTTAGAAGACGTTTTAAAAAATCGGAATTTTCCTGTATCCAAACGTTTTTCTGTGTTTTCCGAGATGCGTTGTGAGCAAGACGGGCACATAAATGTGTGAATCGGACGATTACGCAATTTTTTTGCTAAAGGTAAATCATTGGGTAAATCATGTATTGTATCACAAATAACACATTTTACTCGCATGAAACAACCTCCTATTGAATGCGAATTGCACGAATGTTTTTAATTGGATTTTCGATATTAGAGCCATCACCGAATAATAAGTAAACAGGACCATCCTCTGATAGAGGTTTACCATCTTGACAAAATTTAAAAATAAAGTTTGTTGCTTCTTCTAATGGAAAAACAACTTCTTCGTCAGTTGTGCATTCAAACACTACTTCTGTTGCATCTGCATTAATAACGGCATTTTTTAAGAATGGTTTAATTTCCATTCCAAATGTGCCTGTCATCATACCTTTACGGTCAAATTTACGCTCCGTTTTTAATGTTGGAGGGAATACAGCGCCTTCCATAATTTCACGTGACCAATGTTTCCCCATATCACGTAAATACTTTTCGTTATCTTCTTCTACTTTTTCTGTATGGAAATATGTAGTCAAATCTAGTTTACGATCATCAAAAATCCATACTGTTGGATCTAATGTCAACTGGTATTTGACTGCACCTTTAATTGGAATAATTGTTTCGACCATGAGTAAGTCCCCCTTAGCTTTTATCCTTTCTTATTATAGCGCGATTCAATTGAGAAAGAAATATAATTGAATTGAATGTAAAACATACAAAGACGCTTGCAATTTTTAGTGTAAAAAGATACACTTTATTAAGATAGAATCGAAGAAATATCATAGATGGGGGCGTCCTCATGGATACGAAAGCACAAGCTTCCTTTCAGGAAAAAGCATTAGAGCTATTAATTGCGGATGCAGAAAAAATTGCTCAATTAATTCGCGTACAAATGGATAATTTGACAATGCCATCTTGTCCATTATATGAAGAAGTTTTAGATACACAAATGTTTGGTTTATCACGTGAAATTGAATTTGCAGTGAAGCTAGGCTTAATTGAACGTGAGCAAGGAAAAGAAATTCTAGACTCACTAGAGAAAGAACTTTCTTTATTACATGATGCGTATACAGAGAAATAAAAGAAAACTCAAACCGCAATTATGCGTTTGAGTTTTTTTTTCAAAAATGAGGTTTGTTTAATGAAACTATATTTTAAAAATTATTTTCGGAATTTTGATTATGGCTTGCTGATTGTATACATTTTCTTAATGTTATTTGGGCTGGTTATGATTTATAGTTCGAGCATTTGGGTGGCGATTGTTTATAAAGGTGCCGAACCAAATTACTATTATAATAAACAAGTAATTAATATTTTCCTAGCATTGATTGTTTTTGTGATGGCTGTTATTATGCCCTATCGAAATTTGAAAAGCAAAAAGCTATTATTACCGTTAATGGTCATGATGATTGTATTAGAATTATGGGTAACTTTTGCAGGGCATGGTAAAGCTGAAACGGGTTCTCAAAGTTGGATTAGTTTATTTGGAATAATGAACTTCCAACCTTCAGAGTTTGCTAAATTATTTATTATTATATTCTTTGCGGGTACTTTTTATCGTAAAGGTGTAAATAAAGGTACAATGCAGCAATTAAAGTTTGATGACATTTCTTTTCCACTAGGAATGTGGTTATTTATTTTGGGCTGTGTTGCAATAGAAACCGACTTAGGGGCTTTAATGATACTCTTTGTTATTGCGATGGCGGTCGTACTTTCTAGTGGATTAAAGGGCAAAACATTGTTAAGGATTTTTGGTTTACTTAGTGGCTTAGGTTTTGTTTTAGTTGGTGCATTATTAGTTGTGAAATGGGACTCCATTTCAACAGTAGGTCGTATGGGCCGATTTACTTCATACCTAGATCCGTTCGCTTATGCAAAAGGTGCAGGATATCAAGTTGTAAATGGTTATTATGCAATCGGTTCTGGTGGATTAGAAGGCAAAGGACTTGGCCAATCCATTCAAAAACTTGGCTATATTCCAGAGCCACAAACCGACTTTATTATGGCGATTATTGCTGAAGAATTAGGATTGTTAGGGGTATCAATTGTAATTTTAGGATTAGGCTTTATTGTCATGCGAGGGTTTTATGTGGCAATGGCAACAAAAGATCCGTTAGCACGTATGCTTGCAACGGGCATTTCTACTTGGATAGGATTACAAACTTTTATTAATTTAGGTGGTCTATCGGGAATTATCCCGTTAACCGGAGTAACGCTACCTTTTATTAGCTATGGCGGTACTTCTATATTATTGCTTTCAGTAGCAATGGGGATATTAATTAATGTCTCAACACATCACAAATTAGAAAAAAGAAAGTAATGGGGGTTGGGGAGAAATGAAATCGATCAAAAAGATTTTAGTGGCAAACCGTGGGGAAATTGCAATTCGTATTTTACGTGCATGTAATGAGTTACATATTAATACGGTTGCCATCTATTCTCGTGAAGATAGTGGCTCTTATCACCGCTATAAAGCGGATGAAGCTTATATTGTAGGGGTTGGAAAAAAACCAATCGATGCTTATTTAGATATTGAGGGAATCATTAAAATTGCGAAAGAAGCAAATGTTGATGCGATTCACCCTGGATATGGTTTTTTATCTGAAAATTTAATGTTTGCGCGTCGTTGTGAAGAAGAAGGAATCCAGTTTATCGGGCCAACTTCAGCACATTTAGATATGTTTGGCGATAAAGTGAAGGCGCGTAAACAAGCTATAGCAGCAGACATTCCTGTTATTCCAGGAACAGATGGTCCAGTGGATAGCTTGGATGAAGTAAAAGACTTTGCGAATAATTACGGCTATCCAGTCATGATTAAAGCCTCTCTTGGTGGCGGTGGTCGTGGAATGCGCCTTGTTCAAACAGAAGGAGAATTAGCCTCTTCTTATGAGCGTGCAAAATCAGAAGCAAAAGCAGCATTTGGCTCTGATGAGGTGTATGTCGAAAAAGCGATTATTAAGCCGAAGCATATTGAAGTTCAAATTATCGGTGATACGCACGGAAACATCATACATTTATATGAACGCGATTGTTCGATTCAACGTCGTCACCAAAAAGTAGTAGAGATTGCACCTTCTAATTCCATTTCTGAACAATTACGCAACCGTATTTGTGATGCGGCTGTTAAGTTAATGAAAAATGTTGCGTATATTAATGCGGGAACAGTGGAATTTTTAGTAGCGGGGGAAGAGTTTTATTTCATCGAAGTTAATCCGCGTATTCAAGTGGAGCATACGATTACAGAAATGATCACAGGAATTGATATTGTCCATGCACAGATTAAAGTAGCACAAGGACTCGATATTCATTCAAAAGAGGTTGGGATTCCAGCACAGGATAAAATTCCGTTATTCGGTTATGCGATTCAATCGCGTGTAACGACAGAAGATGCAGCAAATGACTTCATGCCGGATACAGGAAAATTAATGGTTTACCGTTCAAGTGGTGGTTTTGGGGTTCGTTTAGATGCAGGGAATGGCTTCCAAGGCGCTGTGGTAACACCCTATTATGATTCACTGTTAGTAAAAATTTCGACATGGGGCATGACCTTTGCAGAAGCTGCTGCCAAAATGGACCGAAATTTACGTGAATTCCGTATTCGTGGTGTGAAAACGAATATCCCATTTTTAGGGAATGTTGTAGTGCATGAGAATTTTTTAACTGGCGCATTTGATACAAGCTTTATTGATACGACACCTGAATTATTCGATTTCATGGAGCGTAAAGACCGTGGGACAAAGTTATTAAATTATATTGGAAATGTTACATTAAATGGTTTCCCAGGCGTAGAAAATCGCGCGAAGCCCATTTTTGTGCAACCAGAAAAGCCAAAAGTGGATATCCTTGTTCCACCATTAAATGGGACAAAACAAATTTTAGATACACAAGGTGCAGACGGGTTAGTGAAATGGATTAAAGAGCAAAAAGATGTTCTTTTAACGGACACAACTTTCCGCGATGCACATCAATCACTACTTGCTACACGTGTTCGTTCCCAAGATATGTATCAAATTGCCGATGAGACAGCGCGATTAATGCATAACTATTTCTCACTTGAAATGTGGGGAGGGGCGACATTTGATGTGGCGTACCGTTTCTTAAAAGAAGATCCGTGGGCACGTCTTGAAAAATTACGTAAGCAAGTGCCGAATGTATTATTCCAAATGTTATTACGCGGTGCGAATGCGGTAGGTTATACGAATTATCCAGATAACTTAATCCGTGAGTTCATTCAAGAATCGGCTTCATCAGGTGTCGATGTCTTCCGTATTTTTGATTCACTTAACTGGATTAAAGGGATGGAAGTAGCAATTGATGAAGTTCGTAACAGTGGGAAGGTTGCAGAGGCATCTATCTGTTATACAGGGGATATTTTAGATGATTCGCGTGCAAAATATACCGTGCAATATTATAAAGATATGGCACGTGAGTTAGAAGCTACAGGTGCACATATTTTAGCAATTAAAGATATGGCCGGGTTACTTAAGCCACAAGCAGCCTATCGTTTAATTTCTGAGTTAAAAGAAGCGACAAGTTTACCGATTCACTTACACACGCATGATACAAGTGGTAATGGGATTTACTTATATGCAAAAGCGATTGAAGCAGGTGTCGATATTATTGATACTGCTCTAGGTTCAATGGCCGGGTTAACTTCACAACCGAGTGCCAACTCTCTGTATTATGCGATGAAAAATTCTGAGCGTGAAATACGTGCGGATATTGATAGTTTAGAAAAACTTTCTTATTACTGGGAAGATGTTCGTAAGTATTATATTGACTTTGAAAGTGGCATGAACGCACCACATTCTGAAATTTATGTTCATGAAATGCCAGGTGGTCAGTATAGTAACTTACAACAACAAGCAAAGGCAGTTGGATTAGGTGACCGCTGGGATGAAGTGAAAACAATGTATTCCCGTGTGAATTTAATGTTTGGCGATATTGTTAAAGTAACACCGTCATCAAAAGTTGTTGGCGATATGGCGCTATTTATGGTGCAAAATGATTTAACTGAAGATAATATTGTCGATCGCGGTCGAGCAATTGATTTCCCTGAATCAGTTATAGAATTTTTCCAAGGCTATTTAGGTCAGCCACATGGGGGATTCCCGAAAGAAATTCAAGATGTTGTGTTAAAAGAACGCACACCTATTACGGTGCGTCCTGGAGAGTTACTAGCACCCGTTAATTTTGAACAATTAGCAGTAGAGCTAGAAGAAAAGATAGGTCGAACACCAACGAAAAAGGATTTACTAGCGTATGCGCTCTATCCAAAAGTGTTTGAACAATATGCGCAAACTGCCGAATCTTTCGGCGATATATCTGTACTAGATACACCGACATTCTTATATGGGCTAAAGCTTGGAGAAGAGGTCGAAGTGGAAATCGAAAAAGGTAAAACGCTGATTATTAAACTCGTATCGATTGGAGAACCTCAACATGATGGTACACGTGTCCTTTACTTTGAAATGAACGGTCAGTCGCGTGAATTGGTCATTCAGGATTTAACAGTGGATGTAGACGGTAGTATCGCCTTAAAAGCAGATCCATCGAATCCTAATCAAATTGGGGCAACGATGCCAGGTACTGTGCTAAAAGTGGTTGTGAACAAAGGCAGTTCTGTTAAACGAGGTGACCATTTATTAATTACTGAAGCTATGAAAATGGAAACGACAGTGCAAGCACCTAAAGATGGTATTGTGAAAGAAGTATACGCCTCTGCGGGTGATCCGATATCAACAGGTGATTTACTTATCGAATTAGAATAAAGACCAAAAAAGAACGGCTGCACATGAATGCAACCGTTCTTTTTTTATTTGCTTCGTGAAACGAGCAAAATCATATAACATAATAACCCAAATAATAATGTAATTAATAATGAATGTAATAAAGAAACTAATAAATATAATTTTAATAAAACAACTAACATACCCGCTAGAACTTGCATGACAACAATGATACTTGCAATGATCCAACCCCAATAAATGACACGTTGTTTTTTATAATTTTTAATAACATAAATCGTAATGTAAGCAATCCAAAGGACGAAAAGTAATACCGCAAATCGGTGACCCATTTGAACCCATTCGTACATATTGAAAGGAAGGGCGAATGGTTGATTATTACGGCAGAAAGGCCAGTCTGGACAAACTAAGCTTGCATCAGTATGACGAACTAATGCACCAGTATAAACAACTACATAGGAATATAAAGTTACGCTAATCGTATGTATTTTTAGCTTTTTACTCATATAAATTTTATCTGCATCAAATTTCTGATCTACTTCAAATACGATAAATGTGAGTAATAAGACAGCTGCAAATGAGATTAATGATATACCGAAATGTAGAGCGAGAATAAAATCGCCTTGCCCCCATAATACTTGAGCAGCTCCGATTAAAGCCTGTAAAATTAAGAAAAATAATGCCATGAACCCTAAGAATTTCACTTCACGAATATGTCCAAGTGCACGCCATGTCCATACAACTAATACAAGAATAAAGATGGAAACAGCACCTGTAATAAGGCGGTGTGAGAATTCAATTAAAACTTCGGATGTAATTTCTTTAGGAATTAAAGATCCGTTACAGTCTGGCCAATTTCGACCACAACCCAGTCCACTGTCTGTTTTTGTAACGAGAGCCCCACCCTGAAGAATAAGTAACATACCAAGCGTTGCCGCAACAGCAAACCATTTTAAATATTTGTAATATTTTTGTTGCATGAAGTGAACCCACCTACTTTAATAGTCAACATCGCTTATAAAAGCGTCTCTAGTTTAAGATGATAGCGAAAAAATGGTAAAAAAACAACTTATAACAATATTTACCCATATTCATTACCCAGTTTTTCACAAATTGTTCATAAATTCGTCTCCTATCCTTCACAAATATTGTAAGAAAATGCATTACTATATATATGTTGTTTTAGATTTCTGAACGCTTCGTCACATTTCAGATGTTGAATGTTGAAATTTCACGAAACGTATAGAAATTCGATCCAAATTTAGATATAGTTAATGGTAGCGGAATATGCTTACAAATTTGAAAGGAGAAGTTAATTTTAATCATGTATGGTTTGTAATGAATTAATTGGTTCATTACATGACTGAATTTTTGTAATATTTTCTTGCACTCATAAAGATTGGAAATTCAATTCAAACTTAATGGAAACTTACAAAATATAGTCATCAATTTGCTCTAATGAATATTTTTTTAATATTAATTGGAAAAGATAAACTCTTAGGGAGAGGATTGAAAGCATAGTTACATGACGAAATAGAGACTCCTTAATAACGTAAGCGAAATTTTGTAACTAATGGCATCGTTCGCTGCCAACATGTGGGGACACGCATTTAGATTAGTTAACATTTTTTTATCAGAAGGAAAGTAGCAATCTATCCGTTCGAATAGATTTCTAGCACTAATCCACTTTAAGTTGATATGGTGGATTGTTACATCGTTTTCTTTTGTGTTTTTCTAGTATGAATATTGTGTGAATAATATTCCGATGCTACTAATACCTGTTGGTTGTATAGAATGCTATTACTAACTGTACATTCCATACACAATACGAATCAATGTGAACTAATCTGAAAGCAATACGTAGCATTTATACAACGGAATTCTTTCTTTCGTAGTGCAAACTGCATAAGAATTCATATACAACATAACGTAGTCCTAGTTACACATGGAAAATACAACAAAGAAAGAGGGGTTTATTAAGCTATGATGAAAGGGCTTAAAAAATGGCGTTTATTCTCGCTATTAACAGTAATGACAGTTTTCCTTTCAGCATGTGGTGAAGATTATCTTTCAACACTTCGCCCATCAGGTCCAGTAGGTAAAGAGCAATTAAACATTTTATTATTATCTATTGTGATTATGGCATTAGTAGTAATCGTAGTATCTACTATCTACTTAGTTGCATTCTTAAAGTTCCGCCGATCAAAAGTTGGCGAGAACCATATGCCAAAGCAAGTGGAAGGAAGCCACACATTAGAAGTGATTTGGACAGTTATTCCGATTGTATTATTACTAATCTTAGCTGTACCGACTTTAAACTCTACTTATAAATTTGCAGATGTTGCTGCAATGGATGAAGTAGATGAAAACGGCAACAAAACAGCACTTACAGTAAATGTAACGGCAAAATTATATTGGTGGGAATTTGAGTATCCAGAGCAAGGTATTATTACTGCGCAAGAATTAGTAGTACCAACTGGTGAAAAAGTATACTTCAATTTAATCGCAGCTGACGTAAAACATTCATTCTGGATTCCATCAGTAGGTGGTAAGATGGATACAAACGTTGACGGTATTAACAAATTCTACTTACAGTTTGACAAAGAATCATCTGATTTAAATGATGGTGAAGGCGTATTCTACGGTAAATGTGCTGAGTTATGTGGTCCTTCACACGCATTAATGGACTTCAAAGTTAAAACACTTGAACCAAAGGCATTTGATGCTTGGGTTGCAGCTATGCAAGCAACTGAAGGTGCAATAGCTGACAAAGAATCATCTGACGTAGGAGAAGCTACTTTTGCAAACACTTGCTTAGGATGTCACGCTGTATCAGCAGTAGCTGGTAACGGCATGGGTCCTAACTTAACAACATTTGGTGATCGTAACCGTGTTGCTGGTTTCTTGGATCACACAGTTGAAAAAGCGGCAGATTGGATTTATCAACCTTCAAAATACAAGCCAACTAATACAATGCCAGATAAACTTGTAAGCGAAGAAGAAGCAAAAGCAATTGCTGAATACTTAATGACATTATCTGTTGAAAAATAATTAAACAATTAAAGAGAAACTTTGAAGGAGGTTAAAGTTGTGAGCTCTGTTACACAGAAAAAGGGCTTTGGAGCACATGTATGGGACTATTTAACATCTGTCGATCATAAAAAGATCGCCATTATGTATTTAGCGGCTGGTACATTGTTCTTTGCAATTGCAGGTTTTGAAGCGTTACTAATGCGTATTCAGTTAATGTTCCCAGAAAGTACGTTCATCTCTGCAGGCCTATATAATGAATTATTAACAATGCACGGTACAACGATGCTATTCTTAGCAGCGACACCGATTATCTTTGCCTTTATGAACGCCATCGTACCACTTCAAATTGGTGCGCGTGACGTAGCATTCCCGTTCTTAAATGCACTAGGGTTTTGGCTATTCTTCCTAGGCGCAGTTTTCCTTCACCTATCATTCTTCTTAGGTGGGGCACCTGATGCAGGTTGGACTTCTTATGCATCACTATCTTTATACTCACCAGGCCATGGTATTGATTTCTATATCCTTGGTTTACAAATTTCTGGTGCGGGTACATTAATTTCTGGTATTAACTTCATCGTTACTGTAATTACGATGCGTGCACCTGGTATGACGTTCATGCGTATGCCACTATTCACTTGGACTACTTTAGTATCAAGTTCATTAATCTTATTTGCATTCCCTCCACTTACTGGTGGATTATTCTTAATGTTAGTTGACCGTATGTTCGGAGCAAACTTCTTCGATCATACAATGGGTGGTAACACAATTATCTGGGAGCATTTATTCTGGATTTTCGGGCACCCTGAAGTATACATCTTAGTATTACCAGCGTTCGGTTTATTCTCTGAGATTATTCCAGTATTCGCTCGTAAACGCTTATTCGGATACTCTTCAATGGTATTCGCAACAATCTTAATCGGTTTCTTAGGGTTCATGGTATGGGCTCACCATATGTTCACAGTTGGTTTAGGTGCTACTGCGAACGCAATCTTTGCTGTTGCAACAATGGCAATTGCCGTTCCAACAGGTATGAAAGTATTCAACTGGATCTTAACGATCTGGGGCGGTTCAATTAAAGTTACAGTACCAATGCTTTACGCATTAGGTTTCATCCCGTCATTCGTTGCCGGTGGTGTAACAGGTGTCATGCAAGCAACTGCTCCACTTGACTACCAATTACACGATTCTTACTTTATCGTTGCTCACTTCCACTACGTAATCGTTGGTGGTATCGTAACAGCGTTATTCGGTTCAGCACACTTCTACTGGCCGATCATGTTTAACCGTGCGTTAAATCCGAAGCTTGGAGTACTTACTTTCTGGGTATTCTTCATTGGTTTCCACTTAACGTTCTTCATTCAACATTTCTTAGGCCTAATGGGTATGCCACGTCGTGTATTCACTTACATGGGTGGTCAAGGTTGGGATCTATTCAACCTGATTTCTTCAATCGGCGCTATGATGATGGGTGTTGGGGTAATTTTACTAGTAATCGACGTATTATTATCGATTAAATCAGAACCAGTTAACAAACGTGATTACTGGGGCGATGGTCGTTCACTTGAGTGGGCTATCGAAACGCCACTACCATTCTATAACTTTAAACAAATGCCGCTTGTACGTGGATACGATCCATATTGGATTGAAAAAGAAGAAGGTAACAAAGAAGGAATGGTCTATGCTGAGCCACTAGGTGAAATTCACATGCCAAACAATTCAATTTTACCTTTAGTAATGTCAATCGGCGTATTTATTGCTGCATTTGGTGCTTTATATAGCCCATGGGGTGACCAAGCAATTGCTGGAACAGCAATTCATACTTCACCTGCAGTTTCATTAGCATTAATAATCGGTGGTTTAGGTTTAACAGTTGCATGTATGATCATTCGCTCATTCAAAGACGATTTAGGATTCCATGTATCAGTTGCTGAAGTAGAAGCAATTGAGGCTGATTTAGCTCACTACCGTGCAACAGGAAAAAAAGGGGGTAACAAGTAATGGATATTAATCAAAAATTTACTCCACAAACTTGGCCAAAACACCCTGAACAAGCTACAATGGAAGGGAAGAACAAGTTAGTTGGACTATGGATCTTCCTTGCATCAGATACAGTGTTATTCGCGAGTGTGTTTGCTACATATATCGCACTTAAAGATCACGGTCCTGCGGGAATGGAATTTGCTGCAAAAGATCTTTTTGAATTACCATTAGCATTTATTATGACGATGTTACTTTTAACATCTTCATTAACTTCTGTGTATGCAATGTACCATTTGAAGAATCATAACTTTAATGGCGTTCGTACTTGGATGGCAATTACAGTTCTATTAGGTTTAGGATTCTTAGCTTTAGAAATTTACGAGTTCAATCACTATGTGCATATTGGTTTCGGCTATACTCAATCTGCATTCTCTTCTTCGTTCTTTACATTAGTAGGGATGCATGGTTTACACGTAGTTATTGGTCTAGTATGGATTTCAAGTTTAATCATCCGTAACAGCGGACGTGGGTTAAACTTATACAACGCTCCGAAGTTCTTTGCGGCTTCACTGTACTGGCACTTCATCGACGTTGTATGGGTATTTATCTTCACGGTAGTATATCTGATGGGAGTGTTGGGATAATATGTCACACGAAACTCATATAGAAGTACGTACTCAAGCTCAATACGAATATGATAAAGCTCATTCAAAAGCTCATATGCGTAAACAAGTAGTAAACTTTGCGATTATGATTTTCTTAACATTTATCGCGTTTGCTTCTGTAGTATCTGGCTTTGCGCCAACATTTATTATTCCAATCATTTTATTATTGGCTGGAATTCAAGTCGTATTACAACTTTATGCATTTATGCACTTAGAAGACCGTTCTACACATATGGTTGGTGTAATCGAGTTCTTCATTTGGAGTGCAGCCTTCATCGCGTTTACGTTCTTTGTAGCGTTCACAACGATCATCTGGTGGGGTTAATATGCAGCAAGAAAGCGTCCTTAGCTTAGCTGAGGGCGTTTTCTTATTGTAATATAAAGTATAGAATCATTAGATTGTGTCCAATTTTTGAATAAGGCTATTTTTACGAAGAGTTCTCCCATTGCCCGTGGTTAAACGGAAGTTTTTACGTTTTTTGAACAGAAGTATCAATTTTTTAACAAATACATAAAATACATGTTTGATTTCAAGCAATTGTCATAGTTCTTCCATTGAAGTTCAACAATTGGCAAATTATAATGAAATTACTGATGTTTAAAGGAGCATGATTATATGCCGATTAGTATTTTTGGTTTTCAAGCATTATGGAGTCCTTATTTAATAGGGGTAATCGTATTTCTAACAGTTGTCTATTTTTTAGTAACTGTCACTTGGAGAAAAGATTTCAAAGTAAGTGAACCATTAAAGAAAATTGAAGCAATTTATTTCATTTTAGGTATGATTGTGCTTTATATTGTAAAGGGCTCACCAGTAGATTTGCTTGGTCACATTATGTTTACAATGCATATGACACAGATGGCCTTATTACTATTGTTAGTACCTGTTTTTATTATTAAAGGAATCCCATGGTGGGTTTGGAAAGTAATTGTTGAGGCACCAGTTGTTCGTACGATTTTTAAGATTTTCACAAAACCTTTACTTGCAATTCTCCTTTTTACTGGGCTTTTCTCGGTTTATCATTTACCAGTAGTTTTTGATGCCATTAAATTAAACGAAACAGTCCATGGCATTTTCACGATGATTTTATTTCTTGCTGCATTATTTATGTACTGGCCTTTATTAAATGAAGTGGAAGGACAACACAAAATGAAAAACATTCACAAATTAGGTTATATTGCAGCGAATGCGGTATTAATTACACCTGCTTGTGCATTGATCATTTTTGCTTCAAGTCCAATGTATGGTACATATAGTGACAGTGAAATGTGGATGAAGGCAATGGAGTTATGTGTGCCAGCATCAACATTGTCAGAATTAACTTTATCTGGACCAGAATTATTTTCGAGCATGGATTTAGTTACGGATCAACAAGTTGGTGGCGTTCTTATGAAAATTATTCAGGAAATCATTTTTGGGGTTATTTTATTCCGTATATTCCGTAAATGGTGGAATTCAGAGCGTTCAAATCAACAAGAAATTACTGAAAATGCATTAAAAGAGTTCCAAAACAGAACACAGTATTAAATTTAACATCGAACAGATTACATGTAGATTGGGGATTTGAAAATGGACTTACCTATCTTACCTACGATTAGTACGAGCTTTATCGTTATTAGTGCGGTTTTAGTAGCGATTGGTTGGGTATTAATTGCACAGAAAAAAGTGGAATCACACAAAAAAGTAATGTTTGCAGCGGGTGTAGCAGCATTAATTTTCTTCATAATTTATGTAACACGTACAGTATTTATTGGGAATACCGCATTTGGTGGTCCAGATGATATTAAAGGCTATTATACGTTCTTCTTAATATTCCACATTACCTTAGCAACAGTTGGGGCTGTGTTTGGGATTACAAGCATATTGTCTGGTTATAAAAATAATTTAAAATTACACCGTAAAATTGGTCCAATAACAAGTATTATTTGGTTCTTCGTCGGGATTACAGGGGTTTTAGTTTACTGCTTATTATATATAATTTATGAAGGCGGAGAAACAACCTCTGTATTTAAAGCAATTTTAGGATTTTAACATGTAAGCTTCTCAGGCAAATGCTTGGGAAGCTTTTTATATTTTTGGGGAAATGATAAAGAAAGGCAAAATAAAAAAGCTGGATTGCAGTACCAGCTTTTTGTAGGATTAGATTCCGTATGCAGTAAGTTCTTTGCGAACATCTGCTAATACCGCTTCACACTCTTTTACAAGATGTGCTGGGAATACTTCGTCAGTATATTCTACACCGTGTGGATAGTAGTATTTACCGATAACAGGTTTGTTAATGTTTAAAGTCGCATTATGTGCGCCAACATCGCCAGATACTGCGTTACAGAAAACGCGTAAATAATAGCGACCTTCACGAACATCATAGCAGCGGTCAAAAGCCATACGGTCGTAGTCCCATGCGCCATGACACTCTAAACCAAATTTACCCATTACTGTAGATAAAACTTCTTGGTCAACTTTTACATCTTCGAGTTGTGTGTTTTCAAAATACATCTAGATATCCTCCTTTTGCCTATCGTACATAAGTATACGGTCAAATTTAATAATAGAACAAAATGGTAATTGTTGCAATGACAACATTGTGTCAACGTCATTACAATTGGTATAATAATAAGTAAGAAAATACTTGGAAGAAGGGACTTATGAAGACGCTATTTCGTATTTTAATCATCGCGACATGTTTAGGAATTATTTATTATTATTCAAATGTAGAACCATCAAAAACCGAACTATTAGAAGGACCCTCACAAATTATACAGCCTGTTTCCAATATTGAAGATCAAAAGAAAAATCAAAATAATCTACCTCGACCAACTACTGGGATTTCCAAATTTATCGGTCAATCTAGCACTGATATATTGGATAATTACGGCAAACCTGATCGGATTGATCCGTCTGAATTTGGCTATGAATGGTGGATGTATCATGGAAATGATGCATTATTAATGGTTGGAGTGGAAGATGGAATGGTTACGCAAATTTATACGAATTCTCCGTCTTTTAATACAGCACCTTATGTAATTGATCAGTCGTTAGATGATGTGTATCGAATGACTATTTTTGAACAAGAAGTGACGGTTCAAATCGAAGGCAATCTTTATATTTTTGCGATGAATGAGCAAGATATGCATAGTCGTATTCTTGTTAATTATGAAGGTTTATATGCCCAATTATACATAGATACGGAAACAAATAAGTTGGATGGTGTGCGATTTATCGATGGAAAAACGCTCGTGCTCCATAAACCATATGAATTACAGTTTGTGGGGGAATTATTAGAAGCAACTACACCTTCAAGTTTTCAACAAGTGGATATTAATCGAGCAAATGGCTTACAATTAACGGATTTAGCAAATGCGTATCGACAAAAAAATAGACTGCCTGTTTTACTTGCATCTCCGCAATTAAATTTGCTAGCGGAAACGCAAAGTGAAGGGATGCTTTTAGAAAGTATGGCCACTCAAGCTACAGAACCGACCAAGTCACTAGATGAACGGTTAAATGAAATTGACATGGCTTTTCAAAGTGCAGCTGAAAATGTAGCTTCTAACTATAAAGATTCAATAGAAGTAATGTATGGGTGGATCAATTCAAAAGAGCATCGTGAGTGGCTACTTAATGATAAATTAACACTTATTGGCTCAGGTACATTTGTTAACTACTATACACAAATCTATATCGAACAAAATATTGATTCAGATGAACGCTACGGATTATAGTGGCGTTTTTTTTATTGTGCCATATAGTATGTTGAGGAGTGTGAACGTGCAAATTGCGGAATTGGTGAAGGATTGGCCATGCACAGTAAAGGGCTCGATGCGAACTGATATACAAAGCATTGAAGATGATGCGCGAAAAATCACACCAGGTGCATTGTATATTGCAAGACAAGGTAAGAAATATAATGGAAAAGAATTTATAAAAGAAGCAGTTGAAAAGGGTGCTACAGCAATTGCGATAGATGATGAACTACTTTATGATTCGATCGAAATGAATGTACCGATTGTTTGGGTGCCGAATTGTGAAAGATTTATTGCCTATGCAAGTGCAAAGATTTATGGTTTTCCATCAGAGGCATTATCAATTATTGCAATTACAGGTACGAATGGCAAGACGACGGTTACGCATTTAATTGGTCAACTATTAACTAAACTCAATCAGCAAGTAATGGTTATCGGAACAAATGGTATTTTTGTAAATGGTGTTCAAGAATACGGACATTTAGAAAAATTAACAACGCTCCAGGCAAAAGATTTACATTTTATATGTTCGGAGGCTATTCGAAGAGAAATTCCTTATATAGTGCTCGAAGCATCGTCAATGGGTTTAGCAAAGCATCGATTAGATTATTGCGAAATTGCGTTAGGTGTTTTTCTCAATATTACAGAAGAGCATATTGAGGATCATGGAACTTATGAAAAGTATAAGCAGGCAAAACAAATATTAATGAAATTAGCGAAAAAAGTAATCATTAATAATGATGATGCCACTTGTCGATCCATTGGAATTGCTTCAAAGGGTAAAGCAAAATATTATGGAAAAGCGAATCATGTGAACTATCACATACAACATTTAATCGAATCGACTGAAAGTACCGTTTGTTGTATTCAATATAAAGACGAGAGACATGTTGTGACAATGCCGGTGATAGGGGAATACCAAACGAGCAATGTATTAGCGGCGATTAGCTCTGTTACAGAGTTAGGTTTCCCATTAAATGAAATTTGCGCTGTCATTCCACAGCTAACATTACCTGAAGGACGTTTTGACCGAATTATAAATACGCTGGATCTTTCGGTTTATATTGACTACGCACATACGCCAGACGCGATGAAAATGATCCTACAGACGATTAGAAAAAAAGCAAAGTCTCGTGTCATCGCAGTCTTTAGTTGTGGTGGAGATCGAGACCAAATGAAGCGACCTAAAATGGGCATGATTGCTTCTGCTTTTGCGGATTATATTATTTTAACGACTGATAATGCCCGATCAGAATCCCCTGAACAAATTAACAATCAAATTAAAGAAGGTTTTTCTTCTTATCAAAAATATGAAGAGATTTTGGAACGAAAAGAAGCAATCGAAAAAGCGCTAAAGATGGCACAAAGGGGCGATACGGTTGTCATCCTAGGAAAGGGACATGAAAAAACTCAGCAAATTGGAAGTTCCGTGGATTATTTTTCAGATCATGAATGCGTAAGACAAATTGTGAAGCAATTAGAAACGGGGTAAGGCAGCATCGTAATAATACGATGTCACATTGCTTTTCTGACTTTTTTTCGTTATGATAAAGTCAGATTGGAGGAATTAACTATGCTCATGACTTCAGATTGGGTTTTTGTATTAGATGAGGTTGATGAATTAAGTGCGATGATTCTTTCCTCTCAAGCAGCGCAAAATTTACGACAAGCGTATAAGGCGGTTTATGAGGATGCAGAGCTAAGCGCGCAAATTAAGACCTTTCAACGTTTAAAAGATCAATACGAGGATGTCCAACGATTTGGAAAATATCATCCTGATTACCATACAATTATGAAGAAGATTCGGACAGAAAAACGTCAGCTTGATTTGAATGATCTAGTAGCTGCATTAAAGCTAGCAGAAAATGATTATCAAGATTTACTTGATGAGATAAGCCTGATGATAGGTCATTCTGTTTCGGAAGCGGTCAAAGTACCGGTTAGCAACCCATTTTTAGCAAGTAGTTCATCTTGTGGCACGGGATGCGGTACTGGTGGCGGTTGTTCTTGTTCTGCTTAATAAAAAAGAGCTTGTGAGACCAATAATCTCACAAGCTCTTTTGTGTTAATGAGTAACCTTTTGTAGTAAAACTTGCGCAATATCTGGACGATTTGTTACGACACCCATTGCGCCTTGTTCAATCACGTGGTTCATCGTCAATAAATCATCAATGTTTGTGTAAATTGTAGGGACATTTAAATCTGCTAAAAACTTCACAAATTTTTGCGAATCAAAATTGAATACGCCTAATTTAAGTGGCAAAACAAATAAATCGACTTTTGGATGATACAAGTGACCAAATTGACTTGTAAATGTTGTGATGGCTTTTTTGATATCGCTATCGCCAGCGCCTAAAGCAATACGGTTTTGTGCATATAAATTGAATCGATCAATTTGTTCACTATATGGACTTGTTACAATGATTTGATAATGTACATCTAATTCTTCAATAAGTCGCCATAATTTTGAAGGCATTAAGCTTCCTTCATACGTATCAGGACTATCTTGAATGGAAATAATAAATAATTTGTCATTATAAGTTTCAAAAAGTTCGCGAAGTGTCACAACAGATGCAGCGTCCTCACGGTATGGATGATTTCCATCTAAATCTTCAAAGTAATAGCCAACGTTCAGTTGTTTTAGTTCTTCTAAAGTTAAGTCTTTTACATAGCCAGAGCCGTTTGTGGTGCGATCAACTGTGGCATCATGGAATGCGAGAATTTCCTCATCTTTTGTTAAGCGAATGCTTACTGTAAAGCCATCTACTTCTAAATGTGCTGCGTTTTCAAAAGCTTGTAATGAATGTTCAGGTGCTAAGCCAGCCCCACCATGTTGGGCAATAACAATGGGACGTTCAAATTGTAAAGCTTCTTTTGAGTCGCGCTTTTGTGGCTTCGAAATCGCCTTTGACCCTGCCCAAGCTGCTGCACTTGCCGCAGCAATTGCCAGAGCCACTTTTGTTTTTTTACCCATAAATTTGTCCTCCTCTGACCGTACATAATTCATTTCCAATTTCGTTTGTGTCATGAAAAATAGAGTGCGCTAGGTGGATTTTGCATGAGTTAAATAATCACTCTACTGCTTTCTATTATAACGGGTTGCATGCTTACTGTCTAAACTCTGTTGCTATCAAATTGCACATTTGGTATTCTTTTAGTGGGCAAGTAAGTAAAAATTTAGAAGAAATCCGCGCAGAGAAAAGAGGGATTTTACATGAACGAACGCCAAGGGCTAATCGTATATGTACATCAATTGAAGCATGCAAAATCATTACGAAAATACGGACATGTGAATTTTATCTCAAGAAGATTAAAATATGTTGTCATTTATTGTAATCGTGATGAAGTAGAAACGCTTAAAAATAAAATACAACGCCTTCCATTTGTGAAAGACGTTGTAGAGTCATACCGACCATTTGTTAAAACTGAATTCGAAAATGCGAAGCCAGATAAAGCAAAAGAGTATGATTATAAAGTGGGATTATAAATCCCTGGACAATTTTTGATAATGCTTTATTTATTGCATCGGCGGAATATAATGATTTAATCGTAAAATACCAATTAAGTATTGATAAAATTGAATTGATTCCGAAAAAATAGATGAGTGCTTAATTTCGAAACTATTTTCTTGTTTGCCGATTGTATGTACGGCTTCTTTAAATAGCTCGATTCGCTTCGATGGTTTTTCGACGTTGTATGGAATTCCTTCGCGGCAAACATATATCGGCATAAATTTACTTTCGCCTGAGGGCTTAAACGCTACAGCGAGTGAAGCAACCATGCCGTTATCGTGATTCGCAGTGAAGATGAACGCGTTATGGAAACGGTGATCGTTAGTTTTAATTAATTCGCAAAGCTCATAAACGTCACCATAGCCTTGACCTAATTCGATAAATTGTTGAATCAATAGAGACACATCCTTTCTATACAATAGTATCATGATGCAGGAGGACAGGCACATGAAAATTGCCGTAAGTATTTTTTCGTTTTTAGCTATAATAATTGGAACAATCGTTTTTGTGCAGTTCCAAGTATACTCTGACGAAGTGGATTCGATTGAAAAAGGTTACAAGTATTCGCAAGAAATTGAAATCGTTTACCGTGGTGAAAGTCTTGATATTCGCCAGCATTTCAAAAACTTACCGTCAGATGAAGTTACGATTCAATGGCCAATTAGTGCTGTGAATCCAAATTGTTTTATTGAAAATGAACATAGTTGTTCGCGTTTAAGTGAGGATTCTTCGAAGTTCAAAGAAGGTGATACACGTGGTCAATCCATTTCATATACCATTCCTTTAGAAAAAGGTTTACAGTCTCAAAAACTGATGAAAAATGTTTTTACAACATTAAAAAATGGAGATGTTCAATTTTCAACGGTACATATTACAACGGACCACGATATTGAAGGTCAGTGGGTAACCGGTTTACCGTTAATTGGTGAACAAAATTTAGCGCTTGTTAATTACACAATGTTTAGTGGGAAGGGACCTGTTACGGATCTTTTCTGGCAATCAGGTGGATTTGATTTGCAAAATCAATCAGATGTGCTTTCTATTTATTCGAAAACACCTTTAACAGCTGCTTTTTATGAGAAGTTAGCGAAAGTGAACTTTTTAAGTGACGATCATTTAGCTATTATTAATGGAACGAATAAGGATAAGCTAGAAAGTGATCGCATGTTGTTCTTACCAGATGTAACGGTAGCAAAAGTACAGCAAAATGTTATTATTTCACAATTAGAATCGATGTATCAATTTGGTGATACACCGAACTGGATTAAGGAATTAATGGCGTCATACTTAACAGGTTCAGTATTTGGAAGCGACAAAACAAAAGAAGTTGCTGCGACGATTACAGCGCAAATGACAGAAGAGCAATTAGCAGATTGGAATGCGCATTTAAAAGATTTAGAAAACAAAAAAATAAGTGCACAAGTACTCGATGAACAATTATCAGCAGTACTTGGCGCATCGACAAAATATGTGACGATGAGTGCACGCTCGAAAACGTCATATCCGTTTTTATATAACGATCCACGTGAAATTTATGTCGACTTACACAAACAAAGCGATATTCAAGTTGTTTTAAAGGACGGCGAAGTATTATATTCTGCGGATTCTTTATTAAATGCGTTAGGGTATGATGTGAAAACTGGTGAAAACGGGTATTATGTAACAAGTGAGACACGTTCGTTCCGATTCCCAATGGATCCAGGATTTTATGTATTTAACCAACGACGTTATAATACTGTTTCAATGCCGATTAAAATGGTAGCGGATCAGCACTTTATTGAGGAATCATGGTTACAACGTCTATTCTTAATTGAGTTAAAAAAATCGGATAATCGCATCACGATCAACACACCTCAAGAATAATATTTACGATTGATAAAGGAAGTTTGGTGAAATCATGCGCGTAGTAGCAGGAGACCGAAAAGGAATGCCCCTAAAGGCGATTGAAGGTAATACGACACGTCCAACGACGGATAAGGTAAAAGAATCGATTTTCAATATGATTGGTCCGTTTTTTAACGGTGGTATTGCACTTGATTTATTTGCAGGTAGTGGTGGACTAGGCATTGAAACGCTAAGCCGTGGTGCAGCGCATGCTCTATTTATTGAAAAAGATAGCCGCGCGTACCAAACGCTACAAGAAAATATAAAAAAATGTCGCTATGAAGATGTATCGGAAGTATTTCGTACAGACGCAATACGCGCAGTAAAGGCGTTATTAAAACGAGATATTGTGATTGATTATTTATTTGTCGATCCACCTTACCATAAAAAAGAGTATTATGATTTAGTCGAGACACTTGCTGAAGGTGGGAAGCTTTCAGAAGATGCCATCATTATGTGTGAGCATTCAAGGGAAGTGGCACTGCCAGAAAATTATGGGGTGTTTCAGTTAGCTAGACAAGAAACGTATGGAAGTACGATTATCTCGATTTATCGTCATTTAGAGGAAGAGGGAGAAATCAGTTGATTGATAAAATAGCAGTAGTACCCGGAAGTTTTGATCCGATTACATTGGGACATGTCGATATTATTCGTCGTGCAGCAGATGTGTTTGATATCGTTTATGTAGCGGTGCTAAATAACTCAGCGAAAAACCCGTTGTTTTCGATTGATGAACGTATTGCTTTAATTGGTGAAGTATTAAAGGATATTCCGAACATTCGTATTGAAGCATCTTCTGGGCTATTGATTGACTATGCACGAGAAAAGAATGCAAAAGCAATTGTCCGTGGTTTACGCGCGGTATCGGATTTTGAATACGAAATGCAAATTACGTCGATGAACCGAGTGCTTGATGAAAATATTGAGACATTTTTCATTATGTCAAAAAATAAGTATTCGTTTTTAAGTTCGAGCATCGTCAAAGAAGTAGCAAAATACGGCGGCAATATTGGTGAGCTTGTTCCAAAAATTGTGGAACAAGCATTAATCACAAAATTTAAATGACAAAAACTTTCCTGTAATGTAGATAGCTCTCTACATGCGCGGGAAAGTTTTTTTGTTGTTATAAAAAAAGAACTGCATAAAGAATTGGAATAACAATACTATAAAAAAGTCGAATCCAAATATAAGGCCGAATCGCGATTTTAGCTGTACGGGCAATAACGATAACTTGTAGATGAATGCTCAAGCTTTGTGTTGTAAGTAATAAAACCGTTGCGAATAGTAATGTATTGCCATATAACTGGCTATGCAATAAATATAAGCCGTTTGTCATTTCAAGGATACTAGCTGCGATTAAATGAAAATAATGAGGGAGTGACGTAAAAAAAGTTTCAGTGCTATGTAAAAAAACGCTATAGACCGTCGTGAAAAAAATAATTGTTGCTGCCACGATAAGTACTGTCGGAACACTGTCTCGTATACTGTTGGTAAAAGGATATTGCTCTTTTACGTTTTCTTGAACTGAACTTGTTGATTTCGGAAGAACCCTATATGCGAAAAAAAGTACGCATAAAGAAATGGCATGTAATAGGAGTAAGTAGTTCCAACTCATACTTGTTGACTGAAATAGGTCATGTCCAACAAAACCAAAGATAAAAAGTGGACTTGGACAATGGCAAATCCCAAGTAAATAAGCGGCCTGCTTTGATGAGAAATCCCCCCGTTTAAATAAATGCGCAATCGTCGCAGCTCCAGTAGGAAATCCACCAATCGCACTGATCGCATAAGTTTTAAAAAAGAGGAAAAATGAATCGCTTTTAGTAGTATTAGCTGTTAAGCGAATAAACCAATTCGTTAAAATTAAATAGGGTAGTAAGTAGGGAAATAATGCCTCCATAAAAAGAGAGACACCTAAATCCGCGCCCTCATGTGCTACTTGAGGAAATAATAATAAGAGAATAATAAGAGACAAACATAATAATATCGTCCAAATTTCAATTCATCCTCTGCGATGTTTTGTCATTCATGAAATCAAATGCTACACTAATTTATGCACTGATGATTAGAAATAGTCTTTCACTGATTTTGGAGGCGTATAAGCATGGGGAATAAAGTAAAAATTTTTTTCGCAGTGATTCTATTAGCTGTGATGGGATTGTCTTTTTATCAATTAGATTATTATGTGACAAAACCAGGAGGCACGTACAATGTCGGGGATATTATCAACATTCAAAATGGGGATGAGGACGACGAAGGTACGTTTCATATGACAACTGTTGCGATGGGTCGTGCAACGCCAATAACTTACGTGTTGGCAAAGTACCGTGATTATTATGATGTGGTGAAAATTTCTGATGTGCGTCAAGAAGAAGAGGACGACGAGGAATACAATATTCGCCAGCTTAAATATATGACTGATTCACAATTTAACGCAACCTATGTAGCGTTTAATCGTGCGAAGCTAGATTATAATGTGACCTATAAAGGGTTATATGTGTTAAATGTCTTAGCGGATGGTGCAGCTGACGGTGAGCTGAAACCAGGAGATGAAATTGTCGAGGCAGATGGGAAACGTATTGAAAATTTAACGATGTTTAAAGAAATCATTACGCCGAAAAAGCAAGATGAGACGATTGAGCTCGTTATTAAGCGTGACAACGAGTTGATAGATAAGTTATTAACAATAAAGGAAATACCAGGTTCAGATGGCCGATATGGCATTGGCATCACATATTCTGAAAGCAAATCAATTAAAACAGATCCTAAAGTGACAGTAAATTCGGAGGATATTGGTGGTCCTTCAGCTGGACTGATGTTTACGCTAGAAATGCTAAATCAGTTGTTAGACGAGGACCTTACGAAGGGCTATGATATTGCAGGCACAGGTGAGATGTTAGAGGATGGTACGGTTGGGCGTATCGGGGGTATCGAGAAAAAAATAGTCACGGCAGATAGTGAAGGAATGGAAATTTTCTTTGCACCAGATGATGAAATAACGAAAGAGATGCTTGAATACAATCCAAACATCCTTTCAAATTATGAAGTAGCAAAACAAACAGCAGAGGACATTCATTCAAAAATGATCATCGTTCCGGTTAAAACAATTGATGATGCACTGAGCTATTTAGAAAAATTACAACCGGAAAATTAAATACGAATAGGCGGGATTTTATAATCTTCGCCTATTTTTTTATTGGAAAATTGTGCGATTCCAAGTTGATACATTTCAGTTGCGCGTAAATCAATTTCTAAAATAGGGTCGTTTACAGCTGCGACACGGCTTATTAATGGCAATGATAGCGATTTTTTGATACTTGAAATATATTGTTGGCCTGCCTTTGTCATCCCTAAAATCCGTATGAAAGAAGCCTCCGTATGCGCATGGAGTTGTTCTTTTGTAATGCCAGTGTAAATATGTGTAAGCATACGTTGTAGGCGTGTCCATGTATAACGCTTTGATTTAAGTGCATTCATAAAATCAGTGTACGTTTCACTTGCTCGAGCGTGCTTAATTAAAGAATTCTCCAATCCTTCTGAAACATCCGCATATTGTTTTAATTGAGCAGGTGTGTGGCGTAAAATGGCGTATTTTAACAAGGGCCAAAAGCTCTCCCAACTCGCGAATTTACTGTGTATATCCTGCCATTTTTCCAACTGTTCGACACTGGCTCTTGGTAAATAATGTGCAATTTCGTGTAAAGATTGTCCACTAAAGAGTGCTTGGCGAATACCAGTTGCACTTGCGATTTGACTGTGTACATCAATCGCATCATGATAGCCTGCTGCAATACGCTGGATCGTTGCGGGCTTCATCGTACAATGCAGTTTTTCCATTGCTTCTACATAATGAAATCCTAAAATATTATTTGGTTGAGCTAAATCAATGTATGAATTAGGATGAAGCTGTTTAAGCTGTTCATAAGCTGTATGAAGTGCTTGAGGATAGCTTGTCCCTAATTGAACACTTTCTTTAATGAGTTGATCGTATAGGGTGCGATTTGCTTCGATTAATTGAAAGCTATTCAAAAAGGGCTCAATAGACCCCTGTTCGCTTCCAAACGCTAACGTAGTACACTTTATTGCTTCGAGTAATTGGACTGCTCCTGAAGCAAATTGATTCGCTTGAGCTGTACTGAAAATGTATGGTAATTCGATAACGACATCGACACCGCTCTCAAGTGCCATTTTTGTACGATACCATTTATCGACAAGCGCTGGTTCTCCACGTTGCAAAAATTGTCCACTCATTACTGCTACAGCGACGTCAGATTCTGTCGTGCTTTTTGCTTCCTGTACATGATGTAAATGTCCGTTATGAAAAGGGTTGTATTCAACAACAATTCCTACAGCTTGCATAAAAATCCTCCTTACGATAAAATCAATTGTTATTGGTATAGAAATTTATAATCAAAATAAAATATTCTATGCAAAAAAAATAGAATTTAACTTGATTATAAGCACGAAATTAAAGAGTGACAAGAAATTATCTTGACATCTTTTTTTGAACGCTATATAATCAACATTGTTGTCTCGAGGTGATTAACGAATGAAATGGTCAATTCATCAATTATCGAAGTTTCGTAAAGACGGAATGCCACTTGATACCTATGTCGAGTTGAATGATGTAAAATCACGTAACTCTGATATCCGTAACGTTTCACCCGTTCATGTAAAAGGGCTATGTACTTTTGGTGCATCGCAAATGACTTGTCAATTAACGATTAGCGCTACATTGACGCTTCCATGTGCTCGCACGTGGGAAGATGTTGAATACCCTGTGAACATTGAAACAGTTGAAATTTTTAGCTGGGTCAGTGAGGAACAACGCGGGGATGTTTTTAGCGATATTCACTATATAGTTGGAGACGTTATTGACATGAAGCCAGTTCTTGAAGATTTAATTCTTCTTGAGGTGCCGATGCAAGTATTCAAAGAGAATACCGAAGGACAAGTGCTAGGTGGTAAAGACTGGTCCTATTCAACGGATGAAGATGTAGAAAAAGCTAAGGAAGTTGACGAACCAAAATTGGATCCAAGACTGGCTGCTTTAGCTAAGTATTTTGATCAAACAGATGAATAACTATCTGTAAGGAGGTGCCAATAATGGCTGTACCAGCTAGAAGAACTTCTAAAACTGCAAAAAGAAAGCGTCGTACGCATTTCAAATTAACGTTACCAGGTATGGTAGCTTGCCCAAACTGTGGAGAAGCTAAATTATCTCACCACGTTTGCAAAGCTTGCGGACAATACAAAGGTAAAGAAGTAGTAGCGAAATAATTCAGTATTTACGCTATATAAAGACTAGATGAGAGACCATGGCTCTCGTCTAGTCTTTTTTCTGTTTTAAAATAGCTACTTTGCAAATGATTGTCAAATGAAATGGACTCAGATACTATGGTTATTGTAAGAATTGTTTATTAATTATGATAGTGTTATTTTGAAATATCAAAATAGGGGATGAGTTCATGGATTATATAATACATAACGAAGATGGCGTATTAACATTTACGATCAATCGGGAAGAAAAACGAAATGCCATTAACTATGCTGTAATGGATGGTTTAAAGGAAGTAATCACCTATATTAAAGAACATGAGGATGTGCGTTTTTTAGTCATTACTGGTGCAGGTGAAAAATCATTTTGTTCTGGTGGAGATTTAGCAGAATTTCATAATCTTGAAACAGAAGAACAAGCTTTTGGTATGTTAAGTAAGATGGGGAATATCTTATACGAATTAGCAACTTTACCAGTTCCGACGATTGCACTTATAAATGGTGCTGCTGTTGGTGGAGGCTGTGAAATTGCAACAGCTTGTGATTTTCGTTTAATGGCTTCTCATGCAAAGGCTGGCTTTATACAAGGGTCACTCGCGATAACATCTGGTTGGGGCGGCGGAACGTATTTGTTTGAGCGAGGCTTACGTCATGACCGGGCGTTGAAAATGCTCGTAGATGCAAAACCATATGATGCACAAACATTATTGGATATTGGCTGGGCGATGCGTGTTTATATAGAGGGAACAAAAGAGCAAGCGCTAGCTGATTTTATTGAGCATATGGCGAAAGTTCATCCTTCTGTTCATCAGGCATATAAAGAAATTGAATTACGTAAATGGCGAGAACGTAATATGTACGAGCGTGTTATGCAAGAAATTGCTGTCTGCGCAAAACTATGGGAATCCGAAGCACATCACGTAGCAGTTAATAATTTTTTAAATAAATCCAAAAAGTAATACTAGCGAGCAAGCACAAATCTATTTTTGTGGTTGCTCTTTTTTATTCTATTTCATTCCCCCGTGCATATAGTAGTAAAAAATATGAGGTGGTGCATGATGGAACAAAAAAGAAGGAAAGACCAATGGACTTTAGCAGATGATGAAAAGCTTGCGGAAATTGTTATTCAAACAGTTCAAAATGGACGCACACAGCTCGAAGCGTTTGAACAAGCTGCACAGGCGTTGAATCGTACGAAGCAAGCGTGTGGGTTTCGATGGAATAAGACGTTACGAGCGCAGTATGGACAAGTTTTAAATAGTGTTAGAAAACGTCCTAAACAATTAATGCGCAGTCATTTAAAGTTAGCATTATCAAGTTTTGAAGAATTAACAGAAGCTTATAATGATTTAGAAATGAAATACTCGGAGCTTCAAACCGAATATGAAAAGGTTTTAAAGTGGATGCAACAAGGCGCTTTACTAATAAGGGAAAAAACAAATCAATGAGTTTTATTTGAATATTAGAGAAATAATAATATTATTCGAGAAAATATTTGTATTTAAATTTAAAGCTAGCTTACAATAGGATAGAAACATAGCGCTTTTTCGCGCAAATATCTTCTATTAGGGGGAATTATAATGGCAGAAGTAAAAGCACAAATGGCAGGAACAGTTTTTGAGGTAAGTGTAAAAGAAGGCGGTAGTGTAACAAAGGGGCAGACACTTATCATTTTAGAATCTATGAAAATGGAAATTGCACATGATTCAGAAAGTGATGGAACAGTAGTGAAGATCCATGTAACTGAAGGAGATTTTGTTGAAGAAAATGATGTATTAGTGGAACTAGCTTAATCGCCAGGGGGAGAAATGCATGACGCAGTCAACATATAATAATCACTTACAACAAAAAATTGACACCATCAATGCAGGTGGTCAATCAAAATATCATGAAAAGTTAAAAGAAACGAACAAATTATTTGTGCGTGACCGCTTGAAGCTATTGTTTGATGACGGGCAATATGAAGAAGATGGACGTTTTGCAAATTGCGAAGCGGGCGATTTACCAGCAGATGGCGTCGTGACAGCAATTGGTCAAATTGATGGGCAAACTGTATGTGTTATGGCCAATGATTCGACAATTAAAGCAGGTTCTTGGGGTTCACGCACAGTTGAAAAAATTATTCGAATTCAAGAAACGGCAGAGAAATTACAAGTGCCAATTTTATACTTAGTAGATTCTGCGGGAGCACGCATTACCGATCAATTGAAGATGTTCCCTGGCAGACGTGGTGCGGGGCGAATTTTCCACAATCAAGTTCGTATGAGTGGGATGGTACCTCAAATTTGTATTCTATTCGGTCCATCAGCTGCAGGTGGGGCTTATATTCCTGCATTTTGTGACATTGTTATCATGGTGGATGGCAATGCTTCTATGTATTTAGGCTCGCCGCGTATGGCAGAAAAAGTTATTGGAGAAAAAGTAACGTTAGAGGAAATGGGCGGCGCGCGCATGCACTGTACAGTAAGTGGCTGTGGAGATGTACTTGCGGAAAATGAAGAGCAGGCAATACTGCATGCTCGCCGCTATATTAGCTATTTCCCTGCGAACTTTGCGGAGTTTCCTCCACTTGAAGAAGTGAAGGCACCAATTGCTAGTAAACCGTTAGAAGAAATCATTCCAGAAAATCAAAACGCACCATTTGATATGTATGAATGCATTGACCAATTAATTGATGCTGATAGTTTCTTTGAAGTTAAAAAATTATTTGCACCAGAGCTTATTACAGGCTTAGCAAGAATTGACGGGCAAGTAGTTGGAATTGTTGCGAATCAGCCAAAAGTAAAAGGCGGCGTTCTATTTGTAGATTCTGCGGATAAGGCATCGAAGTTTATTACATTATGTGATGCCTTTTCAATTCCGCTGTTATTTTTAGCGGATGTACCAGGCTTTATGATTGGAACAAAGGTAGAACGCGCTGGAATCATTCGTCATGGAGCAAAATTTATTTCCGCGATGAGTTCGGCAACTGTTCCGAAAATCTCGGTTATTATTCGTAAAGCGTACGGAGCTGGCCTTTATGCGATGTGTGGACCGGCATTTGATCCAGATGTAGTTATTGCGCTACCGACAGCTCAAATTGCAGTTATGGGTCCTGAAGCGGCTGTGAACGCTGTCTATTCGAATAAAATAGAAGCAATTGTAGATCCGAAAGAACGTATGCAATTTGTGAAGCAAAAAATCGAAGAGTATAAAGAAGAGATTGATCTTTATAAATTAGCATCGGAAATGGTTATTGATGATATTGTTGCACCAAATCAATTGAGAACGACATTGGTTCAACGTTTAAATTATTATAATTCTAAACAAATGGTGCTTCCATATCGAAAACATCCAGTGTATCCAGTATAATAGAGTTAGCTGAGGGTCTGTCTTGAAGGCAGACCTTTTTAATTCGAAAAAAATTTGAGGTATAATAAATGCAAATTGAAATCATTGGCGCGGGCGCTGTGGGATTATTATTAGCAAGTTTTTATGCGGAAAACGGAGCGGAAGTTCGTCTCATTACAAGAGCGAAAAATAAGCAGGAAAAATACATACAAATTAAGCGAACAAATACAGATGCAACTACGCAGTTTTTTCAAGTGGAGGAAGCATCAACTATTCGTCAAGATACGGATTTAGTCATCATTGCTGTGAAGTATGGACAATTACAACAGGTATATGAGCAGTTAAAAACAATTCGTTCTACGATACCGCTTTTATTTGTTCAAAACGGCATTGCGCATTTCGAAGAAGCGATGCAATTAGAACAGCAGAACATAGCCTTTAGTTCCGTTCAATTTGGTGCACAGAAGCTAGATGTCCATCATGTTGCACATAAAGGTATGGGGTTGATGAAAATTGCGGTAGGAAAAGGAGAGCTCTCGAAATTTTCTATAGTAAAATCGTTTTCGAGCGACCTGCTACCCATTTTGTTTGAGTTAGATGCAGAAGCCATGCTTATGGAAAAAGCATTATTAAATAGCTTTATTAATCCGTTAACTGCCATTCTTCGGGTAAAAAATGGTCAGCTAATTGAGCAAAACAATGCTTTTCAATTATTAAAAAGTTTATATAATGAAATAATAGATACGTTTCCTCAATATGCCGATACTTTTCAATTTGAACAGGTGGTCGGGCTATGTGAGAAAACGTCGCAAAATACATCGTCTATGTTAGCAGACATTCAAGCAGGTAGAAAAACAGAAATTGATACCATTGTTGGCGCTATTTTAAAAAAAGCGCATATACAAAATAAGCAAATGCCAATGTTACAAACGCTTTATATGCTGGTAAAAGCGTTTGAGGAGAGCGGTGAGACAATGTGATGTTAGTTGTTCAATTTGTATTAGCAACCATAATATTATGTCCAATTCTTGCATTTATCGTGACACAAATTATTTGTCGTAAAATTCGACTGGGTAAGCATAAAGCAATTGGTTATTCAGCGGATGTAACGACAGGGTTATTGTTTTTTTCTGTGCCAATCGCCATCCAAGCTTTATGGGATAAGTCAGTAGTTATCCCTGTATTAGTTACGGCGCTTATTATAGCAATTCTTTTTACATATATTGATTGGCGAACAAAGAAGGAAATCGAAGTAAAACCGCTATTTAAAAAAATATGGCGCATTTATTTTATCCTTTTAAGTATTACATATTTTTTAATATGGGCAGTTGGTTTAACACACTCAGTAATTATTTTTATGATGGTGGATTAAACGAAGGCATTTTCTTTTTACTATGCGTACATAACAGTTAAAATGAAAATGGATAAAGTGAACCCGACAATCAGTGGGAAGTCATCTCTACTGTTAATACGGGATAAATGAAACAAATATATAGTTTGTTACTGAGTAGAGGAGAATTTCAATGAAGCTGGAACAAATACAATCCCCAGTGAATAATAAATTATTAGCGGATTATTGGGCTGAAAATACAGCGATACATTCATTTTTTGATTATCAATACAATGAGCAGGCCTTTTACGAACGTGCGACCTATTTACAAAACAAAACGCATCGTTCTGAACAACTAGCTCAAATTATACGCGAATATATGTCACAATACGGCGTATCTGAAAAGGTAAATGAACATTTAATAGAGTTAGAACAAGGTGCGCTTGTTATTGTAGGCGGTCAGCAATCAGGATTATTAACGGGGCCGCTCTATTCCGTGCATAAGGCGATTTCAGTTATTCTCTTAGCAAAACAGCAACGTGAAAAATTGAGTATACCCGTTGTACCAATGTTTTGGATTGCTGGAGAAGACCACGATATTGAAGAAATTAATCATACGTATACGATCGTTGATGCAGAAGTAAAAAAGCGTGGCTATAGCGAACGCTCAAAATTTAAAACAATGGCTTCAACGACTGTGTTGAATCAAGAAGCCATACAACAATTTATTGCGACTGTTTTTAAAGATTTTGGAGAAACGCAATATACGGAACAATTATTAAATACAGTTTTAGCACATGCAAATAGCAGTTCAACATTCACAGATTTCTTCACAAGATTAATGAATGATCTATTTAAAAATCATGGCTTGCTGTTATTAGATGCGACGTACGGTCCATTCCGTCAATACGAAAAGGCCTATTTTGAAGCAATCATTAAAAATAATGAAGAAATTGCCCATAAAGTTGTTGCGCAAGAAGAAAAATTAGTACAAGCAGGTTATTCGATGCCGATTGGTGCAACAAAACAAAATGCTAACTTGTTTTACGTGAAAGATGGGGAACGCTTTTTACTTGAACGTAAAGAGGGTCGCTTTAAAAATGTTCTAGCTCACGCAAATTTCTCGAAAGAGGATTTATTGGGACTAGCTAAAAATGAGCCGCAGCTACTAAGCAACAATGTTGTGACGCGTCCACTTATGCAAGAAATGACGATTCCTGTATTATCGTTTGTTGGTGGACCTGGAGAGTTAGCTTATTGGGCTACGTTAAAGCCAGCGTTTGAAACACTAAATTTACAAATGCCGATTTTTGCACCAAGAATGAATATTACGATGCTGACAAGACAAGTTCAAACGCTATTACAGCAAAATAATATAACAGTTGAACAAGCAATAAATAATGGAGTCGAACAAAAATTAGCGAAGTTTGTTGAAAGTATTCAAGATGAAAAGTCTCAGCAATTAATCGAACAAATGAATGACCAACTCGCAGAACAATATGAGCAACTTTCGACATATTTACAGCAAGGAAATTATCATTTAGAGTCGTTAATTAAAAAAAATAAAGATTATCATGAACGACAGTTCCGCTATCTACAGGAAAAAATTAAACAGCAAGATACGGAAAAACATGATGTGGCCATTCGTCAATACAAAACAATTCAGTCAGAGCTTTACCCGAATGGTGGCTATCAAGAACGGGTGTACAGTCCATATCAATATATGAATGTATATGGATCGACATTAATTGATGATTTACTGTCGTTAGATATGGAAATTTCTAATCGACATAATATTGTATCGCTATAAAATAGAAGAGTTACCTCGTAATGAGGTAACTCTTTTTATGTCTTTTGGCACCGAACGTATGTGTGAGAATATGCTTATTTACTCGATTTTTCTATATTGGAAGGAGAAATGGCAAAATCAGTGGTGGAAAGTGGGGGGATGTGGTACATTATTTACTAAAGTGGGGTGAGTAGCATGTTCATGGGAGAATTTCAACATTCGATCGATGTTAAAGGCCGTATGATTGTACCTGCAAAGTTTCGTGAACCACTTGGTGAAACCTTTGTACTAACACGGGGTCTTGATCAATGTATTTTTGGATACCCTATGGATGAATGGCGAAAACTCGAAGAGAAATTAAAAGATTTACCGATGACCAAGAAAGATGCTCGAGCATTTGCACGATTTTTCTTTTCTGGTGCTACTGAAGTAGAAGTAGACAAGCAGGGCCGAATTAACATTCCATCAACACTAATTGGATACGCTCATCTTGAAAAAGAGTGCGTTGTATTAGGCGTATCGAGTAAAATTGAAATTTGGGCTAAAGAGGCTTGGAACGAGTACTTTAATAATTCGGCGGAATCCTTTAATGAGATTGCTGAAAATTTAATTGGCTTTGATTTCTAAAGCATTAAGAGGTGTTATTGGTAATGTTTGATCATACAACCGTATTATTGAAAGAAACTGTTGACGGGTTGAACATCAATCCTGATGGTATTTATGTAGATTGTACTCTAGGCGGTGCAGGTCACAGTGAATACTTAGTAAAACAATTGTCATCAAAAGGTCGATTAATTTGCTTTGACCAAGATACGATCGCTATTGAAAATGCGAAAGTACGGTTAGCGGACTATTTAGATCGTGTAACATTCGTACATTCAAACTTCCGCTATTTAAAAGAAGAACTATACAATTTGAATATTCATCAAGTAGATGGAATTTTATATGATTTAGGTGTTTCATCACCACAGTTAGATACGCCAGAGCGTGGCTTTAGTTATCATTATGATGCACCACTTGATATGCGTATGGACCAAACGGCTGAACTAACTGCGTATCATGTAGTAAATGAATGGGCTTTTGGAGATTTACTACGTATTTTCTTCCGTTATGGTGAAGAAAAGTTCTCGAAACAAATTGCGCGTAAAATTGAACAAGCTCGAGAAATTGCACCAATCGAAACGACAGCTCAATTAGTAGAACTAATTAAAGATGGAATTCCAGCTCCTGCTCGTCGAAAAGGTGGACATCCTGCAAAACGAATTTTCCAAGCTATTCGTATCGCGGTAAACGACGAATTAGGTGCAGCAGAAGATTCATTAGCAGATGCTATTGAACTATTGGCAATTGGTGGACGTATTAGCGTTATTACATTCCATTCATTAGAAGACCGTTTAACAAAAACAATGTTTAAAGAAGCTTCATCACTTCCAGATTTACCACCAGGTTTACCGATTATTCCAGATCATATGAAACCGATGTTGAAATTAGTGACTAGAAAACCAATTTTACCAACTGAAGAGGAGTTAGAGGCGAATAATCGTTCACGTTCAGCAAAACTACGAATTGCTGAAAAAATAAACGATAAAGGACGTGGGTAAGCGATGGCAGTTAGGGTAAGGCAAACATATATTCAACATCAGCCAGAACTACCCGAACAGGAGCAACAAAGGCTACCAGTCCAACCTAAAAAGAGAAAACCAAGGTTGTTTTCTGTTCGGGAACAGTTTTTATTTATCATTTTTGCAATTGTTGTAGCATCATTCGCCGTTTCCATTTTACATACACAAGGTGATATTCAGTCGAAGAGTATGGAAATCCAAAAAATTGAGCGAGAAATTACAGAGGCAAATAATAATAACGTAGATTTAAAAGTACGTGTAAGTGAGTTATCAACTCATGAACGTATTTGGGAAAAAGCGAAAGAACTCGGTTTAACACAAAATGAGAAAAATGTGAAGGTAGTGCCGGGAGAATGAAAAAGAGAAAATTTCGTTACCAGTATGGAGCCTTTCTGATGTTTATTTTATTTGGAGGGCTCTTTTTACTGTTATATTGGCGTTTTGTGTCCATTCAAGCGACGGGTGTTGTAAAAGGACATGAACTAGAAGCAGAAGCATTAGCAAAATATCAATCAGGTTATGTGCTGTCAGCAGATCGCGGGAAAATTTTTGACCGCAATGCGAATGTCATTGCAGAGGATACATTGAGTTATCGTCTTGTAGCTGTAATTCGCGAATCAGCAACAGAAAATCCCAAAAAACCAATTCATGTTGTGGACAAAACTGAAACAGCAAGACAGCTTGCTCAGTATATTCCTATGGATGAAGAAAAAATTTTAGAACTTTTAACGCCAGCTGAAGGCACAGATCCTTATCAAGTAGAGTTTGGATTAGCTGGACGCGGTATTAGTAATGAAGTAAAAAAACAAATAGAAGCTTTAAATTTACCAGGGATCATATTATTTAGTGACAAAAAGCGTTACTATCCAAACGGTTCCTTCGCATCGCATTTAATCGGTTTTGCGGTTCGTGAAACGGAAAAGGATGGTTCGTCTGAAGTTGTCGGAAAAATGGGGTTAGAGTCTATTTATGATGATCAATTAACTGGTGAAGATGGTAAGTTAATGTATCAACGCGATGCAAAGAATTACTTATTACCAAGTAGTGATAAAGTCGTTCAAGATGCACAAGATGGTAATGATATTTATTTAACGATTGATAAAACCGTTCAAAACTTTTTAGAGGATGCCATGTCTCGTGTGAATTCGAAATACAATCCGCAGGCCATGATTGGTGTCGTTGCAGATCCAAAGACTGGTGAAATATTAGCAATGTCTCAACGTCCAACTTTCAATCCAGATACACGCGAAGGACTAGATGGAAACTGGTTGAACGACGTTATTGAAAATACAATTGAGCCCGGTTCAACGATGAAAACATTTACAGTTGCTGCAGCGATGGATTCGGGAAATTGGCACCCAAACGCATGGTATAAATCCGGTTCATATAATGTATATGAAAATACGATTCGAGATCATAATACATATGGTTGGGGTACGATTACGTATTTAGAAGGATTCCAGCGTTCGAGTAATACAGCGATGACCAATTTACTTGATATTATGGGTTGGGACACACTTGAAAAATATTTAGACCGTTTTGGATTTGGACAAAAATCGGGAATTGATCTACCTGGTGAAGCCAGTGGGGTTATCAACTCTCACTATCCTTTAGAAAAATATACAACAACATTTGGGCAAGGTTCGACGGTCACACCAATTCAATTAATCCAAGGATTAACAGCAATCGCTAATGATGGGAAAATGATGCAACCGTTTGTGATTGATAAAATTGTTAATTCGAATACAGGTGAGGTTGTACTAGATTCTGAGCCAACTAAAAAAGGACAGCCGATTACAGCAGAAACAGCAAAAGCAATGCGTGAACTTTTAGCTTCAACCGTTTATGGAGAAAAAGGAAATGCAAAACGTTTCCAAATTGAGGGTTATGAGGTAGCTGGTAAAACAGGTACGGCTCAAATGCCAAAAGTATCTGGAGCAGGTTATGACTGGGGTAAAAATGAATTCTTGTATTCATTCCTAGGTATGGCACCAGTAGATGACCCACAACTAATTGTTTACATTGCCGTTGCAAAACCAAAACTTGGTGCAACAGAAGCTGGTTCGGATCCTGTATCACAAGTATTTAATTCAGTTGTACAAAACAGCTTGAAATATATGAATATTAATCCGACAGATGTAGCTGAAGTTCAAAAGAAAGCTATACCAAATATGGTTGGTCAACAAACAGATTCTGTTATGACAGAGCTTGAAGGTGATGGATTGCATCCTATTCTAATTGGTGAAGGTGGAGAAATTCTCGAGCAATTCCCAAAAGCTAATTCGTCATTAATAAAAGGCGGCATTGTATTTTTAAAAACAGATGGGGACATTTCGTTACCATCATTTGAAAACTGGTCGCTACGAAATATGCTCGTTTACAAAACATTAACGAAGCTTCCTATTGAACTCTTCGGTGAAGGCTATGTAGAAAGTCAAAGTGTGTCGCAAGGAACAATTGTTTCGGATCAATCGCCAATTGTTGTGAAGTTAAAAACACCGCAAGAGCACTATTTGACCCCACCGGCTGAAGATATGGAAGAGGGAGAAAGTGAAGTAGAAAACGAGGAAGAAGCACTGCCACAGGATTAATCGAATTTGAATAGAACCTAAGTTACAGACATACTTTGTGTTATGTGAGGTGTTGTAATGAAATGGTTAACTACAAATTCGAAAAAAAGATTAACATGGATCGCCATCGCATTTGTATTATACGGCGTGGCGATTTTTGTTAAGCTAATGTTTTTGCAAATCGTGCAATATGATGATTTGTCGACATTAGCAAAGGAAAACTGGGATCGTGAAATACCATTTAACACGCAGCGTGGAGAAATTACTGATCGTAACGGGGAAGTTATTGTTACGAATAAATTAGCACCGACACTATATTTTATGCCATCACAAAATAGTGAAAAAGAACAAGTTGCCACAGCAATTTCAAGTGTATTAAACAAAGATCGAGCTGCAATTTTAAAAAAATTAGAGCAGCGTATATCTCTTGTAAAACTTGCACCAGAAGCGAAAAATATTACGTATGAACAAGCGGTTAAAATTCAGCAATTGCAAATTCCAGGATTGTACAGTGGGGTCGATTATATTCGTTCGTATCCACAAGGGAATTTACTTGCACGATTGCTCGGTTTTACGGGTATAGACAATCAAGGCTTAGCTGGCATTGAATATGAATACGATCGGTTATTAACAGGTTCAGATGCCGCAATCCGATTGTTTACTGACGCAAAAGGTGTTTCACTAGCGCATGTTGATGATGAGTGGAAGGAAGGGCAAGACGGGGCAACATTGCAATTGACGATTGATATTGAACTTCAAAAAATAGTTGAACGAGAACTTTCTCAAGCGATGGTACAATACGATTCCGATCAAGCTTTAGCAATAGCGATGAATCCAAATAGTGGTGAAATATTAGCACTCGCTTCATTTCCAACGTATGATCCGTCTAAATTTGCTGAAGTAGAACCAGCGATTTATAACCGGAATTTACCGGTATTTATGTCGTATGAGCCAGGATCCACGTTTAAGATCATTACATTAAGTGCGGCTATTGAAGAAGGTGTTGTGAATATGGAAGATGAACATTTCCATGATGCAGGTTATACAATGGTAGAAGGTGCACGACTTCGATGTTGGAAGCGGGAAGGACATAAAGACCAAACGTTTTTTGAAGTTGTCGAGAATTCATGCAATCCTGGCTTTGTTGAACTAGGTCAACGCGTTGGTGCTACAAAATTACTTGATTATATTCATAAATTTGGGTTTGGTAAAAAAACAGGTTCAAATATTGCAGGTGAATCAACAGGGATTTTATTTTCAAAAGCCGCATTTGGTCCAGTAGAACATGCAACAACTTCTTTTGGGCAGGGCATATCTGTAACGCCTATCCAACAAGTGCAAGCAGTAGCAGCTATCATTAATGGTGGTACGTTGTATCAACCGCATATTGTGTCGAAAGTAATTGATTCAAATTCAAATAAAGTTCTCCTTCAAAATGAACCTGTCGTCAAAGACCAAGTGATTAGTGAACAAACTTCGGATATTGTACGAGAAGCGTTAGAGCGTGTTGTTGCAAATGGTTCTGGGCGTCTCGCTTTTAGGGATGGCTTACGAATTGCAGGTAAAACAGGGACAGCACAAAAAGTAGAAAATGGTCGCTACAAAGACGGCGATTATATTGTTTCGTTTATCGGCTTCGCACCAGCAAATGACCCGCAAGTTGTTATATACGTAGCTATTGATCATCCACAAAGTGCCCTGCAATTTGGTAGTGCCATTGCAGCACCAATTGTCGGCCAAATCATAGAAGATGCAGCGCCGCTTTTAAACATTGAAAAGCAGCAAAATCAACTCGAGAAGCAATACAGATGGGGCGATGAATTGACGGAAATAGTGCCGAATTTTGTGGAACTTACAAAAGAAGAAGTGCTCACAAAATTATATCCATACAAAATTGAGTGGCATGGTTCAGGTGAGAAAATTACCCATCAATTACCACAAGCAAATGAAATCATCCATGAAAATGA
This sequence comes from Lysinibacillus sp. 2017, assembly GCF_003073375.1. Classification (NCBI taxonomy): domain Bacteria; kingdom Bacillati; phylum Bacillota; class Bacilli; order Caryophanales; family Bacillaceae; genus Lysinibacillus; species Lysinibacillus sp. 2017. The sequence continues at coordinate 886,057 of NZ_CP029002.1, forward strand.
TGTGATTCATTTATATTTAGGAAATTAAATCGTATTTCACCTTTTAAAATCCACCTAAAACAACTATTATAGTGTAGGAAGTTCTACAGACATAAGATTTAAAGGAGATTTATTATGACAATATCTACAACATTGACCATACTTGTTTCATCATTTTTATTAACGGTCATTTTAGCACCAATTGGGATTCCACTGCTTCGCCGATTAAAATTTGGGCAAAGTATTCGTGAAGAAGGCCCAAAATCGCATATGAAAAAAGCGGGCACACCGACAATGGGTGGGATCATTTTTTTATTAGCAATAATTGTTTCAACGATTATTGTTGCGATGATTTTTGATTTATTTACAACGCAAACCGTTGTCCTATTACTTGTTTTAGTTGGATTTGGCATCATCGGATTTTTAGATGATGGTTTAAAAGTTATTTTTAAACGTAACTTAGGTTTAACATCGATTCAAAAGTTAATTGGGCAAATTGCGATTGCCATTGCTGCATTTTTATTATTACGTTTAGGTTCATTTGATACATCGGTTGGGATTCCATACACAGATATTTCGCTAGATTTAGGCATTTTCTATGTTGCCTTTTTAATTTTCTGGTTAGTTGGCTTCTCAAATGCAGTCAACTTAACAGATGGACTTGATGGTCTTGTATCAGGTACAGCATCGATAGCATTTGCTGCTTTTGGTGTCATTGCCTTATTTAATGACCAAGCAGATATTGCGATTTTTGCATTTGCTGTAACAGGGGCATTACTTGGCTTCTTAATTTTCAATGCAAACCCAGCAAAAGTATTTATGGGTGATACAGGTTCTTTAGCACTTGGTGGCGCTTTAGCGATGATTTCCGTATTAGTGAAGCAAGAGTTTTTACTGTTACTAATCGGTTTAGTCTTTGTTATTGAAACGTTATCCGTTATTTTACAAGTAGGTAGCTTTAAACTTCGTAAAAAACGTATTTTCAAAATGAGTCCAATTCATCACCATTTTGAATTATCAGGATGGTCTGAATGGAAAGTCGTTATTGTATTTTGGTCAACAGGATTAGTAGTGGCACTTATAGCAGTATTAGCGGAGGCGTTATTATGATTGAATATGAAGGTTTTCAAGCAAAAAAAGTTTTAGTTTTAGGATTAGCAAAAAGTGGTGTAGCTGCTGCGGAAATTTTACATCAGCTGGGTGCATTCGTAACAGTGAACGATGCAAAACCATTTGATGCTAACCCTGAAGCGCAAGCACTATTATCAAAAGGGATTACCGTTATTTGTGGTCGTCACCCAGAGGATTTACTTGATGAAGGTTTTGAACTTGTCGTCAAAAATCCCGGGATTCCATATACAAATCCAATCGTAGCAGATGCGATTGAACGAGGTTTACCAGTCATTACAGAGGTAGAGCTTGCGTTTTTAATAAGTGAAGCACCGTTTATCGGCATTACAGGTTCTAATGGTAAAACAACGACAACTACTTTAATTTTTGAAATGTTACAAGTAGGTCATTTAAAACCATTAATCGCAGGAAATATTGGGACAGTAGCATGTGGTGTTGCAGCAGAAGCTACGAAAGAAAATGTTATCGTAACAGAGTTATCTTCATTCCAATTAATGGGTACTCGTACATTTAAACCACATATTGCAATTTTAACGAATCTTTATGAAGCACATTTAGACTATCACGGCACGTTTGAAGATTATGCAGAAGCAAAGTTTGGTGTAACACGTAATCAAACAAATGAAGACTACTTCATCTATAACGCAGATCAAGCTGTTGTTACGGAATATGCCAAAAAATCAAATGCACAACTTATTCCATTTACAACAAAAGGACGTTCAACTGAAGGTATTAGCGCGGATGAACAAAGTGTTTATTGGCAAGGTGAAGAAATTTTAAAACGTAGTGACATCGCGCTACCAGGGAAACACAATTTAGAAAACATTTGTTGTGCGGTTGCGGCAGCGTTACTGCAAAACTGTCCGTTAGAAGCAATCAAACAAGTATTATCAACATTCGAGGGTGTTCGTCACCGTACTCAATTTGTTCGTGATTGGGAAGGTCGTAAAATTTACAACGATTCAAAAGCTACAAATGTGCTTGCAACAAAGAGTGCATTAGCAGCATTTAAACAACCGATTGTATTACTTGCTGGTGGGTTAGATCGTGGTCATTCATTTGAAGAGTTGCGTGAAGAAATGTCAGGTGTAAAAGCGGTTGTTGCATTCGGTGAAACAGCCTTACGTTTTATTGAGTTCGCGAAAACTTGTGGTATTACAAATATTGTACGTGCGATTGATGTCGAGGATGCTGTAGGTTATGCAGCAAAAGTATCAGAGCCTGGTGATATTATTTTATTATCTCCTGCATGTGCAAGTTGGGATCAGCATGCAAGCTTTGAAATTCGAGGGGATTTATTTATCGATCGTGTTATGAAACTTTCTTAAGAAAGGATAGTCTCACTGTCACAACCATTAAGACGATGGTTTTTTGCAAGTGCGTTTAGTTTATCATTAGTCGGGATTTTGTTTATTTATTCGGCAGGTACGTATTGGGGTGTTGTCCATTACGATGGACAAACTCCCTTCTATGTAAAACAAAGTATTTATTTCCTCCTTGCGGTAGTTTGCTGTGTGCTATTTATGAATGTAAAATGGCTACAAAATGAAAAGGTATGGCGTATTTTATACTTGTTATCTGTCGTTTTATTAATTGGTGTTTTAATTCCTGGTGTGGGGATTGTACGAAATGGTTCACAAAGTTGGATTGGGGTCGGCTCTTTAACCGTGCAACCAGCTGAATTAGCGAAAGTGACAACGCTTATTTATTTAAGTATTTTACTCGCTGCAAGAAAGAGTGGACAGCGAATTGTAAGATTGTCGCATTTTATCGTACTACTCATTCCATCTGCTTTAATAATGTTGCAACCTGATTTTGGTGCGGTATTTATTTTAGTAGTGACGGCCTTTTTGTTATTCTTTTTAGCACAATATCCAATAAAGTTATTTGTATTGTTTCTCTTACTGGGAATGGGGGGGCTTGTCGGTTTAATTGCGGCTGCACCGTATCGATTAAAGCGTATTGAAGCCTTTTTAAACCCGTGGGCAGATTCGTTGGGAAGCGGCTTTCAAGCGGTACAATCATTGCTTGCAATTGGACCAGCCGGATTGTTTGGGCATGGATTATTAAAAAGTAGACAAAAATATTTATATTTACCAGAACCACAAAATGACTTTATTTTTTCTATCATTTTGGAAGAAATCGGGCTTGTTGGGGGAATGGGACTGCTGCTTATTTTTGCGTGCTTTTTAATATGTGGCTACAAATTAGCGCTTCAATGTCATAAAGTCCTGCATTTTTATGTCATTAGTGCTTTAACAACAATGATTGCCGTGCAAGCTTGTCTAAATATTGGCGTAGTTATTAATTTACTACCTGTAACAGGTGTAACTTTACCTTTTATTAGTTATGGAGGGACCTCACTGCTAGTTATATGGCTAACGGTGGCGCTCATTTTAAATTTTTCACTCGAATGAAGAAAGGAGTATGAATGATGGAAAAAGTAATCGATATAACAGAACGTGTACCCGCCATGAAAAAGCGTAGAAAACGTCGAACGAATTTTAAATTCATCGCATTAATCACCCTTTTCTTATTCATCATTTTATTACTTCTTTATTTTCAATCATCTTATAGCGACATTAGTAAAATTGATGTTCATGGGGCACACTTAAAAGATGAAGAATTTTATATTGAACAATCGACATTGAAACAATCGGATTCGATATGGGGCTTTAAAATAGCGGATATTGAAGAGAATATAGCGAAGAATGAATGGATTAAATCTGTGAAAGTAAAAAGACAGTTATTAAATGGGGTTCAAATAACAATTGAAGAATGGCAAAAAGTGGCTTACATATCACGAGACGGTGTCTATTATCCGATCCTTGATAATGGTGTTATCTTTGATGAATCCAATGAATTTGTACCAATAGATGCCCCCATTTTTTTGAGATTTGAAGATGAAGCATTACGAAAAAAGATTTTAAAGCAACTGGCTTTATTAAAGCCTGAAGTATTGTCACTTATTTCGCAAATGAATTCAAATCCTACAGAAGCAGATCCATATGCAATCACGCTCTATATGAATGATGGCTATGAAGTACGCGCCGAATCCAATACGTTAGCAGAGAAGCTAAATTATTATCCATCCATTATTGCACAAATTGAGAACGAAGAATCGTTTGAAAAAGGGATTATTGACATTGAGGTCGGTTCCTACTATCGTCCGTTTTCAGAAGAGTATTCATTAGAACTAAAAACTGATGGGGAAAATTTAGAGGGAGAAGAACAAGATGACAAACAACAAGATGAACAAGCATCCGAATAAAAAAACATTCTTCGTTTCTCGAAAATTTATGGTGCTATTTGTCGTTTGTATCGTCACTGGCTTTATTATTGGGATTTCGTATAATCTTTCAAAAGATAAGCGAACATTAAGCACCGCTGCACTGCAAATAAGTCATGAAAATCAATATATGGAAGATTTAATTGAACAAAAAGAACGTAACAAAGAATTGGCAGAAGAACTCGCTAATTTAGAAGAAAAAATTCGTACTTATGAAAAACAGTTTTCTTCAAATGAAGAACAGTATGAACAAAATATATCAGAAGCAGAACAGCTACGACTGTTATTGGGTTATACAGCTGGACAAGGCAAAGGGATAAAAATTACGTTAGAAGATGGCGATTACGATCCAGCAACAACGAATCCTAACGAGTACATTGTACATGAAAGTCATATTTTTAAAATTGTAAACGAGTTGAAAATTTCAGGAGCAGAGGCGATTGCCATTAACGGGCAACGATTAAAAACAAACTCTTATATTAGTTGTAATGGTCCTGTTATTACAATCGACAACGTGCAATATCCTGCGCCGTTTGTTATTGAAGCAGTTGGTGACCAAGACGTGCTTATTTCTTCATTAGACATAAGTGGCGGTGTTTTCGATCAATTATTAAATGAACAAGTGAATGTGACGCTTGAAAAAAGTGATTTAATTAAGGTGCAATCAAGCAATGAAGAGTAAGGAAATTATTCGGGGGATGTATGATGACGAAAAAAATGTACCGTAATATTACCATTATATCGTTCATCATTGGCTTTATGTTAGCTGTGCAATACAATACAGTGCAAAATCCAACCGAACGCAATACATCGGATATTTGGGAAATTCGTCAAGAGCTTTCAGCGGAAAAATCGCGTCATTCTGAATTGCTTTCACAAATTAGTAGCATATCTACGACTGTTGATAAGTATGAGGATGCGGAGTTTGATAATCCCGAATTATTATTACAACAAACTGTCGATCAATTAAAAAAACAAGCTGGCATCTTACCGATAAGTGGTCCGGGAGTAGCATTGACGATTGAGCCTTCAACTGAATTATTACAATACGGATATGAAATAAATCCTATTTCACCCGAATTACTTATCCGACTAATAAATGATTTATATCGATATAATGCTGAAATGGTTGAAATTGATGGGAAACGGTTAACCTATAATACGGCAATTCGTGATATTAATGGGAAAACAACAGTGAATAGTGAAGCTATCGATAAAACAGATATTAAAATAAATGTTATTACACAAACAATGGAACAAGCCGAAAAGCTGAAAAATCATTTGCTTGCATCAACTTTTCCGGATGAGTTTTATATCGATAATCTTTTATTAACAGTTGAAGACGCGAAGCAAAACATTCGAATCAATTCAACGGTTACGCTACAAAAAAGTAAGTATTTAGAAGAGAAATAAAAGGGGATGCGAATATGTGGTTACCACTTTTAGGGTTAATATTTGGTGTGGCGTTAGGTATTTTAACGAATATTCAAATTCCATCAGTTTATGAAAATTATTTATCTATCGCAGTGTTAGCCGCTCTTGATACAATGGTCGGGGGAATACGCGCTCAGTTACAACAGGTATATGATGACAAAGTATTTATTTCCGGTTTTTTCTTTAATATAATTTTAGCGGCAGGTCTTGCATTTTTAGGTGTGCATATTGGCGTAGATTTATATTTAGCTGCGATTTTTGCGTTTGGTGTACGATTATTTCAAAATATTGCTATAATTCGTAGAATAATATTAACAAAAATCGATAATAGACGATTAAAAAAGGGTGAAAACTCGTAACAATCACGTTAAAATAACATTACAAACATTGTTTTACTTAGACAATCTCGTAAATATACAATAGAATGAATAATAGGAGTTAATCGAAGGAGGTGCAGTAAATTGAATCATCAAGAAATATATGTTTCACTCGATATCGGGTCATCTTCTATTAAGGTCCTTATAGGTGAAATGGGTGATGATCAATTGCACGTAATTGGTGTAGGTCATGTGAAATCAACAGGTATTCGAAAAGGTGCAATCGTTGATATAGATGCAACCGTACAATCAATAAAAAAAGCAGTTGAGCAGGCAGAAAGAATGACTGGGATTAAGATCGAAGAAGTTGTACTTGGCGTGCCAGCAAATCAAACCTTTTTACAACCAGTAAAAGGTGTTGTTGCCGTTAATGGGGAAGATCGAGAAATTACAGATGATGATTTAGCTCGTGTAATTGATTCTGCACAAGTCATGTCAATTCCACCAGAGCGTGAATTAGTCAATTTAATTCCCAAACAATTTATTGTCGATAATCTCGATGAAATTAAAGACCCACGCGGTATGATCGGTATTCGTTTAGAAATGGACGCAACGATGATTACGACATCTAAGACGCTTGTACATAATGTTTTACGATGTGTTGAACGTGCCGGCTTGCAAATTCGTGAAATTTATTTACAGCCGTTAGCAGCAGGCCAATTTGCTTTAACGGAAGATGAAAAAAACCAGGGAACTGCTTATATTGATTTAGGCGGCGGATCTACGACAGTTGCAGTGTTCCAGGACGGCTTATTAACACATACGGCTGTGATTCCAGTTGGTGGCGACCATATTACAAAAGATTTATCAATTGTATTAAAAACACCGACGGAACAAGCAGAAAAAATTAAAAAGCAATATGGACATGCATTTTATGATGATGCTTCAGATGAACAATTATTTGAAGTTCCAGTCGTAGGAACAGATTCAACAGACCAATACAGTCAGCGTTATATTGCCGAAATTATTGGTGTACGTTTAGAAGAATTATTTGAACTTGTATTAGATGAGTTAGCTCGTATGGGTATTCAAGATTTACCAGGTGGTATTGTTATCTCTGGTGGAGTAGCACAGCTTGAAGGACTCGCTCAGTTAGCTCGTCAAGTAATGTTATCACGTGTACGCATTTATACGCCAGATTATATTGGTGTTCGTGAACCGGCATTTACGACGTCAGTTGGGTTAATTCATTATGCGAACGCCGATGATGATTTTTATGGTCGAAGTGAGCCAAGTACAGTGGCTTCTTATGCACCTTATCCTGCTCAACAAGCTCCTTCTAAAAAACAAGCAAATGCGCCGGAGAGAGTAGACAGCGGCAATAAAGTAAGTGTTATTGATCGCGCTAAAAACTTATTAAATAAATTTTTCGATTAATACGAAAATGGATGACGTGAACAATTAGGAGGAGAATCATATGTTAGAATTTGAAATGGGTATGGACCAACTAGCAGTTATTAAAGTAATCGGCGTTGGCGGTGGCGGTAACAATGCTGTTAACCGAATGATTGAACATGGTGTACAAGGCGTTGATTTCATCGCTGTTAATACGGATGCACAAGCTTTAAATTTATCAAAAGCTGAATATAAATTACAAATCGGTGGAAAGTTAACGCGCGGTCTTGGTGCTGGTGCAAACCCTGAAGTAGGGAAAAAGGCAGCAGAAGAAAGTCGTGAACAATTAGAAGAAGTACTACGCGGTGCGGATATGGTATTCGTAACGGCTGGTATGGGTGGTGGTACTGGTACAGGTGCTGCGCCGGTAATCGCTTCAATTGCTCGTGATTTAGGTGCTTTAACGGTTGGTGTTGTGACACGTCCATTTACATTTGAAGGCCGTAAACGTCAAACACAAGCGATTGGCGGTATTACTTCAATGAAAGAAGCGGTTGATACACTAATCGTCATTCCAAACGATAAGTTATTACAAATTGTAGATAAATCGACACCGATGTTAGAGGCATTCCGTGAAGCGGATAACGTATTACGTCAAGGTGTACAAGGTATTTCAGATTTAATCGCAACACCTGGTCTTATCAACCTAGACTTTGCAGACGTAAAAACGATTATGTCTGATAAAGGTTCTGCGTTAATGGGTATCGGTATTGCTTCAGGTGAAAACCGTTCTGTAGAAGCTGCGAAAAAAGCTATTTCTTCACCATTATTAGAAACGTCAATCGATGGTGCTAAAGGTGTCATTATGAATATCACTGGTGGAACAAACTTAAGCTTATATGAAGTACAAGAAGCAGCAGACATCGTCCAACTAGCTTCTGACGAAGAAGTAAACATGATTTTCGGTTCAGTTATTAATGATAACTTAAATGATGAAATCATCGTAACAGTGATTGCAACAGGTTTCTCGGATGACTTTATTGTTCCAAAACCTCAGCCGATTCGTCCATCAATCGCATCACGTCAACAAGCAGCAACTCAAGCACAGACACCACAACAACCTGTTCGTGCTCAAGAACAACCAGTTCAACATGAAGCACCTCGTCAACAGCAACAACAATCAAACTATCAACAAGAAGATGCATTAGATATTCCGACATTCTTACGTAATCGTCGTCGCTAATCTTACTTTAAAAAGTCGCTCGCAAAACTAATTAGTTTAGTTTTGCGAGCGGCTTTTTTATGTCGAAAAATTCTAAATATGTAAATAAAATGTCAAATGATTTTTAGCTTTAGGTGCCATTATTTTACAAAATCTTAACTTTTGAAATGATAGTCTTTTTTCAGGAGGACAATACATGTTTGCGGAATTAATCATTGTATTTAATTTTATATTGAATCTAGCATTACTTCGTTTTACACAAGCGGTGACGAATGTAACGATACCAATTTGGCGGATGTTAATCAGTAGCTTAAGTAGTGCGCTTATTGTTGTCATTTTTTATGGACATGCGTGGGTCATATTTGTGAGTTTCATTTTGCTCATCGGAATAGCATTTTCATTCCGTGTTAAAAGTTTTTTTGTACAAGGTGGATGGTTGTTAGTTGCGACTTTATTAGCAGGCGGGTTACTTACGGCTGTTCAACCATTACTTATGCATCGCTCGAGTTTCGTTTATATTATTATATGTTTTTGCATAGTATGTAGTAGTTTATTGATCATGAAAACGAGTTGGAAAGCGAAGCTCATTCAGATGATTCAAACGCAATATGTGACTCCATGTGAAGTTCAATTAGCGGGAGAAACATTAGCGTTACGTGCTTATATCGATACAGGAAACGAATGTATCGAACCATTAAGCCAAGCACCTGTACATTTTATTTCGTTTCAAGCAGTGCGAGAGAAGCTACCCGTTGAATTAAGTGAGAGCTTATTACAATGGTCAGAGCAAGCGCCTCTTGAACTGGAAATGTTTCCACCTAAATTTCGAAAAATCATGCGCATTGTAAGCATTACGACGATACAAAATCGTAAAGTGTTCGTGCCTGCATTTCGAATAGCACTTTGTATGAATGAAAAAACCTATCATAATCATTATGTTGTTTTTACTAAAAATGACGCACGTTTTCCGCAAAATGCTCAAATGATTGCACATGTTATTGTTCTTATCAATTCATAAGGGAGGATCGGTATTGCTTCAAAAAATAAAAAATTTCTTTTTTAAATTCATCCACATTTTTGTCGAAAAAGGGACATATTATATAGGAGGACATGATTCATTGCCAATTCCACTAACTCGTGAAGAAGAAGTTGTCGTAGTCGAAGCTTTTATGAATGGTGATCTACTAGCAAGAGACATGCTAATTGAGCGTAATTTACGCTTAGTCGTGTATATCGCACGAAGATTTGATAATACGGGTACCCCGATTGAAGACCTAATCAGTATTGGATCTATTGGACTAATTAAAGCAATTGAAACATTTAATTTAGAAAAAAATATTAAATTAGCTACGTATGCCTCACGTTGTATAGAAAATGAGATTTTAATGCATTTACGAAAAACGAGTCGAATGAAAGGCGAAGTCTCTTTTGATGAGCCATTAAACTCGGACGCAGATGGTAATGAATTACTATTATCCGACATATTAGGAACAGAAGAACATATTATCATGATGGATGTCGAACGGAAATTGGAACGGCAACATATGTTTATGGCAATCGATCAGCTGACACCACGAGAAAAATATATTATGGAATGTCGCTTTGGATTAAATGGTAAAGAGGAAATGACTCAAAAGGAAGTAGCCGATCATTTAGGAATATCACAATCCTACATTTCACGTTTAGAAAAGAAAATAATTTTAGACCTACGCGAATATTTAAATGAACCAATCGCATAATTCTGGCTAAATTTGGCGCGCATAGTGCGAGCTTTTACGGACAAACTGATTGCAAACAGATCAAAGTTCGGAAGGTGAAAGCACATGCGTACAAAGGTAGAGCTATGTGGCGTCGATACATCAACGTTACCGCTATTGAAGCCCGAAGAAATGAAAAATCTTTTTATCCGATTACAGCAAGGTGAAGAGCATGTTCGAGAAGAATTAGTGTTTTGTAATTTGAGACTTGTGTTAAGTATTGTAGGTCGTTATGCATATCGAGGGGAACAAGCAGATGATTTGTTTCAAGTAGGATGCATTGGATTATTAAAGGCCATAGATAATTTTGATTTATCGCATAATGTCCGCTTTTCTACGTATGCGGTACCAATGATTATGGGAGAGATTCGCCGCCATTTACGAGACCATCATTCATTGCGTGTATCGCGTTCATTACGTGATATTGCCTATAAAGCGATGCAAGCTCGTGAACAGTATATTACTGAGCATTTAGTAGAACCTACAATCGATCAGCTGGCACAAGTGATTGATATGAAAAAAGAAGATGTGCTCTATGCTCTCGATGCAATTCAAGATCCATTGTCCTTACAAGAACCGATTTATTCAGATGGTGGAGATGCCATTTATATGATTGATCAATTAAAAGATAAAGTATCTGAAGAACAATGGATCGGGACAATTTCTTTACAGGAAAGTATGAAAAAATTAGATGTCCGTCAAAAATTAATTATTACAAAACGATTTTTTTACGGAGAAACACAATCAGAAATTGCTCAATCATTAGGCATATCACAAGCTCAAATTTCTCGATTAGAAAAGAGTGCTGTTGAAATGATGAAGCGTGATTTTAGGTAAATGTAAAATAGATGACTAAAAAGGGACTGTCCAAAATTATGGGCCGTCCTTTTTATATAAATGAAAGGATGGAGAAATGCGGTTTACGTCAGTTCAGGAAAAGGAAATTATTGATGCAGAGAGTGGAAAATTTATCGGTTATATCGTCGATGCAGAAGTTAGTGAAAAGGATGGAATGATTGAGGCGTTTATAATTTCTGCGCCAAAGAAGTTTTACCACTTATTCCAAGCGGAAGAGGGAGTAAGGAAGATTGCTTATAGTCATATACTCACAGTGGGAAAAGATGTCATACTTGTGAAGACTCAAAACGAATAGGTCACGCTATTCATTGAAAATTACAGAACCGCTTGTTACAATGAAAGAAACTATTGTTGTAAAGTTGGGGAAAAAGTGGCGAAAATCGTAAATAATTTAGAAATTATTCAAAATAATATAGAACAAGCAAAACAACGATCAAATGCACAGCAAGCCGTCAATATTATTGCTGTAACGAAACAAGTTGATGTAGCACGCACACAAGAGGCAATTGAAGCAGGTCTAGTAAACTTAGGTGAAAATCGTCCAGAAGGCTTAGAATCAAAGCTACAGGCCATTCAGTCAACTATTTCTTGGCATTATATCGGTTCTCTACAAACACGTAAAGTGAAGCAAATCATTAATGAAATTGATTATTTACACTCATTAGATCGTTTGAGTTTAGCAGAGGAAATTGAAAAAAGAGCAACAAAAAAGGTGAAATGCTTTGTTCAAGCGAATGTATCGGGAGAAGATTCAAAGCATGGATTAACGAAAGAGCAAACACTTGAATTTGTAAAGCAACTTGAGAAATTTTCAAAAATAGAAGTAGTTGGCTTAATGACAATGGCTCCTTTCACTGAGGATGAATCCGTTATTAGACATGTGTTTCAGGAATTAAAACAGCTTCAACAAGAGGTTGCACAATTAAACTTACACAATGTACCTTGTACGGAGTTATCGATGGGAATGTCAAATGACTATGAAATTGCCGTTGAAGAAGGTGCAACATTTGTAAGAATTGGAACAGCTCTTGTTGGTTAAGGAGGAAGTACAATGAGTATTAAAAATATATTTGATAAATTCTTCTATCTAGAAGAGGCAGAAGAAGAACATGCACTAGAGCAATCGCAACCAGCAGAAAAGCAAGTACCAAGGGCAGTGCCATCTCAAAATCAAGAGCGCATACCTCAACAGCAAGTCATTCAAAATCGTATAAAAAAAGAGCGTAAGCCTCAACAACAGTCACGAAATGAAGTTTCTGTACAAAATAATGTTGTAAGTTTACAAGCAGCTTCATCTTCTAAAAATTCAAAGCTTGTTTTAATAGAGCCACGAGTTTATGCGGAAGCACAAGATATAGCAGAACACTTAAAAAATAAACGTGCAACAGTTGTAAATCTTCAACGTATCGACCGTGATCAAGGAAAACGAATTATCGATTTCTTAAGTGGTACGGTATATGCACTAGGTGGCGATATTCAACGTATCGGCAATGATATTTTTTTATGCACACCAGAAAACGTAGAAGTATCAGGTGAAATTTCAAACCTAACGTTTGAATAATATAAATTTAGTGAGGTATAAAAATGACAATTATTTCAATTGTTAGCGCAGCATTTATGATTTATCGTTATATGCTGATCGCTTACATACTAATGTCTTGGATTCCAGCGCTACAAGAATCTGCAGTAGGACGATTTTTAGAAAAGGCTTGTGAACCGTATTTAGGATTTTTCCGTAAGTTTATCCCACCGATTGGTATGATCGATATTTCACCAATTGTCGGTCTTTTCGTATTAATTTTCATCGAACAAGGTGTTTATAACGTCATCGGATTTTTGTTATAGTAAAGTAATTCCCCTGCGGCAAGTAGGGGAATTCTTTTTTAACGGCTAAGAAGGAAGAAATTTTCAAGCAACATAAGAAAAGATAAAATTTCACATTATTTGGCCCGTAAAATGTTTTTCTAAAGAAAATAGTGTTTCGGAAATAGAAAATAGTGGAATATTTAAAGATACATTTTTAAAGAAAGAGGTAAGTTCTGTGGAGCATCTAATACAACATTTTCGAAAAGATGAACAACCCTTTATTGAACAGGTTGTCGGTTGGCAGCGTGAAGTAGAGGATCGCTATGCACCAAAGTTGACGGATTTTCTTGACCCGAGACAGCGCTTTATCGTTGAATCGATTGTTAAACAGTCGGAGGACTTGAAGGTGTTTACGGAAGGTTTATTTGAAAATGCAGAACGAAAACGAATGCTGATTGCTCCGTCCTATTTTGAGCCTGCTGAAGAAGAGTTTCAAATTACGATTTATTCGATTCATTACCCGACGAAATTTGTTCAACTACGTCATCCAGATGTGCTAGGTTCACTATTATCAATTGGTCTTGATCGAAGTAAGTTTGGAGATATTCGTTTAACTGAAAATACGGTACAATTTGCACTCACTATGGAAATTGCTGATTATGTACGTGCTCATTTGACGAGTATTGGAAAAGTGAAGGTGCATTTAGAAGAAGTAGATGCAACAACACCCTATATTCAAAATGAAGAAAAATGGGTGGAAAATTCTTACACCGTTTCTTCTATGCGCTTAGATGTTGTCTTAGCAACGATTGCTAATATTTCTCGCCAAAAATCACAAAGCTTAATTAACGCGGGAAAGGTAAAAGTCAATTGGACGGTGCGTGAAGCTGTTGCATTTGAGCTACAAGAAGGCGATATTGTTTCGGCACGTGGATTTGGTCGAATGAAGGTTATTATGACAGAAGGACGTACGAAAAAGGATAAAATTCGCCTACAAGTAGGACGTTTAGAGCAAAAAACATAATAAACCAGTGTTTTTTGTGAAAATAGGATGTTATTCACTTTAGAAAAGATTATAATATTTAAAAGAACTGTTCGTAAAGGAGAGTAGAACGAGATGCCATTATCACCTCTTGATATACATAATAAAGAATTTGCCCGTGGATTCCGTGGATATGCTGAAGATGAGGTCAATGAGTTTTTAGATCAAATTATTAAAGATTATGAGATTATTTTACGTGAAAGAAAAGAATTAGAAGACAAAGTAAAAATAATGTCTGAACGGATGAATCACTACAATTCATTAGAAGATACATTGCAAAGATCAATCGTTGTAGCACAAGAGGCGGCTGATGAAGTTCGCCGCAACTCTCAAAAAGAAGCCAAGTTAATCGTGAAAGAAGCAGAAAAAAATGCAGATCGTATTATTAATGATGCATTAACGAAAGCACGTAAAGTAACGATTGAAATTGATGAATTAAAGAAACAATCAAAAGTATTCCGCAATCGTTTTAAAATGCTTGTCGAAGCACAATTAGATTTATTGAACACCGATGATTGGGAACACTTACTTGAATATGATGTTGATCTTACAGAAATTCAAGATCAAAATCGTTCTGATGAAGAACAAGAGAGTTCAGCAGAAGGAAATGTAATGTATTAAGGAATCGTACTTGACATTGTGTGTAACCTTTTCATATACTGAAAAATAATGAATAGGATGCAATCTGCATAAAAGCAAAGACGGAGACAGTAAATTTAGTGTTGTGGTAAAGCGATTCGAGGATGGTGGAAGCTCGAACGAAGCATCTAAATAGAAAATCACTCTTGAGCTAAATGGCTGAAAAAAGTAAGCTATTTCGTTTTACACGACGTTACAGTGTCTAATGAGGCAAGTCTATAAAGATGAGCAAATTTAGGGTGGTACCACGAGAGTCATGCTCCTCGTCCCTTTTATGGGATTGAGGGGCTTTTTGCTATTCAAAAAACTTTAGGAGGCTTTTCAAATGGTAGAGTATAAAGATACATTATTAATGCCAAAAACAGATTTCCCAATGCGCGGTGGATTACCGACAAAAGAACCACAAATTCAAGCACAGTGGGATGAAATGGATATCAATAAATTAGTGATGGAGCGTACAAAGGATCGCCCACACTTCTTATTACATGATGGCCCCCCATATGCAAATGGTAACATCCATGCAGGTCATGCATTAAACAAAGTAATTAAAGATATGATTAACCGTCATAAATCGATGACTGGTTTCCACGTAAATTATATTCCAGGTTGGGATACACATGGTTTACCAATCGAACAAGCGTTAACAAACAAAGGCGTTAAGCGTAAAGAAATGTCAGTAGCTGATTTCCGTGAACTTTGTGAAAAATATGCATATGAGCAAGTTGCAAACCAAAGTGCACAATTCCAACGCTTAGGTGTTCGTGCGGATTGGGCAAACCCATACATCACATTAAAACCAGAATTCGAAGCACGTCAAATCGAAGTATTTGGTAAAATGGCGGAAAAAGGCTACATCTACAAAGGTTTAAAACCTGTATATTGGTCGCCATCTTCTGAATCAGCATTAGCAGAAGCAGAAATCGAATACAAAGATGTTGAATCGTATTCAATTTATGTAGCATTCGGTATTAAAGATAGCAAAGGTGTCGTACCAGCGGATGCGAAATTCGTGATTTGGACAACAACACCTTGGACAATTCCTGCAAACTTAGGGATCTCAGTAAATCCTGAATACACATATGTTGTAGTCGAAGCAAATGGTTCTAAGTATATCGTCATGAAAGATTTACTAGAAAAATTAGCTGCTACATTTGGTTGGGAAACTTACGAAATCGTCCAAGAAGTAAAAGGCCAAGAGCTTGACATGTTAGTTGCAGAACACCCAATTTACAAACGTGATTCATTAGTAATGGTAGGCGATCATGTAACAGCTGAAGCGGGTACAGGTTGTGTACACACAGCACCAGGTCATGGTGAAGATGACTATCAAATCGGTAAACGTTACGGTTTAGATATTTTATCACCAGTAGATAATGGTGGTTGTTATACAGATGAAGCACCTGGCTTTGAAGGCTTATTCTATGAAAAAGCAAATCCAGTAGTCATTGAAAAATTAAAAGAAGAAGGCGCGTTATTAAATGTGTCTAAGTTCTCTCACTCATACCCACATGACTGGCGTACAAAAAAACCAGTAATTTTCCGTGCAACACCACAATGGTTTGCTTCGGTTGAAATGTTCCGTGATGAGTTACTTGCTGCAGTAAAATCAACAGAATTCACACCTGCATGGGGTGAAACGCGTCTTTACAATATGATTCGTGACCGTGGTGACTGGGTAATTTCTCGTCAACGTGCATGGGGTGTTCCGATTCCAATTTTCTATGCTGAAAACGAAGAACCAATTATCACACCAGAAACAATCGCTCATATTTCAAAATTATTCCGTGAACACGGTTCAAATATTTGGTTCCAAAAAGAAGTAAAAGAATTATTACCTGAAGGCTTTACACATCCAGGTAGCCCGAACGGTAAATTTACAAAAGAAAATGACATTATGGACGTATGGTTCGACTCAGGATCATCTCACCAAGGCGTATTAGTTGAACGCGGTATGAAATATCCTGCTGACCTTTACTTAGAAGGTTCTGACCAACACCGTGGATGGTTCAACTCATCATTAATTACATCTGTTGCGATTAATGGTCATGCACCATATAAAGGCTTATTAACACATGGTTTCGTATTAGACGGTGAAGGCCGTAAAATGTCGAAATCACTTGGTAATACAATTGATCCATTAAAAGTAATGAGCCAATACGGTGCTGATATTCTACGTATGTGGGTAGCATCAGTTGACTATACAGCCGACGTTCGTATTTCTATGGATATGTTAAAACAGGTTTCTGAAACTTACCGTAAAGTACGTAACACATTACGTTTCTTACATGGTAACGTAACAGATTTCAATGCATCAACTGACCGTGTAGCGTACAATGATTTACGTGAAATGGATCAATACATGTACATGCGCCTACAAGATGTTATTAAAACAATTCGCGCTGCATATGAACGTTATGACTTCTCAACAGTTTATACAACAGTAAATAACTTCGTAGCAATCGAACTTTCTTCATTCTACTTAGATATTGCAAAAGACGTTGTATACATCGAAGGTACTGATAACAAAGATCGTCGTGCAATGCAAACGGTTATGTATGATACATTAATGGCGTTACTAAAAGTATTAACACCAATCATTCCGCATACTACAGAAGAATTATGGGGCTATGTAGAATTAGATGATAAAGAACAATCAATTCAATTAACAGATTTCCCAGAAGTAGATGAACAAGCAAACTTTGCTGAATTACGTCCAAAATGGGCTAAAATTATCGCTGTTCGTAACGAAGTGTTAAAAGCGTTAGAAGAAGCACGTAACGTTAAAACAATCGGTAAATCATTAGAAGCGAAAATTTCAGTTTATGCAGATAGTGAAACAGTGGAATTATTAAATGATGCACACATTAACTTTGCTCAATTGTCAATCGTTTCACAATTTGTAATCGCTGGTAGCAAAGATGCAGCTCCTGCTGAAAGCTTAGTACTAGAGAA
Organism: Lysinibacillus sp. 2017; assembly: GCF_003073375.1. Lineage (NCBI taxonomy): Bacteria > Bacillati > Bacillota > Bacilli > Caryophanales > Bacillaceae > Lysinibacillus > Lysinibacillus sp. 2017. The sequence goes on from NZ_CP029002.1 coordinate 903,878, forward strand.
AACAGCTTTAGTCGTAGAAAAAGCAGATGGTGAAAAATGTGACCGTTGTTGGACAATTTCAGAAACAGTTGGTACTTCTGAAGCACATCCTACTTTATGTAAACGTTGTGCAGATGTAGTCGAAAACTATTACGCATAATTAATCCAGTATTAACTGATTGAAGTTTCACTTTATTGAACGCTGTTACCTTTATTGGTAATGGCGTTCTTTATACTCTTTTTATTTTTCTGAATAAAAAGAAATTTCAAGGAGGTATAAATCGTGCAACAAACACAACATAATATCCGAACGCCTGACACGTTTATGCAAGGTGTTAAAGATTGCATTCCAACGCTTCTTGGCTATATAAGCATTGGCGTTGCATTTGGTGTAGTTGGGATTGCATCAGGGATATCTGTGCTTGAAGTATTTTTATTGTCCGTACTTGTTTATGCGGGATCGGCACAATTTATTTTTTGCGGACTTTATTTAGCTGGCGCACCTGTTACAGCAGTCATTGTGACAATCTTCATCGTAAATTTACGTCATTTGCTCATGTCACTAACGATTGCTCCGTATTTTACGAAACACTCGACTTTGCGAAATATTGGCTTTGGTACATTATTAACGGATGAAACTTTTGGTGTATCCGTAGTAGCTGCAAGTAAAGAAAAACGTCTTGGTGGCAAATGGATGGATGGACTAAACATTACCGCCTATACAACTTGGATTGCTGCATGTACGATTGGAGGCGTCATTGGACAGTGGTTACCTGATCCAGAAAAATGGGGCTTGGACTATGCACTTGTAGCAATGTTTATAGCATTACTTGTTTTAACATTAGAGAGTATTCCGAGAGAAAAACTAATGCATTACTTAAAACTTATCGTCTTCATGGTCATGAGTATGTATGGAATGATGTACGTTATGCCTGGGCATCTGGCAGTGCTTCTTTCGACATTGGTTATTGCGACGATTGGGGTGGCTACAGAAAAATGACGACCTCTTTAGCAATGATGTTATTAATTTTAGGGTGCGCGTTGGTGACATGGCTGCCGAGAATATTGCCGTTTGTATTAGTAAAAAATATGAAACTACCAGCCATTGTATTACGTTGGCTTGCGTATATTCCAATTTGTATTTTATCAGCATTAGTTATTGAAGGCCTTTTTGAAAAGCAAGCGCACGTTGTAACGATTCAATGGGTGAATGTAGTGACCTTTATCCCTACTTTAGTTGTAGCACTACTAACAAAAAGTTTATCGAAAACAGTTATTGCAGGCGTAGTGACAATGGCGATATTAAAATACTTTCTTACATAGTGTAGAAAATGAAGACTTACTTAATGATTTTATTGGTGCAAGGTGAACAGCAAACTGTAGAAAAAACGCAACAAATGTCAGCGGAAACGAAGCAATATTTTGGGCGTATAGAGCAATCTGAACGAGAACTCGCAGCTCCAACAGTTACTTGAACAAATTGTGCAATCCACCGAAACATCGATGGAACAAATCAAACAATTATATGGGTTTTCTGAAACAAAGTCGTATAACGCAAATGATACGATTACTTACATTATTCAAGTGAAGTATTTAATTGAAGCATTAAAAAATAATCGTTTATAATCTTTTTTAGGCGTGAAGGTATAAGCGTATTAGAAATTCATATCTTAATAGACGACATCTTGCACTATTTTAGGCGAGATGTCTTTTTCTAATATTCTTGTCACAATTTTAAAGTTAAAATTATCGTTCAACCCGACAATTATGTTAAGATAGGAAAGATATATCGTAAACGGAGGATTTGCTGTGTTTAAATATTATGGGTTAGCAATATTTGCAGTCATTCTTGATCAATGGTCTAAATGGCTAATCGTTAAAAATATGGAATTTGGGGAACGTATAAGTATATGGGACCCATGGTTTGGTATTTTATCTCATCGTAATCGTGGTGCGGCTTGGGGAATGATGGAAGGGCAAATGTGGTTGTTCACAATTGTCACTGTCGCAGTCATTATTGCCATTATCTATTTTTATCATAAAGAAGCAAAAGGCAAGCCACTATTTCAAGTTAGCTTAATGTTGTTACTTGGTGGTGCAGTCGGAAACTTTATTGACCGATTATTCCGTGGAGAAGTAGTGGATTTTGTGGATGTATTAATTCCAGTTATCAACTATCACTTCCCGATTTTTAATATCGCAGATGCAGCATTAACAATTGCTGTTGTCATGCTATTTATAGCAATTATTTTAGAAGAAAAAGCAGGAAAGAAAAAGGTGAAAAAATGACAGTAGTCACATTAACGATAGAAGAATTTGCAGGGGAACGTATTGACAAAGCGCTTTCATCAATGGAAGCAACATGGTCTCGCTCGCAAATCGGAAATTGGCTTGACGAAGAACGCATTACTGTAAATGGCGTGTATGTAAAACCAAAGTATAAAGTAAAACAAGGCGACGTTATTGAAGTAACTGTGCCTGAAGTGGTAGATTTAGAAATCATTCCAGAAGATTTAAATTTAGAAATCGTTTATGAAGATGCAGATGTATTAGTCGTAAACAAACCAAAAGGTATGGTTGTGCATCCAGCACCAGGTCATCCTACAGGTACATTAGTAAATGGTTTAATGTATCATTGCAAAGATTTATCAGGTATTAACGGAGTTGCACGTCCAGGGATTGTGCATCGTATCGATAAAGATACATCGGGTTTACTGATGGTTGCTAAAAATGATATTGCACATGAAAGCTTAGTGAAACAATTAGTAGAAAAAACAGTAACGCGTAAATATACAGCACTTGTTCATGGGCATATTGCACACGAAAAAGGAACGATTGATGCACCGATTGGACGCGACCAAAAGGACCGCCAAAAGCAAGCCGTTGTTGATAAAGGCAAACATGCTGTAACACATTTCCAAGTAGTTGAGCATTTCGGTGACTTCACATTAGTGGAATGTCATTTAGAAACAGGTCGTACGCACCAAATTCGTGTACACATGAATTATATCGGCTTCCCATTAGCGGGAGATCCAAAATATGGTCCGAAGAAAACAATTGATTTTAACGGACAAGTATTACACGCTGGTGTTTTAGGTTTCGTACATCCAGTTACAAAAGAATACTTAGAATTCGAAACACCATTACCAGAAGATTTCCAAGAACTATTAACAGAGTTACGAGCTAAATAATAAAAATAACCGAGCCTAAAACAGGTTCGGTTATTTTTTATGAATTAAAAGGGTGATAAGAAACCTTCTTTTAATGAGACTTTGTTGTCTGACCTCTATAAGTGATATTGACTTTGAAATGCAATGAATATATACTGACAACAGTGAATGAAAGATCTTGACGAGAGCAAGCAAGTAATCACGCAACTTATTATGAATACTGTTCACCTTTAATGGCAGTCCAGAGAGGCTGAGAAGGGCTAATGTGAAAGCTACGAGCATTTTTGTGCGCAAAAATACCGTATGCAATTTTTCAACATGACTTTTCAAACCCTCTAGGTAATCTAGAGGGTTTTTTGTTTGGAATTGAAACATTATATTACCCGTGAACATTTCAAATTTATGAGAGGAGAAACAACATGCAACATATTTCGGTTTTATTAGATGCTCCATCGATGAACCGTGCCGTTACACGCATTGCTCATGAAATTATCGAACGTAACAAAGGAATTGACGAAGTAATTATCGTTGGGATTAAAACACGTGGCGCTTATTTAGCTAAACGTTTAGCAGAAAGAATTGAAACGATTGAAGGAAAAGCAATTCGCACAGGTGAACTAGATATTACGCTGTATCGTGATGATTTATCAACGAAGCAAGTGAACGACCAAGCACTAGTGCAGCAAGTGGATATTGAATATCAAGTAAGTGACCAAAAAATTGTTCTGGTAGATGATGTCCTGTATACAGGAAGAACAGTACGTGCAGCACTTGATGCCATTATGGATTTGGGAAGACCTTCACAAATTCAATTAGCTGTACTTGTAGATCGTGGGCACCGTGAGTTACCAATCCGAGCAGATTATGTGGGGAAAAATATTCCGACAGCTGGACATGAACGAATTGTCGTCAACTTAGTAGAAGTAGATGACCAAGACATTGTTCAGATAGTTAAAGAAGATTAAAAGAGAATAGAGAGAAGAGGAGATTATAAATGTCTTCAAAAGCTGTATTAGATATTAATGATAAGCCAGGTAGCATACAACTCGTAACCTTAAGTTTACAACATTTATTTGCCATGTTTGGTTCAACAATTTTAGTGCCAACGTTAGTCGGGTTAGAACCTTCTATCGCATTATTAACAAGTGGTATCGCAACTATTATCTTCTTATTAATTACGCAATTTAAAGTGCCAGCATATTTAGGTTCTTCATTTGCCTTCATCTCACCAATTATTACAGTAGCAGGGTTAGATGCTTCAGGTATGTCAGTTAATCCAGGAAATGCAATGATTGGGGCAATGGTAGTCGGTGTTGTTTATGCCATCGTAGCGTTATTAATTAAAATGACAGGTTACAAATGGTTAATGGCATTGCTTCCGCCAATCGTAGTAGCACCAGTAATTATCGTAATTGGTTTAGGTTTAGCAGGAACGGCAGTAGATATGGCAATGAACTTTAATGAGGAATATAACGGACTACATTTCTCAGCTGCTTTAGTTACATTATTTACAGCCATCATCTTCAATGTATACTTTAAAAATATTTTAAGCGCGATGCCAATTCTTTTAGGCTTAGTCATTGGTTATCTTTATTCTTTAGCAATCGGTATTGTTGACTTCTCTCCAGTGAAGGATGCTTCTTGGTTTGCACTACCTAACTTCTTGATTCCAGGAGTAGATTATGATTTCTCGATTACAGGAACAATCTTACTAGCAATGGTACCCGTCGTGATCGTAACGATTTCAGAACATATTGGTCACCAATTAGTATTAGGAAAAGTAGTAAATCGTAATTATATTAAAGATCCGGGCTTACATCGCTCATTACTAGGTGATGGTTTAGGAACATTTGTCAGTGCGTTTATCGGTGGGCCACCAAAAACAACATACGGTGAAAATATCGGTGTATTAGCAATTACACGTGTGTATTCCGTATATGTAATCTTTGGCGCAGCAATCGCGGCAATCCTAGTTTCATTCTTAGGTAAAGTTATGGCGGTCATTTCAACGATTCCAGTATCTGTATTAGGCGGTATCTCAATTCTATTATTCGGTATCATCGCATCAAGTGGTTTACGAATGTTTGTAGATAACAAAGTGGATTTTGGAAATAACCGCAACATGGTTATCGCATCGGTAATCTTGGTTATCGGTATCGGTGGTGCAAAAATTGAATTCGGTACATTAGTCATATCAGGTATGGCGTTAGCCGCGATTATCGGTGTCGCGTTAAACTTAATACTACCAGGTAGAGACAAAAGTACTGGTGAAATTGAAGAAATAGAAAACTAATCAAATATGTTAGTACCTTTTAAGATTGTCCAGAGAGGCAATAAAGGGTACGGCAAGTTAGTAGGCACATGAAGCCAATCGTGGAGCCCAGCTTGTCGCACCCTTAAAGCCTCGCTATGACTGTTTAGCGAGGCTTTTTTTACACAAAAGGTCAGAAAGACAACAGGATTACGTTAACGCTCATAACTTTAGGTGAAATATTCTTAATATAATGCAAATAACCAAAATTGACGCAATTCAAACTAATGATGCATTTTAAATCGGAGGCGCGGATATGAAAAATTTATTATCAATGGAACATTTATCGAATGAAGAAATACTAGGTATTTTAGATCGAGCGCAAGACTTCGAAAACGGTAAGGAGCCTATTTTATCGCGCCCATACAACATTGCAAATTTATTTTTTGAACCGAGTACACGTACAAAAACAAGCTTTGAAATGGCGGAACGACGTGTTGGTTGTACTGTTATCCCATTTGATGCAAGCTTCTCAAGTGCAACAAAGGGTGAAACAATGTATGACACGGTCAAAACTTTAGAAATGATCGGCATTGATGCGGTTGTGATTCGTGATAAAGAAGATGAATATTACAACGAACTGCTTGAAGGAATTAACTGTGCAGTCATTAATGCAGGGGACGGAGCGGGACAACATCCATCGCAAAGCTTATTAGACCTTTACACAATTCGTAAAGAGTTCGGTCGATTTGAAGGGCTAAACATTACAATCGTTGGAGATATTTCGCATAGCCGCGTAGCAAAATCCAATGCAACAGCACTGCAAAGACTCGGAGCAAATGTTCAATTTTTATGCCCACCAGCTTGGGCAGGGGATTTTGAAGCTGTCCACAGTTGGGATGAAGTGCTAGAAGATAGTGACGTCATTATGTTACTGCGCATCCAACATGAACGCCATTCAGTGAGCAAAAATTTTTCGAAAGATAGTTACCATGATGAATTTGGTTTAACCATTGAACGAGAAAAACGTATGAAGGACGGCGCGATTATAATGCACCCAGCTCCAGTAAACCGTGATGTTGAAATTGCAGACGAATTAGTAGAATGCGCGCGTTCAAGAATTTTTGAGCAAGTACGAAACGGTGTATTTACACGAATGGCCATCGTAGAGACGATTTTGAAAGGAAGAGAATAAATGACAACAGTACTTCAAAATATACAACTATTAAATGAACAAGGTGAATTAATAGTTTCTTCTATTGTAATAGAAGATGGAAAAATCGCTTCAATCGGTGGAGACATTCCAAAAGATGCTGAAGTAATCGATGGAAAGGGAAATTTTGTTTCACCTGGGTTTGTCGATGTTCATACACATCTTCGTGAACCAGGTTTTGAACATAAAGAAACGATTGCAACAGGTACCGCATCAGCAGCAAAAGGTGGATTCACAACAATTTGTGCGATGCCCAATACAAAGCCAGTACCAGATTCAGTAGAAAACATGCAATTAATTAACGGACTAATTAAAGACAGCGCTGTTATTCGCGTCCTACCTTATGGTTCGTTAACTAAAGATATTTCAGGTGAAGTTCGTACGAATATGGACGAATTAAAAGCAAATGGCGCGGTCGCATTTTCGGATGATGGAGTTGGTATTCAATTAGCTTCGACAATGTACGAGCAAATGCAACAAGCCGCAAAATTAAACATGGTCGTTGTTGCGCACTGTGAAGATAACTCACTAATTTATGATGGGGTTATGCACGAAGGTACACGTAATATTGAGCTTGGCTTACCAGGGATTCCATCAATTTGTGAATCCGTACAAATCGCACGTGACGTCCTGCTTGCTGAAGCTGCGGGGGCAAGATATCACGTATGTCACGTATCAACAAAAGAATCGGTTCGTGCTGTACGTGACGCAAAAGCAGCAGGCATCCGTGTAACAGCCGAAGTTTGTCCACACCATTTATTGCTAGAAGAAATGGATATCCCGTCAGACGATGCCAACTGGAAGATGAACCCCCCATTACGTGCAGTAGATGATAAAGATTCATTACACGCAGCACTACTTGATGGCACAATCGACTGCATTGCAACAGACCATGCGCCACATACAGTAGAAGAAAAATGCTGTGGTATGGTTCGCGCACCATTTGGTATTGTTGGTTTCGAAACAGCCTTCCCGCTACTTTACACAAACTTTGTGGAAACTGGTAAGTGGACATTAAAACAATTAGTGGACTGGATGAGCGTGAAAGCAGCACAAATTTTTGACTTACCATATGGCACATTAGAAGTTGGTGCTTCAGCAGATTTCGTAGTAATCGATTTAAATAAAGAGCAAACAGTTGATGCAGAGGGCTTCGTGACAAAAGGCCGCAACACACCATTCAATGGTTGGGTAGCAAAAGGTTGGCCAGTCATGACAATTTGCGAAGGCAACATTGCATATCAGGAGGCAGAATGATGAAAAAACGCTTATTAATTTTAGAAGATGGCACGGTATTTACAGGAACTGCATTTGGTAGTGAAGAAGCGAGTCAAGGTGAAGTTGTATTTACAACAGGGATGACAGGTTACCAAGAAACATTATCTGATCCTTCTTTTTACGGACAAATTGTTACATTAACATACCCACTTATCGGGAACTACGGCATCAACCGTGATGATTTTGAATCCATTACACCAGCCATTCGTGGATTTGTTGTTCGGGAATTAGCCGATCAACCATCAAACTGGCGCTCGGATATGTCATTAGGCGACTATTTAACTTCTCAAAACATTCCTGGTATTGAAGGAATTGATACACGTAAACTAACACGCATCATCCGTGCAAAAGGTGCGGTTCGTGCGATTTTAACAGAAGCAGATGCAGAAATTGATGTAGAAAAAGTAGTTTTAGAATTACAAAATACACCGTTCATTACGCATCATGTACACGAAGTATCACCAAAAGCACCGTACCCATCACCAGGTCGTGGCAAGCGCGTTGTATTACTAGATTTCGGTATGAAGCACGGAATCCTGCGCGAATTAAACAAACGTGACTGTGACGTATTAGTCGTTCCTTATAATACAACAGCAGAGCAAATTTTAGCGATGCACCCAGATGGCATTATGTTGTCTAATGGTCCGGGTAACCCAGAAGATGTAACAGAAGCTATTGAAACAATTAAAAATCTAATCGGAAAAGTCCCAATGTTCGGTATTTGCTTAGGTCACCAGCTCTTCTCATTAGCATGTGGCGCACGAAGCTTCAAATTACCATTCGGTCACCGCGGCGGAAATCACCCAGTAAAAGATTTACGCACAGGTCGAACAGATTTAACATCACAAAACCATGGCTATGCGATCGATATCGATTCATTAGAAGGGACAGATTTAGAATTAACACATGTCGCATTAAATGACGGTACTTGTGAAGGTGTACGCCATACGAAATATCCAGTATTCACCGTTCAATATCACCCAGAGGCTTCACCAGGTCCAGAAGATTCAAATCACTTATTTGATGAATTTATCGAAATGATGGAAAACGAAGCAGCAAAGGAGAATCAACATGCCTAAACGTACAGATATAAACACAATTTTAGTAATCGGATCAGGTCCAATCGTCATCGGTCAAGCAGCAGAGTTTGACTACGCAGGTACACAAGCATGTCTTTCATTAAGAGAAGAAGGCTACCGCGTTATTTTAATTAACTCAAATCCAGCAACTATTATGACGGATACGGAAATTGCTGATAAAGTATACATCGAGCCAATTAGCTTAGAATTCATATCACGTATTTTACGCAAAGAGCGCCCAGATGCAATCCTTCCTACATTAGGTGGTCAAACAGGATTGAACATGGCAATTGAGCTAGATGAATCAGGCATTTTAGATGAATTAGGAATTGAAATTTTAGGTACGAAGCTAGATGCCATCCACAAAGCCGAAGACCGCGATTTATTCCGTAACTTAATGTATGAGTTAGGTGCACCGGTTCCTGAATCAGATATTATTCACAACATGGAAGAGGCAAAAACATTCGTTGAAAGAATCGGTTATCCAGTAATCGTACGTCCAGCATTCACGCTTGGTGGTACTGGTGGTGGTATTTGTCACAACGATCAAGATTTACAAGAAATCGTGACATCAGGGTTAAAATATTCACCTGTAACCCAATGCTTACTTGAAAAATCAATCGCTGGTTTAAAAGAGATTGAATATGAAGTAATGCGTGACGCAGCAGACAACGCCATCGTAGTGTGTAACATGGAAAACTTTGACCCAGTAGGTATTCATACAGGGGACTCAATTGTAGTAGCGCCAACACAAACATTATCAGATCGTGAAAACCAAATGCTACGTAATATCTCACTTGATATTATCCGTGCACTAAAAATCGAAGGTGGCTGTAACGTTCAGTTAGCACTTGATCCTTATTCATTCCAATACTATGTAATCGAAGTAAACCCACGTGTATCTCGTTCATCAGCATTAGCATCAAAAGCAACGGGGTACCCAATCGCAAAATTAGCAGCGAAAATTGCAGTCGGTTTAACATTAGATGAAATTAAAAATCCAGTAACAGGTTCAACATTCGCATGTTTCGAACCAGCACTTGACTATATCGTAGCGAAAATTCCACGCTGGCCATTTGATAAGTTCGAATCTGCAAAACGTAATTTAGGTACACAAATGAAAGCAACAGGTGAAGTAATGGCACTTGGGCGCACATTTGAAGAAGCATTACTAAAAGCGGTGCGTTCTTTAGAAACAGGTCATGTACACATCGAAATGAAAAACGCAGAAAGCTTAACTGATTCTTGGATTGAAAAGCGTATTAAAAAAGCAGGGGATGAGCGCTTATTCTTTATCGGGGAAGCAATACGTCGCGGTGTTACAGTAGAACAAATTCATGAGTGGTCAGCCATCGACTTATTCTTCTTAACAAAACTGAAGAAAATCGTCGATATGGAAACGACACTTACTGAAAACAAACAAGACAAAGACATATTACGCACAGCAAAACGTCTAGGGTTTGCTGATAAAAAAATTGCACAGTTATGGGATATGACAGAGCCTGAAATTTACGCCTACCGCAAAGAACATGGCATAATTCCAGTGTATAAAATGGTCGATACATGTGCAGCAGAATTCGAATCAAATACACCATACTTCTACGGCACATACGAAGACGAAAACGAATCTATTAAATCAGATAAGCCGTCTGTTATCGTACTAGGTTCGGGCCCAATTCGTATTGGTCAAGGGGTTGAGTTCGACTACGCAACTGTGCATTCAGTATGGGCGATTCAAGAAGCAGGTTACGAAGCAATCATCATTAACTCAAATCCAGAAACAGTTTCAACAGACTTCTCAATTTCAGATAAATTATACTTTGAGCCATTAACAATCGAAGACGTGATGCACATCGTTGACCTAGAGCAACCTGAAGGCGTAGTCGTTCAGTTCGGTGGCCAAACAGCCATTAACTTAGCAGATAAATTAGAAGCAAACGGTGTGAAAATTTTAGGTACATCTTTAGAAGACATTGACCGTGCAGAAAACCGTAACAAATTTGAAGCAGCCTTACAAGAGATGGGGATTCCTCAACCTGCTGGTAAAACAGCCGTATCGAAGGAAGAAGCATTAGTAATCGGAGAAAAATTAGGCTTCCCAGTATTAGTGCGTCCTTCATACGTTCTTGGTGGCCGTGCGATGGAAATTGTTTATAACTTAGATGAACTCGCGTACTACATGGAACATGCTGTAGAAGCATCTCCAGATCATCCAGTACTTGTTGACCGTTACTTAACGGGTCAAGAAATCGAAGTTGATGCCATTTGTGATGGCGAGAATGTGTTAATTCCAGGGATTATGGAACATGTAGAACGCGCTGGGGTTCACTCAGGTGACTCCATCTCAGTATATCCACCACAAAAGCTAACAGATGCACAAAAAACAACATTAGTCGACTATACAACACGCTTAGCAAAAGGCTTAGGCATTATTGGCTTAATGAATATCCAATATGTATTGAGTGAAGGTGAAATTTATGTAATCGAAGTAAATCCACGTTCAAGCCGTACTGTACCGTTCTTAAGTAAAATTACGAATATCCCGATGGCGAACATTGCAACAAAAGCAATCCTAGGTCAATCGATTGTTGAACAAGGTTACCCAACTGGCTTGGCTGAAGAACGAAAAGGTGTGTTTGTCAAAGTACCGGTATTCTCATTCGCAAAATTACGCCGCGTAGATATTACATTAGGACCTGAAATGAAATCAACAGGTGAGGTAATGGGGAAAGATGCTACTTACGAAAAAGCATTGTATAAAGGCTTCGTAGCAGCAGGTATGGAAATTAAAACACATGGTACGATCCTATTCACTGTATCCGACAAAGATAAAGAAGAAGCTGTTACTCTAGCAAAACGCTTTTCAACAGTAGGCTACCGTATCGTTGCAACAGAAGGTACAGCCAAATTATTTGAAGCGAATGGCGTGAAAACAGACGTCGTTGAAAAAATCGGCGGAAAAGGAAAAACATTAATCGATATGATTCAAAATGGAGAAGCACAATTAGTAGTCAACACGCTTACGAAAGGCAAACAGCCAGCGCGTGACGGCTTCCGTATTCGCCGTGAATCAGTAGAAAATGGTGTCCCTTGCTTAACGTCACTTGATACAGCAGAAGCAATGTTACGAGTAATTGAATCGATGACATTCACAGCAGAAGAAATGCCAAAAGCGGAGGTTGTACACTAACATGATTCGTCAAGAGAAAATGACCGTTGTAGCACAAAGAAGTATTGCGACAAACATTTTCGAATTGACACTACAAGGACAACTGGTTCAGGACATGACTCCTGGCCAGTTTGTTCATGTCAAGGTGTCAGATACATTCGAACCACTGTTACGTCGACCAATTAGTATTGCCAACGTAGATAAAGAAAAAAGTAAATTTACGATGATTTATCGTGCAGAAGGGCGAGGTACGAAATTCCTTGCGACAAACCGTGAAGGTCAAATTGTTGATGTGCTCGGACCACTCGGAAACGGCTACCCTGTAGATGCAGCTGAGCCTGGTCAAACAGCGCTATTAGTAGGTGGCGGTATTGGTGTACCACCATTATATGAGTTATCAAAACAATTAAATGCGCGCGGTGTCAAAACAATCCACGTATTAGGCTTCCAATCAGAAGATGTATGTTTTTATGAAGAAGAGTTTAACGCTTTAGGCGACACATACTATGCGACAGTAGACGGTACAAAGGGAACTAAAGGATTCGTTACAACCGTTTTCGATGAAGTAAATCCTGAATTCGATGTGTTTTATTCTTGTGGACCTTTAGCAATGCTACGCGCATTAGAAGGCTATTATCCAGAAAAAGAAGGCTATCTATCGTTTGAAGAACGCATGGGCTGCGGGATTGGTGCTTGCTTCGCCTGTGTATGCGACACGACTGATAAAATCGAAAAAGATTATGTGAAAGTGTGCTCAGATGGGCCAGTATTCCCGAAAGGAGTTGTGGCACTATGAGCCGTTTAACGATTGAACTACCAGGACTCGACTTAAAAAACCCAATCATGCCAGCTTCAGGATGTTTTGGATTTGGTCGCGAATATGCACAACTATATGATTTATCAAAACTTGGCGGCATTATGATTAAAGCAACGACCCTTGAAACAAGAAAAGGAAATCCAACACCACGTGTAGCAGAAACGTCTGCAGGGATGTTAAACGCGATAGGCCTTCAAAACCCAGGTATTGATAAAGTAATGGGGGAAGAGCTGAAATTTTTAGAAAGCTATGATGTGCCAATTATTGCGAACGTAGCAGGAACGGAAGTAGCAGATTATGTCGAAGTGGCGGCGCAAATTTCGAAAGCACCGAACGTAAAAGCATTAGAGTTAAATATTTCTTGTCCAAATGTTAAATGTGGAGGGATTCAGTTTGGTACAGATCCTGAAACAGCAAAACAATTAACAATGGCAGTAAAAGCAGCTTCAAGTGTGCCTGTCTATGTAAAATTATCACCAAACGTAACGAATATTGTCGATATCGCCAAAGCAGTTGAAGCGGGAGGCGCAGACGGAATTACAATGATTAATACATTAGTAGGTATGCGTTTAGATGAACGTACAGGAAAACCAGTCATCGCAAACGGTACAGGTGGGTTATCTGGGCCGGCGATTAAACCAGTTGCAATTCGTATGGTTTATGAAGTGTACAGATCGGTGAATATCCCCATTATTGGGATGGGTGGTATTACTTGTGCGCAAGATGTGATTGATTTCATGTCAGCAGGCGCATCGGCAGTTGCAGTAGGTACAGCGAATTTTGTCGATCATTTCGTATGTCCGACAATTATCGACGAGTTACCAGCGAAATTAGATGCACTTGGTGTGAACCAAATTTCAGAACTTATTGGAAGGAGCCATCGTTAATTATGAATACAAAACCGATTATTGCACTCGACTTTCCAGGTGAGAAGGATGTCATGAATTTTTTAACGCAATTCGATGAAAAATTGTTCGTCAAAATTGGCATGGAACTTTATATGCAACAGGGTCCAGATATTGTTCGTAAAGTAAAAGATCAGGGACATGATATTTTCCTGGATTTAAAATTACATGACATTCCAAATACCGTGAAATCAGCAATGAAGGGCTTAGCTCGCTTAGGTGTGGATTTAGTCAATGTCCATGCAGCAGGTGGAAGAGCAATGATGGAAGGTGCACTAGAAGGGTTAGAAGCTGGTACTGAAGCAGGTAAAAAACGCGCAGCTTTAATCGCAGTAACGCAACTAACATCAACGACAGAACAACAAATGCACCAAGAGCAAAAAATTGCGTTATCACTAAAAGAATCTGTTCTACATTATGCGGAGTTAACGAAACAAGCTGGCTTAAATGGTGTTGTATGTTCTGTTCATGAAGCAAGAGTTATTGCGGAAACATGCGGTGAAAATTTCTTACGCGTAACACCAGGTATTCGTATGCTTGGTGACGAAGCGAATGACCAAAAACGCATCGCAACACCAGACGGAGCAAAAAAGGATGGTTCATCACTTATCGTTGTAGGACGTGCGATTACAGGTGCAGAAAATCCTGTAATCGCATATAAAAAAGTTTGTGAATTATGGGAGGGAAAATAAATGTCATTACAAAATAAAATCGCACACGCAATGTTAAAGGTAGGAGCTGTTGAATTAAATCCAACTGACCTATTCACATGGGCTTCTGGAATTCAATCGCCTATTTACTGCGATACACGTTTAACTATTTCAGATCCCGTCATTCGAAAACAATTAGCAAATGGTTTAGCATCTTTAATTAAAGAAAATTTCTCGGAATGTGAAGTTGTTGCAGGTACAGCTACAGCAGGAATTCCTCATGCTGCATGGGTTTCAGATATTTTAGAATTGCCAATGGTTTATGTACGTTCAAAAGCAAAAGAACACGGACGTGGCAATCAAATTGAGGGGAAGTATGCACCAGGTCAAAAAGTTGTAGTCGTAGAGGACATCGTATCAACTGGAGGATCTTCCATTGTAGCGGTAGAAGCTTTGCGTGCTGCGGGCTGTGAAGTATTAGGCGTTGTATGTGTCTATACATATAATTTACCAAAAGCAGAGCAAGCATTTAACGACGCAAATGTAAGATATGTTTCTCTTACAAATTTTGATTTTTTGATTGAAGCCGCAAATGAATCAGGAGCGATAGAAGAAAATCAAATTCCTTTCTTAAAAAACTGGCATAAAGATTTAAAAGAAGGCAAATTAAAATAAAAAATATTAAAATAATTCAAAAACGTGTGAAAGTATTGAAAATACTCTTTACACGTTTTTGTTATAGTTATATAATTCTTTTACGCCTAGCAGCATTTTTTTTAAAATTGAAGTTTAATAGAAATGGAATTTTTTAAACTTTAGCAAAAATGTTTAATATGCGGAAAACAAATTTTAAGCTTTTAAACTGATATTTATTACCTATTTTATGCATTTAATTATTGGAAAATTTAAATTTTAAAGAATAGTTTGCTATTTATAAAAGAAAAATGTTAAATTAGAATAGTTAGAAAGTTTAATAATTGACTTTGGTTGTATTTTATGGATAATTTATATTGGAATACATAAATATTACAAAAAATATAATATTTTATGAGACTGAGTTTTAGATAGCTTAAATAGAGAGATAAGTAGAGACAGAGCAGGGGTTATGAAGGAAGGAGCGATTATTTAGTGTCTACGAATGAATTATTGACAATCCGCGATTTACGTACGAGCTTTCGTATTAAAGATACTTATTATCCGGCTGTAGACAATGTTTCATTAACGCTTCGCAAAAATGAAATTTTAGCTATCGTTGGTGAATCAGGTTGCGGTAAAAGTACTTTAGCAACATCGATTGTAGGATTACACAATGGAAACAACACAAAAGTTGAAGGTGAAATTCTTTATAACAATCAAAACTTAGTAAAATTGAATGAGGATCAGTTTAATAAACTTCGAGGGAATGATATTGGGTTTATATTCCAAGACCCATTATCGGCATTAAATCCATTAATGCGCATTGGAGAACAAATTGAAGAAGGTTTAGTTTATCATTCAAAATTAAACAAACAACAGCGCGGTCAGCGTGTATTAGAATTGTTAGATCAAGTAGGGATTCCAAATCCGCCACGTGTAGCTAATCAATTTCCTCACCAATTATCAGGTGGTATGCGTCAGCGTGTTATGATTGCCATTGCTTTATCAGGTAAGCCAGCAATTATCATTGCCGATGAGCCTACAACAGCGCTTGACGTTACAATTCAAGCTCAAATTTTAGACTTGTTAAAATCTCTACAAGACGAGATTCAATCAGGGATCATTTTAATTACCCATGACTTAGGTGTTGTAGCAGAAGTCGCAGACCGAGTTGCAGTAATGTATGCAGGTCAGGTAATTGAAGAAGCGTCAGTAGTAGAATTATTCAGAAATCCGAAGCATCCATACACAAGATCATTACTAAAATCGATTCCTCAAGCAAACAGTGAGAGCGATGAACTAGAAGTAATTCAGGGGATGGTACCTTCGCTAATGAAATTACCACGTGAAGGGTGCCGATTCTCATCTCGTACTCCATGGATTGATGCTTCAGAACACGAAGCGAATCCACAACTTCATGAAGTGGCACCAGGACATCTTGTACGCTGTACTTGCTGGAAAAATTTCCACTTTGAAGACGAGGAAGGGAGCGTAAATCGATGAGTTTCATGCAAGTTGAAGATTTAAAAGTTCACTATCCAATCAAAGGTGGATTTTTCAATACAGTTGTTGACCATGTATATGCTGTAGATGGTGTAACGATGGAATTCGAACGTGGTAAAACTTACGGTTTAGTAGGGGAATCAGGTTCTGGTAAATCAACGACAGGTAAAGCAATTATCGGACTAGAAAAAATTACATCAGGAAAAATTATTTATGAAGGTGAAAATGTAACGAATACACGTCGTAAACGTGATTCTGCATACAATCGCGACATTCAAATGATTTTCCAAGATTCACATTCAAGTATGAATCCACGTAAACGTGTATTAGACATTTTAGCAGAGCCAATTCGTAACTTTATGAAATTGTCGCCTCAAGAAGAGCGCAAACGTATTAACGAATTACTAGCCATTGTTGGGATGTCAGAAGACGTTTTACTAAAATATCCACATGAATTCTCAGGTGGTCAAAAGCAACGTTTAGGTATTGCACGTGCAGTGGCATGTAATCCAAAAATGATCATTGCTGATGAGCCAGTTTCAGCACTGGATTTATCAGTACAAGCACAAGTTTTAAACTTTATGAAGGAAATTCAAGATCAATATGGAATTAGTTATTTATTCATCTCACATGATTTAGGTGTTGTTCGCCACATGTGTGACCATATTTCGATCATGTATAAAGGACGCTTTGTAGAAACAGGTAAGCGTGAAGATATTTACACGAATCCTCAACATATTTATACAAACCGACTTCTATCTGCAATTCCTAATATTGAGCCAGAAACACGTATCGAACGTAAAATCGAACGTCAAAGAGTTGAAGCGAAGTATAAAGAAGAGCAACATAATTATTACGATAAAGATGGAAAAGTATATCCTTTAAAATCAATTTCAGATACGCATAAAGTAGCGATGACTGAAGCAGAAAAGGAGCGTGTATAGTATGTGGAAAACGATTGCTCGACGCGTATTAATTATGATTCCGCAGCTATTTATTTTAAGTCTCCTAATCTTCATTTTGGCAAAACAAATGCCAGGAGATCCGTTCACAGGGTTAATTACACCTGAAACAGATCCATCTGTAATTGAACAACTGCGAGAAAAAGCTGGCTTAAATGATCCATGGTATACACAATATTACAACTGGATTGCAAATGCAGCACAAGGTGACTTCGGTCAAAGTTATACATTCAAAAAACCAGTTGCAGATATTATTGGTGACCGTGGTATGAATACATTATTACTATCATTACTAAGTGTTATTCTCGTGTACGGACTAGCTATTCCACTAGGTGTAGTTGCCGGACGTTATCAAGAATCACTTGCAGATAAAGCCATTGTTTTATATAGCTTTATCTCGTATGCAATTCCAACATTCGTATTATCATTAATTTTCGTGTACATTTTCGGGTATCGACTCATGTGGTTCCCAACAAGTGGTACGGTTGATATAGGACTTGACCAAGGAACATGGGCATATTACTGGAACAAATTCTATCACTTATTATTACCAGCAGGAACATATGCACTACTAGGTACGACAGGTATTATTCAATATTTGCGTACTGAAATTATCGATGCGAAAACGATGGATTATGTTAAAACTGCTAGAAGTAAAGGGATTCCAATGAAAAAGGTGTATTCACGCCACATTTTCCGTAACTCATTACTTCCGATTGCAGCCTTCTTAGGTTTCACAATTACTGGTTTACTTGGTGGATCAATTTTCATCGAAACAGTATTTGCGTATCCAGGTATGGGGAAATTATTTATCGATTCAATTTTAAGTCGTGACTACAGTGTTATTACAGCACTAGTTATGTTATATGGCTTCTTAGCATTATTAGGTAGTCTATTGTCCGATATTATTTTAAGTATTGTTGACCCGCGTATTCGCATAGACTAATTAATTAATAATGACTAAGGAGAGGTGATTTTAATCATGGAAAACAAAAATGAACAAGCAGTAGAAAAGTTAGAATCTCAAAGCTCTCCACCAACGGGTATTCAAGTTATTTTGCGAGAGTTTATAAAAGATAAATTAGCAATGTTCTCATTAGTAGGGATCACGATATTAATCGTAGGCGTTTTAGCATTGGCATTCTTCGTAATTGACCAAACGGCAGTTATGAAAATTCAATTATTAGAACGTTTTACTGAACCAGGTGTTCGAGGCTATGTTTTAGGTGCAGATGAAGCTGGACGAGATATGTTCGGTCAGTTAATCATCGGTGCGAAAAACTCAATTTTAATCGCTATTGCCATTACGTTAATTGCAAACGTACTAGGTATTGCTCTAGGGATCATCATGGGATATTATGGTGGATTTATCGATAATTTCTTTATGCGTATTATCGACTTCTTCATCACATTACCAACATTAATGATCATTATCGTAGTTGTAACGATTGTTCCGAGATACGGAATAATGGAATTAATATTAATCATTGCAGCTTTTCAATGGATGGGGACGGCCAGACTTGTGCGTTCAAAAGCACTTTCTGAAGCACGCCGCGATTACATAAGTGCCTCAAAAACAATGGGTACTAGTGATTTTGCGATTATGTTTAAAGGTTTATTACCAAACTTAAGTTCGCTGTTGATTGTTGAAGTTACGTTAAGTTTTGCTGGTAACGTCGGCATTGAGACAGGTTTATCATTCTTAGGATTCGGTTTACCACCGTCAACACCAAGTTTAGGGACGCTAGTAAGTTATGCCATGAACCCGATTATTTTATCGAGTAAATGGTGGATATGGTTACCTGCATCTATACTAATTTTAGTTATGATGCTTGGTATAAATTACGTTGGTCAAGCGTTACGACGTGCGGCTGACGCAAAACAACGATTAGGATAAAAAGAGGAGGAAAAACAATGAAGAAAAAGTATTGGTTATTACTTTCTACTGTTTTCGCAATTATGTTAGTTCTAGCTGCATGTGGCGATGACAAAGAATCATCAACTGAAAAACCAGCTGAAACTGATTCTGGCAAAACAGAAGAAAAAACTGAAGACGGCGGTTCTACTGCTGAAGCTCCAACACTTCCAATGGAAGTAACAAACGATGGTGATGTTATTGACGGCGGAACTTTAAAATTCGCTTTAGTAACAGATTCTCCATTCCAAGGTATTTTACTTGCTGAGTTATATGAAAATGGATTTGACGCAGATCTTATGGAATTCATGTCTAACTCAATTTTCGATACAGATGGTGACTTCTTAATCACTGATGAAGGTATCGCAAAATTAGGTGTTGACGCTGACAACAACAAAGTAACAGTAACAATTCAACAAGACGTTAAGTGGTCTGATGGCGAGCCATTAACTGCTGACGACATTATTTACTCTTATGAAATTATTGGTCACCCAAAATACACTGGTATCCGTTACGATGGTGACTTCGAAAATATCATCGGTGCTGCTGAATACAAAGCAGGTACTGCAGATTCAATCTCAGGTATCAAAAAAATCGATGACAAAACTGTAGAAATTTCAATGACTAAAGTTTCACCAGCTATCTATTCTGGTGGTGACGGTTTATGGGGTTACGCTGCTCCTAAACACCAATTAAAAGATATTAAAATGGAAGACTTAATCTCTTCTGATGCAGTTCGTAAAACACCTGTAACTTTAGGTGCATTCAAAATTGATAAATTAGTAGATGGTGAATCTATTCAGTACGTTGCAAACGAAAACTACTGGAGAGGCACTCCTAAGTTAGATAAAGTAGTATTACAAGTTGTACCTTCAGCTTCAATTGGTGAAGCATTACGTACAGGTCAATATGACATGTTATCTTCTTTCCCTGCTACTCAATATGATGGCGTGAAAGACTTACAAAACGTAGCAGTTTTAGCTCGTCCTGAATTAGCATATTCTTACCTAGGTTTCAAAGTAGGTAAATATGATCAAGCTAATTCTATTAACGTAACTGATACAGACAATACAAAAATGGGTGACGTTAAATTACGTCAAGCAATTGGTTATGCAATTGACGTTGAACAAGTAACTGAACGCTTCTACCAAGGTTTACGTTCTCGTGCAACTTCATTAATTCCACCAGCATTCGCTTCATTCCATGATAATTCTTTAACTGGTTTCAACTATGATCCAGAAAAAGCAAACGCATTATTAGATGAAGCTGGTTACAAAGATGTTGATGGCGATGGTATCCGTGAAGATAAAGACGGAAACAAATTCTCAATCAACTTAGCATCTATGTCTGGTTCTGACACTGACGAAGCAATCGTTGAGTACTACCGTCAAAACTGGAAAGAAGTAGGTTTAGACGTACAATTAACAACAGGTCGTTTAATCGAATTCAACAGCTTCTATGATAAAGTTAAAGCTGACGATGCTGAAATCGATATGTTCATGGCTGCATGGGGTACTGGTACAAACCCATCTCCACTTGGTTTATACGGTTCAACAGCTGCATTCAACTATAGCCGATTCACTACTCCTGAGTTAGAAAAATTATTAGTAGATATCGATTCTAAAGAAGCAATTGATGCTGACTACCGTGCAAATGCATTTAAAGCATGGGAAGAGTATATGTTCTCACAAGCTACAACGATTCCAACTTACTTCCGTACTGAAATCTTACCGATCAACAAACGTATCAAAAACTACAATGTAAGTTATGATGGCGGTACGAAGTGGCACGAAATCGAGTTAACTTCTGAAAACCCAGTTAAATAATTTTCAGTAGTGGGAGAAACCGTCTAGAATTTCTAGATGGTTTCTTTTTTGATAAGAATATATAACATTCTTTCTAACAATAGAAACAAAGAAAAAGGGATTTGCATAAATTTTTGCAAATCCCTTTTTCTATTAAAGCTTAAATTTACGGACAAGATCATTTAAATTCTGCGCATTTTGACTTAGTTCCATTGAAACGTCATTAATTTGTTCCATCGTAATCTCTACGCCTTTTGTTACAGATAGTAGTCCTTTGTCGACAGCGTTTTCTACATTTTTCGTCCCCTTTTGTATTTCGAGTGTTAAGGATACGATTTGTTCAGCAGATTGTTTGGATTGCTCGGCTAATTTTTTCACTTCATCTGCAACAACAGCGAAACCTTTTCCATGATCACCCGCGCGAACAGCTTCGATTGATGCGTTCAGTGCTTGGATGTGTGCACGAATGAACATTCCTTGTGTTGCAATGGAACGTTGTATTTTTTTCCAATTTATAATTGGACAACACGGGAGTCTACTGTTTCTTCCATTTGACCACCAATTCTATGAAATTGCTGAAGTAAAAGCCCTAAACATAGAAAAACAATAACGATTAATGAAGTGAATGCGAGATTTAACTTTTTACTAACGGACATATAAATCACTCCTATACGTTTAATGGCGATAATTATTAATGATATTTGTCGATTTTACTGAAACTTTGTAATTATTACATTGCAGCGATTATAGTGGTAGTTTTACATAAATCCACCTAGTAAATTAATATATTTCAAAAAATATTTTTCAAGAATACTTATCACGTAAAATTTATCTTATTTTATAGAGGTATTTTCTCTTTCGTGAAGAATATTACTGAGAGTTGGTTAATGGAGTCACCTATTTTATTATCATTTAAATAGTTTTGGAAGGAGTTGTTTGGCCTTTTTTTAGCTAAATGAAATATGGCATAAATGGAACACTTTATTGGTACGTTTACACGAAGGGGAGGATGTAATAAATGGGCACAGTTATAAATGATCGAATTCGTTATCAAGGATTAGCGGATAAGGTGGTATCCGCGGAAACGGCAGCTTCGTGGATTAAGGATGGGATGGTACTAGGCATGAGTGGGTTCACTCGTGCTGGCGATGCCAAAACTGTCCCGCTAGCGCTTGTTGAAAAAGCAAAAAAGGAAAAGTTTCAAGTAGATGTTTACACAGGTGCGTCACTTGGTCCAGAAGTGGATCAATTGATGGCGGAAGCTGGAATTATCCGCAAGCGCGCTCCTTATCAAGGGGATCCTGCCATTCGTAAAGCTATTAACACAGGGCAAGTACTTTATTCTGATATGCACTTATCACATAATGCTGAACTAATTCGTCAAGGCATTATCGGTCCAATCGACTTTGCTATTATTGAGGCAACAGCAATTACAGAGGACGGCCAAATCATTCCAACAACTTCAATTGGTAACTCGCCTATTCTTGTGCAAATGGCGAAAGAAATTATTATCGAATTAAATCCTGAACAACCGAATTTAGAAGGCATCCATGATATTTATTTACCAGGTATGCAAGGAGAACGGGATCCAATCCCATTACTCAAAGCAAGTGATCGTATTGGAACAGTAGGTATCCCAGTTGATGTCAACAAAATTAAAGGGATTGTTCATTCAACAATTAAAGACGCACCATCATTAATCGTTGAGCCAGATGAAGAAACGGAAAAAATCGCACAGCATTTATTAGCATTCCTACGCGATGAAATCATAGTAGGGCGCTTACCGAAAAACCTATTGCCACTGCAATCGGGTGTAGGCTCTGTAGCAAATGCTGTACTAAATGGCTTTTTGGATTCTGAATTTGAAGAGTTAGAAATTTACTCTGAAGTTTTACAAGATGCTGTATTCCATTTACTTGATGCAAATAAGGTGAAAATTGCCTCAGGTACATCGATTACATTAAGTAAAGAATGTGGCGACCGCGTATACAGCAATATTGATCAATACAAAGATCGTTTAGTTTTACGACCACAAGAAATATCGAATCATCCAGAACTTATTCGTCGTTTAGGAATTATTGCGATTAATACAGCGCTTGAAGTCGATATTTATGGCAATGTCAATTCAACGCATGTAATGGGCACACATATGATGAATGGATTAGGCGGTTCTGGAGATTTCACACGTAATGCTCGTATCGGTATTTTTGTAACGAAGTCTTATGCAAAAGGTGGCGATATTTCATCAATCGTCCCGATGGTTGCACACCATGACCATACGGAGCATGATGTTGATGTTATTGCGACAGAACAAGGGATTGCTGATTTACGTGGAATGGCCCCAAGAGAACGAGTGGAGGCAATTATTAAAAACTGTGTACATCCAGATTTTAAAGAGGCACTTCGCGATTATTATAACCGTGCGATTGAAGTATCAGGAAATGCGCATACGCCGCATAACTTAGAAGAAGCGTTAGCTTGGCATGTACAATATAAAAATAAAAAAACAATGAAATAATAAAAATGAGCGCATCGGTAATCGGTGCGCTCATTTTGTTATTTTTTTAATTGCATGATTACTGCTTCATCTGGTGTGACGAAAACTGTCTTTTGTTCGAAATAAATCACGAATCCGGGTTTAGAACCATTTGGCTTTTTCACATGGCGAATTTCTGTATAGTCGACTGGAACAGAAGCAGATTCACGGGCTTTACTATAGTAAGCACTTAACATCGCGGCTTCTTTTATTGTTGCTTCATCTGGATTATCGCTATGAATGACAACATGTGAACCAGGAATATCCTTTGTATGCAACCAAATTTCATTTCGCTTGCCGATTTTAAAGGTTAAATAGTCATTTTGTTTGTTATTTTTTCCGACAGAAATGACGATACCTGTAGAAGAAATGAATTTTTCAGGTGCAGGTTTTGTCGGTTTCTTTTTACGTTTTGACTGACGTAAACGAAGTAAGCCCTGTTCGGCAAGTTCTTCACGAATTTCTTCAATATCAGCAGGAGAGGCTTGTTGTACTTGTTGTGAAAGCATTTCTAAATATTGAATGTCTTCTTTTGTTTTTTCTTGCTGTTCTTCAATCATAATTAGCGCTGTTTTAGCTTTATTGTATTTCGTATAATAGCTTTGTGCGTTTTCGATTGGCGTTTTACGCGGACTGATTGGAATACGTACTTTTTCAGCCGTTTCACTGTAATAATTTTCAACGTCTACGTATTCTTCACCTTTTGTAAAGTTATATAAATTCGCCATTAATAGCTCGCCGTACAGTTGGAACTGATCCAAGTTTTGCGCACGCTCGAAATCTTTTTGTAGTTTTTTTTGCTTCAACTTTAATTTATTTAACTCATTTTGTAGCCAACGTTCTAAGTCACCAGCTTGTTGCTTTACACGGTCACGTTCTGCACGAGCAAAAAAGACGCGGTCTAACAATTCACCAAGTGTTGCAAAATTCGTCACGTTACCTTGTAAATGTGTCAAATCAGTAGGAGAAAAATAGCTTTTACTCTCTTGCTCTATATAAGTCGGTTTGGCGATGGTAACAATTTCATTCATCAATTGGCGGCTTGCAGTTACAACGTCTTGAGACTTTTGACGATGTAATAATTCATTTGCATGAAGTGGAGAGAACCCGGCAAATTTTTCAATGATTTCTTTTGTTGTTACATCAGTAGCGAAAAATTGTTCGATTTCTGTATCTGTTAAGCTGCTTAATGAAACTTTGTGTTGCTGTGGTGGTTCGATATAAGGCTGACCAGGAAGAACGGTACGATAGCTATTTACAGAAGGTGGTAAATGCTTCAAGCTATCAATAATTTTATCGTTTTCCGCATCAACTAAAATTAAATTACTGTGACGGCCCATAACCTCAACAATAAGCTTACGTTTAACGGCATCGCCAATTTCATTTTTGCTGTCTATAGTTATTGTAATAACGCGTTCAAATCCATCTTGTGTAATAGATGAGATAAAGCCACCTTCGATATGTTTGCGTAATAACATACAAAACATCGGAGGATCAGCTGGGTTTTCAATCGATTGTTCTGTTATATGTACGCGTGAATAGGAAGGGTGGATTGAAAATAATAGTTTTGAATTTGTACCAGCAGCGCGAATTTGTAAAACAACTTCAAGCGCATTCGGTTGATATATTTTATTAATTCGTCCAGATGAGAGCGTTTGTAACTCTTTGCTCATTGAACGTGTAAATAGCCCATCAAATGCCATCTTCATTCCTCTTTCGTAACGATATTCTCTTATCTTTCTACCTATCATACCACTTTTTCTGATGCATGCTGTAGTTGTGCAATTTTTGACTAAACGATTGCGCATAAATGGACGAACATATGATATAATTGGAGCAATATGCAAAGAAGGGTGTGACGAACCTTGGTGCGTAGTATGACCGGATTCGGCAGAGGGGTCACAACAACGAAAAATTTTCAACTTACGGTTGAAATTCGTGCTGTGAATCATCGCTTTTTAGAAATAAATACAAAGTTTCCAAAAGATTGGATGGAATCAGAAATAATTGCAAAAAAAATGTTGTCGGATGCTGTTTCTCGTGGGAAAATAGATGTTATTATTTTTCTAAAAGAGCTTCATGAAGCGCAGCAGTCGATTCGTATTGATTGGACATTACTGAATGCTTTTATTCAAGCAAAAAATGAACTTACACAATCTGTTCAAATGGAAGAAAAGTGGACGATGCAAGAAATTGTTAGCTTGGACCAAGTGTTACTAATTGAAAAGGTTGAATTTTTGCAAGAGGAAATACTTGAAGCGGTTAAATCTGCATTATCAGAAGCAATATACAATTTAGTCAACATGCGTGAGCGCGAAGGACAAGAATTACGTCATGTCATGTTACAATATAAATTTGAGCTCGAACAGCAAATTATACAAATTCGAAAAGAAGCACCGCAAGCCGTTACAAAATATCGCGAACGTTTGATTGGTCGTTTAAACGAAATTGCAAGTGGCCAAGAACTGGAGGATCGTTTGTTAACGGAAGTTGCGATTTTTGCAGAACGTATTGATATTACAGAAGAGCTAGATCGTTTAGAAAGTCATTTTGGACAATTGTCTGAAACCTTAACCGAAACAATAGCGATTGGTCGTAAGCTAGATTTCATTATGCAAGAGATGAATCGTGAAATTAATACAATTGGCTCAAAGAATCAATCTGCAGCATGCTCAATCGCCGTTGTACAAGCAAAAACGATTTTAGAAAAAATGCGTGAACAGGTTCAAAATATAGAATAGTAAAAGGAGTTACATATGAATAAACAACGTGGATTATTAATAGTATTATCAGGTCCATCAGGCGTTGGTAAAGGTACAGTTCGTAAAGAACTATTTTCCCAGCCTGACACAAATTATGAATATTCGATTTCGATGACGACACGTAATCCTCGTAAAGGAGAAGTAGATGGTGTAGACTATTTCTTTAGAACACGTGAGGAATTCGAAACGTTAATCGAGCAAGGTGGGTTACTAGAACATGCCGAATTTGTGGGCAATTACTATGGAACGCCTCTTGCTTATGTAGAGGAAACGCTAGAAGCTGGTCGTGACGTTTTTTTAGAAATTGAAGTTCAAGGTGCAGCACAAATTCGTGAAAAAGCACCAAATGCGTTGTTTATCTTTTTAGCACCACCGAGTATTTCGGAACTTGAGCAACGTTTAGTTGGTCGTGGTACTGAAACAGAAGAGGTTATTGCTCGTCGTATCGCAACGGCTCGTGAAGAAGTTGAGATGATGAGTCTGTACGATTATGTCGTAGAAAATGACCAAGTACAAAATGCTTGTGATAAAATTAATGCCATTATAGTAGCGGAACATTGCCGTCGTGAACGTGTCGAGAAACGCTACTTGTCAATGTTGAGAGGAGAATAAAACCATGTTATACCCATCAGTAGATAAATTAAAAAAACAAATCGATTCTAAATACTCATTAGTGAGTTTAGCATCAAAACGTGCGCGTCAACTTCAAGAAGAGGGCGGAGAACAATTAGATTCTTACGTTTCTTACAAACCAGTTGGTAAAGCATTAGAAGAAGTGGCTGCAGGCAAACTTCGTAAAGTGAAACAAGATGCTTCAACAGTGTACGAGGATGAAATTTAATTTCACCGAAAGATTAATTTGATATGACTTTGAGTAGAAGCTCCCTTAGAATTTTTCTTTGGGGGCTTGTGCTTTGAAAGGATGGTTTTGATGATGAAAAAAAACAATGTGTTACTATGCGTTTCAGGTGGGATTGCTGTTTATAAAGCGGTTGCTCTTGTTAGTAAATTATCGCAAGCAGGGATGAACGTTAAAGTCATCATGACCGCTTCAGCACAAAAATTCGTCACACCTTTAAGCTTTCAAGTAATGTCTAAAAACGATGTGTTTTACGATACATTTGATGAAAAAGATTCAAGTGTCATAGCACATATTGATTTAGCAGACTGGGCAGATTTAGTTATCGTTGCGCCAGCTACGGCTAATATGATTGCAAAAATGGCTCACGGAATGGCCGACGATATGGTCACAACAACGCTTCTTGCGACAACGGCTCCTATATGGGTGGCACCAGCGATGAATGTGCATATGTATGAGCATCCAGCGGTCCTAAGAAATATTTCGCAACTTCATGAAGACGGTGTGAAATTTATTGAACCGTCAGAAGGCTTTTTGGCATGCGGTTATATTGGAAAAGGGCGTTTAGAAGAACCAGAAAAAATTACTGAGCTTGTTGTGAAGTATTTTAATGAGCAGTTAAGAAGCGATGTAAAATGATAATTGCGCAAGTAATTGTTGACGTTTCTGCATATCCTGTGGACAAACCGTTTGATTATTTAGTGCCAGAACAGTGGGAAGAACTCATCGATACAGGTTGTCGTGTGAAAGTACCATTTGGTCCACGAAATGTGCTCGGCTTTGTCGTTGGAATTACAACTGAAACGGATGTCCCATTAAATAAAATTAAACCAGTAGCAGAAATTTTTGATTTAGAACCGATTATAACGGATGAAATGCTAGCGTTAGCAAAATGGCTCAAACTCCATACAATCTGTTATGAAATCGATGCACTTCAAGTGATGATACCCGGTGCATTACGGGCGAAGTATGAAAAATTTGTTGTGTTATCCGGTGAGACTGGCAATTTACCTGAAGTGCTCCAACCATTCTTTGAAAAAACGAGTAAAGTGAATGTGAAGCAGTTCGAAAAAGAAGGGTTATTAAAACCTGTAAAGCAAGCCATACGAGAAAATAGATTAATGATTGAAAATGAAGTGAAGCAAAAAGGTCGAGTGAAACAGGTTAGAAAAGTCCAAATTGCTTCATTACAAACACTTGAAGATGTAGAAAAATCAATTTCTACAAGAGCACAAAAGCAAAAACATCTCATTGAATGGATGAAATTAAACAGCGGTGCGGTAATAGCTCCTGATGAAATTTGTGAAGCACTCCATATAACAAATGCAGTATTAACAAGTGTTATTGAAAAGGGAGCGGCGCAATATATTCAGCAAGAAGTTTACCGTGATCCGTATACAAAAGACATTGTTCCAACGAAATTTTTACAATTAACGTCAGAACAACAAGTAGCCCTGGAAAAGATTACGAGTGCTATTGATGATAAACGTAGTGAAACATTTCTACTACATGGTATTACGGGTAGTGGGAAGACGGAAGTATACTTGCAGGCCATTCAAAAAACGATTGCACAAAACAAGGAAGCGATTGTACTTGTCCCTGAAATTGCTTTAACCCCGCAGATGACTGAACGCTTTAAATCGCGATTTGGTGATCAAGTAGCCGTTATGCATAGTGGTTTATCTGTCGGTGAAAAATATGATGAGTGGCGAAAAGTTCAAAAAGGGGAAGTCAAAGTAGTTGTTGGTGCGAGGTCTGCGGTTTTTGCTCCGTTTAAAAATTTAGGACTCATCATTTTAGATGAAGAGCATGAATCAACATATAAACAGGAAGATTCGCCGCGTTATCATGCCCGTGATGTCGCAATTTGGCGTGGAAATTATTATAATTGTCCCGTCATTTTAGGAAGTGCAACACCGGCATTAGAATCATTTGCACGTGCGAAAAAGGGTGTTTATACGTTATTAACACTAGAAAATCGGGCGAAGAATCAAGCGTTACCAACTGTTCATATTGTGGATATGCGGGAACAATTACAGGCAGGAAATCGCTCCATGTTTTCAGAGCCACTCATGGAAGCGCTACAAAATCGACTTGCTAAAAAAGAACAGACGGTACTGTTTTTAAATCGTCGTGGCTATTCGTCGTTTGTGCTATGTCGTGATTGTGGGACGACGGTACAATGCCCAAACTGTGATATCTCTCTAACATATCACCGCTATCAAGAAAAGCTGAAATGCCATTATTGTGGCTATGATGAATACGTTCCACAAACTTGCCCGCAGTGTCAAAGTGAAAATATTCGCTATTTCGGAACAGGAACGCAAAAAGTGGAAGAGGAAATTTATAAGTTATTCCCAGAAGCGCGCGTGTTACGAATGGATGTTGATACAACGAAGCAAAAAGGCTCTCATGAAAAAATACTGGATGCGTTTGGTGCAGGTGAGGCAGATATTTTACTTGGAACACAAATGATTGCGAAGGGATTAGATTTCCCGAATATTACGCTTGTTGGTGTACTGAGTGCAGATACATCCCTCCATTTACCAGATTACCGAGCAGCAGAAAAAACATTCCAGCTCATGACACAAGTAAGTGGACGTGCAGGGAGACATGAAAAGCTTGGAGAAGTATTTATTCAGACTTATACACCAGAGCATTATGCGATTGAATTATCAAAAGAGCAATTGTATACGCCGTTTTATGAACGCGAAATGCATATGAGACATTTAGCAGGTTATCCGCCGTATTACTATATTGCGCTTATCCAAGTTTCGCATGAGGATGTCATGATGGCAGCAGAATATGCAGAGCGCGCGGCACAATACTTGCGTTCGAGTTTATCGTTTAAAGTGTCTGTTATTGGACCAACTACAGCAAGTATTAGCCGTCTCCAAAATAGATATCGCTACCAATGTTTGATAAAATATAAAGTAGAGCCGAATTTAATTCCTGTGCTGCTACAATTGATTAAAATGTATCGTTCAGAATGGATTAAAAAAGGTATTGTATTAACAGTCGATTTAGATCCAACAATGATCTAATGCATATAGAAAGAGGTAAATAATAATGGCTATTAAAGAAGTTGTGGAAAACCCAGCGAAAGTTTTAT